>UQWG01000001.1 GCA_900544645.1 uncultured Collinsella sp.
GTGCCCAACGTCGTCGCGCGCGGCTTCGGCGGCAGGGCGCCGCGCACCCATATATGCAGCGACCTGACCTACGTGCGCGTCGGGGCCTCGTGGAACTACGTCTGCCTGCTCGTCGACCTCTACAACAGGGAGATCGTCGGTCACTCCGCCGGGCCCAGGAAGGACGCCCGGCTGGTCAAGTCGGCGTTCGCGACGCTCTCCTTCCCCATCTCGGACATCGAGGTATTCCACACGGACCGCGGCAGCGAGTTCGACAACGCCGAGATCGACCTGATGCTCGAGGCCTTCGGCATAGAGAGGTCGCTGTCGGCCAAGGGCTGCCCCTACGACAACGCCGTCGACGAGTCGACCAACAGGATACTGAAGGCCGAGCTCGTCCACCGCGAGACGTTCGGCACGACGCGCGAGCTACGGGCCAAGCTCTCGGACTACGTGCACTGGTACAACAACTTCAGGATCCACTCGACGCTGGGCTACATGTCGCCGGTCGAGTTCAGGGAAGCGGGGCTGTCCCTCCCGGAATCGTCCAAATAGGTGTTGCCAATCCATACCGGGCGCTGATGCGCCCGCACGAGATCAGGAGGCCCGAGGACGCCTCGGAGCTCGTGGCGGCCAGGCGCGCGGCGAAGGTCAGCCAGGTGAGGGCGGCGTCCATACTGGGCACCAGCGAGAAGTACATCTCGATGCTGGAGAGGGGCCAAAGGGAGGTCAAGCCCATAAGGAGGGCCTACGAGGCATGGGTCGAGGCCGGACTTCCGCTCGATTGGGACAGGCAAGCCTTCGAGGCCGAGCGCAAAATGGATTCTAAAAAACACCTTGCCAAATAGGAGCGTCAGGACGCAAAGAGGCTCCGCAGCGCGAAGCGCGATGCGGAGCCTCTTTGCATGTCCGAGGACGTTCCGGAGAGAAACCCCGTCACGCCCCCGGATTCCCGGTGGGAGTTCTAGACCTTGTCGGCCTTAGTACATACCGCCGCCCTGCTGACCAGCGGTGGCAGCAGCGATAGCGTCCTCAAGCTGAGTGTTCTTGGGCACATCGGAGACGGTAGCCTCGGTGATGAGGATCAGGCTGGCGACGGAAGCAGCGTTCTGCAGGGTGACGCGGCTGACCTTGACGGGGTCGAGGACGCCCATCTCGATCATGTCGCCCCACTCGCCGTTGGCAGAGTTGAGACCCTGGCCGGCGGGCAGCTCGGCAACCTTGTCGACCACGACAGCGCCCTCAAAGCCAGCGTTCTTGGCGATGGTAGCGACCGGAGCGGTCAGAGCCTTCTTGACGATGTCGACGCCGATCTTCTCCTCGGGGTCATCGATCTCGACAGCGTCGAGCGCAGGAGCAGCGTCCATGAAGGCGACGCCGCCACCGGCGACAATGCCCTCCTCGACAGCAGCGCGGGTAGCCTGCAGGGCGTCCTCGACGCGATGCTTGATCTCCTTGAGCTCGGACTCGGTAGCAGCGCCGACCTTGATGACGGCAACGCCACCGGAGAGCTTGGCCAGGCGCTCCTGGAGCTTCTCGCGATCGAAGTCAGAGGTGGTGTTCTCCATTTCGCCCTTGATCTGAGCGATGCGGGCGTCGATGGCCTCCTTGGAGCCAGCGCCGCCAACGACGACGGTGTTGTCCTTGGAGATGGTGACGGACTTAGCGGTACCGAGCATATCGGCGGTGATGTCAGCGACCTTCACGCCCAGCTCGTCCAGAGCGGCCTGGCCACCGGTAAGGACGGCGATGTCCTCGAGGATGCGCTTGCGGCGATCGCCGTAGCCCGGAGCCTTGACGGCGCAGACGTTGAGAGCGCCACGGATCTTGTTGAGGACCAGGGTGGGCAGGGCCTCGCCGTCGATGTCCTCAGCGATGATGAGCAGGCCACGGCCGGCGCGCTGGACAGCCTCGAGAACAGGCATGATGTCCTGAACGCTGGAGATCTTCTGGTCGGTGATGAGGATGTACGGATCCTTCATCACGGCCTCCATGCGGTCGTTATCCGTGACGAAGTAAGCGGAGACATAGCCCTTGTCGAACTGCATGCCCTCGACGGTGTCGATGGTGATGTCGAACGTCTGGGAATCCTCGACGGTGATGACGCCGTCCTTGCCCACGACCTCCATGGCCTCGGCGATCTTCTCGCCGACCTCGGGGTCACCGGCGGAGATGGTACCGACGGAAGCAATCTGCTCCTTGGTCTCGACCGGCTTGGCCTGCTTCTTCATCTCGGCGACGGCGGCGTTGACGGCCTTGTCGATGCCGCGACGGATGGCCAGCGGGTTGGCGCCAGCGGCGACGTTGCGCAGACCGTCGTTGACGATGGCCTGAGCGAGCAGGGTTGCGGTGGTGGTGCCGTCACCCACGGTGTCGTTGGTCTTGGTGGCGACCTCCTTCACCAGCTGGGCGCCCATGTTCTCGATGTTGTCCTCGAGCTCGATCTCCTTAGCGACGGAAACGCCGTCGTTGGTGATGGTCGGGGCACCGAACGTGCGCTGCAGCGCAACGTAGCGGCCCTTGGGGCCCATGGTGACGGTAACGGCGTCGGCCAGGGTGTTGACGCCCTTGGCGAGCTTAGCGCGGGCATCGGTGTTGAACGTAATGTTCTTTGCCATAGTGGGTAATCCTCCAAAAGAAATGTGACTCGCGTCGCCGCTTCCGAGTCCTATGCGACGAGCGCGTTCAAAGACGAATCAGAGATTCTGACGAGACTAGGCCTCGACGACAGCGTAGATGTCATCGGCGCGCATGAGCAGATACTTCTCGCCGTCGACCTTAACCTCGTTGCCACCGAACTTACCGTAGATGACAACGTCACCGACCTTGACGTCCATGGGAATGCGCTCACCCTTGTCGTTGACCTTGCCGGCACCAACGGCAACAATGGTGCCGCGCTGCGGCTTCTCCTGAGCGTTGCTGGCGATATACAGACCAGAAGCGGTCTTCTGCTCGGCCTCGTCGGGCTTGACCAGAACACGATCTGCAAGCGGCTTCAAAGACGACATGCTTGTCTCCTCCTTTTTGGGCCGCGCGGTTATACCACGCGAATTAACCCTTTTTGTTTGCGTACGCGTTGAATGGTACCCACGAATGGCGGGTTATACAACACGGAGTCAAAAAATCTTATTTTTTGGCACTTAGATTTTCTGAATGCCGGGGGATAACTTAGCGGTGGCTCCCGGGGCGGACCGGAGGGCATGAAGTTTGCTGCTCTACAGTCCTGCGCAAGACGGAAAGCACATTAAGTGCTTTCCTTTGCGTGCGGAACTCGCGACAAACTTCATGCCCTCCGGTCCGCCCTGGGAGCCAGGTTGACTAACTAGGGCCCGGCATTCAGAAAAGTCAGTGCAGCAAAATGGCGATGCGGATGGAATGCACAAGATAGGGGGCACGTTGTTGGGACGCGCTCTTTTAAGTTGCGGTGGAATAGTTCCTGTTTTTGGGCTTGAAGGCCGATTTTAGGGACTATTTCACCGCAACTGAGGGGTGGGATGTGGGGTTAGCGCTCGTAAATCAAGTTGCCTGCCAGGTAGGTGGCTTGGACTTTGGTGGCTTGAAGTTCTTGGGGGTCGATGGTGAGCGGGTTTTGGTCCAGGACTACCAGGTCGGCATACTTGCCGGGCTCCAAGCTGCCGAGGTTTTGCTCGTCGCCCGCTGCATAGGCGCTGCCCAGGGTGTAGTTGCGCAAGGCTGTTGCCGCATCGATGCGCTCGCTCGGCAACCAGCCGCCCTCGGGCCAGTGGCTTTTGGGGTCTTGGCGCGTGATAGCCGTGTAGAGCACGTTCATGCTGGTAACGGCTGTGATGGGGCTATCGGTGCCGAAGGCTTGGCGGATGCCGCGCTGCTTATAGGTCGCAAACGGCCACATGATGCGGCTGCGCTCCAAGCCCAGATCGCGCTCCGGACCACCCGGGTCGAGCGTGATATGGCAGGGCTGGCTCGAAGCAACCACGTTGAGCTTGCGCAGGCGGTCGATGTCCTCGGGCAGAAGGTTCTCCAGGTGCTCGAGTGTGTTATGGCCGTGCTGGGGCAGGCCGTACAGGTCGGCGGCCTCCTCGAAGATATCCAGCGCGGCATGAATCGCACCGTCGCCGATAACGTGGATGCGCACGGTGTGGCCACGCTCGGCTGCCGCCAGAACCAACTTGCGCATGCGCTCGACAGGAACCGTCAGACGGCCCTGGTCGCCCGGGAAGCGCGGATTGGTATAGGGCTCGGTGAGATATGCCGTGTGTTCGCTCGACACGCCGTCGAAGAACTGCTTAAAACCCGGCGCCGAAAGCAGCGCGTTGTTCGCATAACGTACCTGCAGCTCTTCCAGACGCGACTGGTCATCCAGCAGCGTGGGGAACAGATGGGCACGAATGCCCAGCTTGCCGGTCGTCTGCAGTTTGTCGTAGACATCGTCGCGGATAAAATCGCAGCCCGGCATGGGCATGAGCGACATATCGCAGATCGAGGTAATACCCTGCTCGGCCATGCGCCTCATTTGATCGGCGTAGGCGCTTGCGATGCGATCTTCGCCCAGCCACTCAAGGCAGCGCGGCAACAGCTGCATGGCAGCCGCCTCGTGAGCAATGCCCGTGAGCTCGCCGTTTGCGTCTTTGTCGTAGCTACCGCCCGCTGGCGGCTCGCTGTCGCGCGTGACGCCGAGCGCCTCGAGTGCACGGCTGTTGAGCCAAAGCGTGTGCCCATCGCCCGAATACATAACGCAGGGACGATCGGGGAATGCCGCATCGAGCGACGCCTTGGTAGGATGCTCGGGCGGGTCCCAACGGTAGTCGCGCCAGCCCTGCGTCACAACCCAAGCGTCGTCGGGCAGGTCCTGGGAAAACTCGAGTGCGTGTTGCACCAGCGCCGCCTCGGACGTGCCCATGTCCATGAGCATGTACGGCGAGGAGCCAACCGAGGTATGGAAGAAGTGCAGATGAGCGTCATGGAAACCGGGGCAGACAAACTGCTCGCCGTAGTCGATAACCGACGTGGCGGCGGGAGCGGCGGCGATCACGTCATCGGGCGCACCGACTGCGACGATACGGTCGCTTGCGATGGCAATCGCCAGCTCGCGGGCGGTATCGACACCGTCTTGCGCGGTAAAGACGTTCTTGGAGCGGATAATCCGATCGATATGTTGCATGGGCATCCCCATTTCTGGCAGGAAATTCAACACCCCCGAGTGTACTCCCCCGCCCTTGTAACAAAACCCCAAGCGGCAAACGGCAACTTTACCAGCCCTAGCGGCAGGTGGCATACTGGAAAGAGCCTGTACGATTTTGCGATAAACCAGTAAGGAGCAAATCGACCATGACGAAGACCAAGGCACAGCAGATTATGGCGGCGACCGAGGCTCGCGCGGCTGACGACGTCACCGCAGCCATCCAAGATATCGCCGCCGAGTTTGAACCCTACATCATTAAGCAGCGTCGGCACTTCCATAAGCACCCGGAGCTGAGCCTCGCCGAAGAGCGCACGACTTCTGACATCGCCAACCAGCTCGACGCCATGAATATCCCCTACGAGCGTCCCCTTAAGACGGGCCTGGTGGCGACCCTTCGCGGCACCGCGCCCGACGCCTATCGCGAGGACGGCACGCCGCGCCGCCGCATCCTGCTGCGTGCGGATATCGACGCCCTGCCCGTCACCGAGCAGACCGGCGAGGATTTCTCCAGCGTCAACGAGGGCTGCATGCACGCCTGCGGCCACGACTGCCACATCGCCATGATGCTCGGCACGCTGCAGATTCTGCGCCATATGACAGACGACATCCACGGCGAGGTCCGCATCGTCTTCCAGCCCAGTGAGGAAAACGGCCAGGGCGCCAAACTCATGATCGGCACGGGCGTGCTCGACGGCGTCGATGGTGCCTACGCCGCGCACATCTGGAGCGAGGTCGACGCCGGCACCGTAAGCTGCGAGCCCGGCCCGCGCATGGCCAATACCGACTGGTTCCGCATCGATGTCCGCGGTACCTCGTGCCACGGAGCCATGCCCCAGCGCGGCCACGACGCCGTTATGGTTGCCGCCGAGATTGTCAACGCCCTGCAGACCATCGTCTCGCGCGAGATAAGCCCCTACGAGCCGGCCGTCATCACCGTCGGCGAGCTGCATGGCGGCACCGCGCGCAACGTTATCGCCGGCACGGCCTACCTCGCCGGCACGGTGCGCACCTACGGAGATTCAACCCACGAGGAAATGCCGGAACTTATGCGCCGCATCGTGGAGCATACCGCGGCCGCCTTGGGCGCCGAGGCAGAGCTCACCGACTACACCATCGCCAACTACAAGGTCGAAAACGACGCGGGCTCGAGCGAGCGCTGCCGTCAGGCTGTAATTAAGTGTCTGGGTCCCGCCGGTCAAGGCCATTATCGCGGCACGCTTTCGGGCGAGGATTTTTCGGAGTACCTGCGCCGCGTACCGGGCGTGCTCGCCTTTGTAGGTACGCGCAACCCCAAGATTGGCGCCACGTACGCCCAACATTCCTGCTTTTACAAGATCGACGAGAGCGTGCTGGCCAAGGGCTCCATGGTGGCAGCCCAGTATGCTATCGACTTTTTGGCCGAGCCCACGCAAGAGGAGCTCGACGGTCCCGCGATCACCGCGGTCGCCGAAACCAACCCCGATCTGGCCGCCAAGTTACGCTCTGCCAAGGCGACGACCGCCGAGGCTCGCGACGCCATCCATGATGCCCGCACGGCTCGCCATGCCGCAATCAAGGGCATCCACGAAGCCCGCGCCGCCGCTCGTCACGAGGATAAGCACGACGAGTAGTCTTCACACCCATCCATAACAACCTGGCTAAAGCAAAGCGGGGGCGGACGTGTCGAAACGTCCGCCCCCGCTCATTTGTCAAGCGCTATTTCTACCCCGTCCCCAAATGGCAGGCGGCATGGCTACTCGTCCTGAGGGTCCTCGTCGGAACTTGGCTCAGGCTCAGGCTCAGGCTCGGGCGCGGGCGCCGGCTCAGGTGCAGGTGTCGGCTCCGGCTCAGGCACAGGCGCCGGCTCAGGCTCGGGCTCGGGCTCGGGCGCAGACGCGGTCTCGGGTGCAGGTGCCGACTCAGGCTTGGGCTCGGGCTCAGGCGCGACATCCGGAGCGCTGTAACCCGAGGGAGCGGACTTCTTCTCGAAGGGCAATACAAAAGTCAGGACGTCGTCCTTGTCCTCGTCGGCCCACTCGCTTGCATAACGTGCAACCCAATAGCCAACGGCACGGTGCTTGAGCATCTTGCCAAAGACCGTAAGAAATACGGTGACGAACGCGATCAGCACCAGGAACAGTACAAGCGTGATGCCACCGCCGGTAACAATCGCCTCAATACCCGTAGGACGATAGTAGTAGCTATACATACCGACAGAGGCAATGGCGCCAAAGACAACCGTCAAGATCCATGTGACAACGTTGGCGACCAAGCCCGTCAAAAACTCGGGGAGGAACGAAGCGCAGAACAGCTTGGTCTTGTTGTTCTTAAAGGCCGCCCAAACCTTATCGAGCGAAAACGCGCTCTCGACGCGACCGGTCACCGCAAAGTGCATCACGGCAATGTCGGCGAACATCTTAAAGAAGACCCCCAGGACCGCCGTGGCAATCATAGCCAGAACGAGCAAGCCAAGCGAGCCAAACAGCGCAGCCTCGAGCGCATAAGAGCCGTAATACGAATACGAGCCCGCCGCGCCAATTACCACGCCCTCCACCAGCGAAAGCACTACACCGATCACGGGAATGGCAGCGATAACCTCGAGCACGACCGAGATAACGCTCGAAAAGACTCCGAGGCCAAACGACGTGGAACGCATCAACGGACGATCCATGCCGTCATCGATCTTAAGCGACAGATCGCGACCCCACTCGATGCCAAAGCCCGAACCGCATACGCTCGCCACGTAGGCAGCCAAAAAGCCGATGGCAGCCGCAATACCGCCGATAACGGGGATGAACAGCACGAGCACCGACACGACACAGATAAGCGCCGGCAAAAAAGCGATCTGGCACACGCGCTGCAGCACGCCCGGAGTCTTGGTCATATCCTCAAACGCCTGAGCCACACAGCCCTTGGACGCGCTCATGGGAGGCTGAGGGACATATTGCTGAGGCTGACCCTGAGGGGTGGAAGCTACAGCACCAGCATTAGGAGCACCGCACACGCCGCAGAACTTGTCGTTATCGCCCATAGGAGCGCCACACTGCGAACAGAACATCGAAATCATCCCTTCGTATCTAGAGCGAATCACCTGGATCGCAAACGATGTCTTTGGCATCATTATCACCCAATGTGAGGACAAATACTCTTAGATGACGCATTTGCAACGCGCGAGGCGCTTTTCGATTGTTTGATGAGTGTGTCCGCGCTAGTTCGTGCCGCGGAAACCCTTGCCGACGATCTCGGAACTGTCGACGATCGTGATAAAGGCACCCGGATCGACTTCGCGCGCATAGCGGCGCAGTTGCACGGCCTCGCGACGGCTCAGCACGCTCATGATCACCGTCACGCACTTGCCCGAGAAGGCACCGTAGCCGCGGCTGATGGTCGCCGTGCGGTTGAGATGCTTGACGATAAACTCCTCGACCTTAAGGGGCTCGGAACAAATGACCGTGCAGACTTTGCGCAGGTGAATGCTCTCAATGGCTTTGTCGACCACGAGTGTCTTGGCAAACAGGCCGAGCACGCAATACAGACCGACACGCGGGCCATACAAAAAGGCCGCTATGGTCACGATGCCGATATCGACCAGCAGCAGGGCACGGCCAATCTCGAGCGTCGTGCGGCGCTTGAGGATCATAGCGAGAATGTCCGTGCCACCCGTCGAGGCGCCGATGTCAAAGACAATAGCGCTGCCGAGCGCCGGCAAGATGACGGCAAAGCACAGGTCGAGCCACATATCACCCGTCAGAGAGACATCGGTCGGGATAAAGAGCTCAAACAGCGAAACATAGGCGGACAACGCAAACGAGGCGAAGACGCTCCACAGGATTGCCTTGCGCTCCAAAAAGATAAAGCCCAAAACGACGAGAACCGCGTTGATAATCCACATAAAGACGCCGACGGGCAGGGTCGGGAACAGCGTGGACAGAATGACCGACACGCCCGAGGTGCCGCCAAAAGCAAAGTGATTAGGGGTTTTAAACGCAACGATGGCAAAGGCCGTAAGAATCAGGCCCAGATTGAGCTCGGCAAAAAAGCGCGGGAAGCCCGGCTCCTGGCTGCGCTTTTGACCGGCACGCTCGCCGCGCTCGATATCGGTGCGATCGACCACGCGCTCCATCGGCACCACGGGAGGACGATGCATCTCCTCGGCAGCACGTGATGCCGCCTCTGCCGCGGCGGCCTCAATCGCCCATGCCTTGCTTTCTGTTTCGTGCTCGTCGGCCATTACGGCAACCCCTCGTTAACAATTTGGAAACAATGCGCCCATTAGGGTAACGCGGAACGCGACGATTGCAACCCCTAGTTAGACGAGCGGTATGCCTACATCGGGGGGGCATACAAATAACGGCCGGCCACGCTTTTGCTTGCGCGGTCGGCCGTTTAACGTTTTCGCAGATAAAGCCTGCCAAAACAAACCTGTCCCTTTTTGGAAGGTTACTCGTGCTGGCTGGTGCGGTGCTCGTACTCCTCGGGGGTGATGACATCCTCGATGCGCAGGTTGACGCCCGCCACCTCAAGGCCAGTCATCGCGGCAAGGCGCTCGGTGACACGTGCCTTGACATCGTCGAAGATCGCGGGCGCATAGGCGCCGTACTCGATAATGACGGAGATGTTGACGACCACGCGATTGTCATCGGTGACCTCGACCGTCACGCCCTTGGTCAGATTCTCGGCACCAAACTGCTCCTGCACAAAGTGCATGAGGTTACCCTTCATGCCCAGAACGTGCGGAACCTCGCGGGTGGCCATGGCGACGATCTTCTCGATCACACCGTTGGAATAGGTCAGCGAGTCCTCGGACTCGTCCGCCTCCTCGTCCATCTCCTCGTTGTCCTCGTCCGCATCGGACTCGGCCTCGACGAGTGCCTCGTCCTCGAGCGTTACGTCCTCCGCCTCGGCGGCGACGGTCTCGTCTGCCTCGAGCTCGGTATCGGCCACATCGACCTTCGTATTAAAAGCCATGGTTCCTCCTTATGCCTGCCGCGGATGCGACAGTCGGATACATATTAGCGGCCGCTAAACAGACGGCCGAAGAAGTTGACGATCCCGTTTTCGCCGTCGCGAATTTGGCCGATCACGGCGCCGATCAGCACGAAGAATGCAATGACGAGCGTGTCCCACAGGCCGAGCGTGAGCACCAACACGGCAAGGATAAAGCCAGCGACGGCACCGAGCGTGGTGTTGGGATGACGCACAGCATAGCTCCAGATGGCAGCGCCCGTACCCTTGATGAGACCCATAGCCTCGTCAAAATCCGCGGCCGCCGCGTCTTGTAACTCAGTTGCCTCTGCTTTGGAATCAACAGGTTCGCTCGCCGGCGTGGCGCTCTGGTCAATCGTCAGGCGCGGCGTACGAGCGGTCTTATCTTGATTGGTATCACTCACCGGAAACCTCCACGGTCTGGACGGTAGTCTTGGACGGCAAAAAACGGACGCGCGTGGTCGTACCCGGCGTGCCGAGCATGGTGTCGCAAGCTTCCTCGATGCGCTGCTGCATCGCGGTAGCCAGAGATGCCACGTCCTTATCGTCAAGCGCGATAGCCTCGACCTTAAATCGGACGTGCGAATCGTCGGGGCCTTGGACGCGGGCCTCGACATGCTCGACCATCACGCGGTCGTCGCGCTCGGCAGCAGCCCTAGCACACGAAGAAAGCGCCGCAA
Organism: uncultured Collinsella sp.; assembly: GCA_900544645.1. GTDB lineage: Bacteria > Actinomycetota > Coriobacteriia > Coriobacteriales > Coriobacteriaceae > Collinsella. The sequence goes on from UQWG01000001.1 coordinate 10,786, forward strand.
GGGTGACTTCGATATTGCGCTCCCCCGCCGGATGCACACAGGACGGCTCGCGACGGGCAAACATCAGGCGGAAGAAGCTTACCAGCACGCCGATCGCCACAACTCCGCCGCATGCCGTCACGACAATGCGCGGCATGGGGTCGCGCATCAGCAGCATAAAGCGATACGTATACGGCCCCCAAAACTGGCAGACAAGCGTACCCAGCGCCACGATGGCGGTGGCAAGATACACAATCGCTAGGGCTCGTTTGAGTACGCGCACGCGGCGCTCCCTTCAAATCTCGGCTCTCGAAATGCAAAACGGTTCGCATCATTATAAAAGAGCCGGGTCCGGTGCTCTACGCACGCGGATCCGGCTCATCTATTCCACGAGGCTTGCATGCTCGCTTCATTATGCCCAGATATGCACGGCTTAACCCGTGCGGGCGCTACTCCTCCTCGAGGGCAGCGATGACCTCGTCGGTCATGTCCATGGTGCTGTAAACATCCTGGACGTCGTCGAGCTCCTCAAGACGGTCGATGAGGCGCTGAACCTTCTTGGCATCGGCGCCGGAGACCTCGGTCGGGGTGGTCGGGACCATGGTGGTCTCGGAGCCCTTGACCTGGACGCCCTGCTCCTCGAGCGCCTTGGAGACAGCCATAACGTCGTTGGCAGCAGTCCAGACGATCCACTCCTCGCCGGCGTCCTCGTAGTCCTCGCCACCGGCCTCGGCGATGGCCATCATGAACTCATCCTCGTCACCGGCAGCGCCGTTGGCGATCATGGTCTCCTTCTTGGCGTTCTCGTCCAGGATCTCCTTGGCGACGACGATCTGGCCCTTACGCTCAAACTGGAAGGCAACGGAGCCGGAGGTGCCCAGGTTGCCACCAGCGTGGGAGAAGGCGGAACGGACATCAGCGGCGGTACGGTTGCGGTTGTCGGTCAGGCAGTCGACGTAGACGGCGACACCGGCGGGACCGTAGCCCTCGTACACGATGTTCTCGTAGACGGCGGCATCGGCACCCGAACCAAAGGCCTTATCGATAGCGGACTTGATCTTGTCCTTAGGCATGGACTGAGCCTTAGCCTTGGCAACGGCAGCGGCGAGGCTGGCGTTGTTCTCGGGCAGCGGGTCGCCGCCGAGACGGGCAGCAACGGTGATGTTGCGGCTGAGCTTGGAGAAGAGGGCGGAACGCTTGGCGTCCTGCGCGCCCTTACGATGCTTGGTTGTGGCCCACTTAGAGTGTCCGGACATACGTGTCTCCTATCGGTTTCGACCTAAAGCCCAGCGCGAATGCTCGGGCAATATAAACAAACGTCGTTATGATATACCTACCGGCCTGCAAGATAAACCCCAAAATGAAGGCGTCGTGATGATGCAGCCCCTTGGCACAAAGCAGCCTGACCCCAATGCGCCAATCTTTGGTTAGGTCCACAGGCGGTCGCTGCGGGTGATCGTGGCGCCGATGGCGAAAGGCATGCATGCAATGACCGGGTACAGGTAGCGCATGTAGGTCGACCCGTTACATGGACCAATCAGGCACACGGCGAGCACGCCCAGCAGCGGCATCCAGATGGCCAGCGCGCGCCACGAATGGCGGCGCAACAGGTAGACCACTACGGAAATCATGATCCACACGTAGGTGGCCGAGCTCATGGTGAGCGAGATAAACGGGATGCGCTGCACCGCCACGCGGTACAGGTTAATCAGGTGGTCGCACCAACGCACGGCCTTGCTATCGACCGGATGGAAGTCAAAGTACTTGAGGTTATCGGGCTTCGCCATGATCTCGGCACTGCGCGCCGTGCTGTAGACCCAGGCATCGCGAGCACTCGGATAGAAGTACCCGTAGTAGTTATTGACGAGCGCCGAGATGTAGCACTCGGGGTCCTTTTTGAACATCTGGGCCCACACCTCAAAATAGGCCTTGATGTCCTCCTGCGAGGCGTACTCATTGAAGCAGTTTTTGACGGCATCCGACTTGTCGGGGTTGTAGCGACGGCCCAGGTTCTCGTACTTAAGCACCCGATCGATCACAGCGCGCTCCTCATCGGTCACCAAGCCGTCGCAGGGAGCTTCCTCGATCGTGCCATCGTCTTTGATCTTGGGGTTAACGCCCGAATTAAGGCCGTCGTGCTTTTGGACAAAACGAGCCGTCTGCTGGAACGGAATCGAGAGGATTTCGCGCTTGGAACCAGGCGTGATGTCATGTGCCGGCATAAAGACCTTGGTGAAATACATGTTGGAGACAAGGCAGAGCGCAAGCACCGCGAGCACGCCGACCCAGCGGAAGCGTGGCGTGGCATACGAGGGCGTGACGCCAGACTGTTTGGCCACGCGACGGGCCATATGCGCGTCCCAAGCGCAAAACGCCGCCGCAATCACGCAGGCCGCCAGGGGAAACACCAGGCCGCCATTGCGCAAAAACGTGGAACCCATGGCACCCAGAGCGAGCAGCAGCCAGTCGTGGCGTGCAAAGAGCACAGGCGCCTGTTCGCCCGCGCGCTTGGCATTGGCATCGCGACGGGGCAGGCCACATGCCACGAGCTTGACGGTCTGAACGAGCAGCACCAAAAACGCATCGGCAAACAGTACGTCTTTGGTCAGCAGCGCCGCATAGTTGGAGAACATCGGCATAAACGCAAAGAACAGCAAGGTGACGCCACGGACCGGCAGGCTCACGCCCAGCTTGCGCAGCGACGATATGGAATAGGCCATGCAGGCGGCCGTGATGACAAATTGGGCACAAGTGTAGATGGCAAGGCCCGCATTGGCGCTATTGAACAGCGAAAGCCCCAGTTGCACGCACGAGCCGATGATGGCCGTGTGCACCACCGGATGATGGCCGTTGAGCAGCACGTTGGGGTTAAGCAGGCGCAGGTAGTCGCTCGTGCCGTTGGGATAGTTGAACCATTGGCGGATCTGCGCACCCGTATCTCCCATAAAGAGGCCGGGCAGCGAGGCGATAAGCGTGGGCGCCCAGGCAATCATGAGCACAAGAAACGGCCCGACAAAGGGATGGACCGAGAGCACGGCGTGGGCAACACGCCACACGCGACCAAAGTGGGTCTCCGAAAACGGAATGCGGCGGGAGCTCAACCAATCCAAAAACTCAAAAGCCAGATAGAAGGCCACAATCGCCAGAAGCATCCAGCCCGCGCCGCCAATCCAGGCGCAGATAACGCGCGCCTTGTCGCCCAGCACAATCTCTGCCGAATCGGCAAGGTCGTAGCTACGGCCGAACACCATGCAGACGGCAAAGAACAGCGATGGCAGCACGACCGACGGGCGCCAAGCGTCACCGCGACCAAAGAACACATAGCGAAACGGCAGCGTGAGCAAACAGGCAAGCGCGAGCAGCATCACTGCGTCGGTATGGCCGGCAAACGAGAGGAGCACCTCGTAGCACACGTACAGCATGCCCGAGGCTTTGGGGTCAATTGCCAAGACTGCGTCGCTCGACACCGGGGCGGGATCGATGGAAAACGCCGTGGTCGCCAACAGCGCGAGCAAAAATGCGATGAGCGTCTGCTTGGCGGGATAGCGCTTAAACCAAACGATGCGGGCGGCGTCGCGCGCAGCCGTTGCGGAGAGGTCAGAATCCTTCACAGTCCGAATAGCCTTTCTAGAAACCTGCCAAAAAGGGACAGGTTTATTTTGGCAGGTTTTATCTGGGGAAACGTTACGGTTCTGTCATCGTTGCCCGGCAAAACCACCACAAAGGTGCCTGTCCCCCTTGTGGTGGTATGTGGTGGCTAGGCGTCGAGGTAGATGCGCTGGGGGCGATTGCGGTGTCGGGCGAAGATGATGAGCGCCAGTCCTGCGATTACGAGCGGCAGGCTCAGCAGCTGACCCATGGTGATGACGCCGCCCAGCAGATAGCCCAGCTGGGCATCGGGCACGCGCACAAACTCAATGAGGAAGCGGACGATGCCGTAACCCATCACAAACACGCCCATAAACGTGCCCTGGGGCAGCAGCGGTTTTTTGCGGCTGAGCACCTGCAAGATGCAAAAGAGCACAATGCCCTCTAGGAATGCCTCGTAGAGCTGGGAGGGATGGCGCGGCATATCGCCCGCGGCGCCGCCGAAGATCACGCCCCAGGGCAGATCGGTCGGCTTGCCCCACAGCTCGCCGTTGACGAAGTTGGCGCAACGTCCCAGGCACAAGGCCAGCGGCGCGCCGATGACGGCAAGGTCGGCGATGGTCCAGGCGTCGAGCTTGTACATGCGGCACACGAGCACGCCGCCGATGATGCCGCCCACCAGGCCGCCATGGAAGCTCATGCCGCCTTCATTGGTGGCAAAGATCTCGAGCGGATGCGCCCAGTAGTAGCCGTCGCCGTAAAAGACGACGTAAAACAGGCGCGCACCGATAATGAGGCCAAAAACCACGCCGACCACGACACTCGTCAGGTCGTCAATCGTGATGTTAAAGCCCCAGCGACGCTGCGTGCGGTACATGACGACCGCCGTGAGCAGGGCGCCGACCACATAGGCCAGACCATACCAGTAAATCGTAATGGGCCCCGCCGCGATCGCGACGGGATCAAGCATATGGTAGAGGTCGTTGAGCATATCGATCCCCCTGCTCCCTACATACAAATGCGGCCGCGGGCCTTACGCTCGCAGCCGCATATTTGGACGTAACGTCTATGCGGAGCGTACCGTCCGCAGCTTTCGCATCTTAGAACGGCGCGTACTCGTCGTACAGGTCGTCGGTCTCGCCGGAGGCATTGACCTGCTCGACACGGGTAACGCCGGGCACATGCTCCTTCAGGATGCGCTCAATACCCATGGACAGGGTCAGCGAGCTCATGGGGCAGCCGGCGCAAGCGCCCTGCAGCTCCAGCTTGACGACGCCCTCGTCGTCAACGCCCACATACTCCATATCGCCGCCATCGGCCTGCAGGTTGGGGCGAATCTCTTCAAGAACCTTCTTAAGCAGCTCTTCGTTAACAGCCACAGGGGCTCCTTTCTCACAATAACGCGGGCACGCCCGCGGACAGGGGCTATGTTACTACAGCCATGTACCCGCTTAGGCGCCAGCCATGCGTGCGGACACGACTTTCACGAGCGGTCAATTTGGGACGGGTCTCTTTTGGCTGTTTTGCCGCCAGCTGGCGTTGCCACGCGCTACTGCTGAGCCTGCCCCTCGGTGCCGATGTGAACATCGACGATAACCTGGCGGTAGCTGATGCCACAGGAGTCGAGGATGCGGCGGCTGATGCGTCCATCATCGGTGTCGGCGTACTTGTTGTCCAGGTAGACAACCTCGCCCACGCCCACCTGCGCCAAAATCTTGGCGCAGTCGTGGCACGGGAACAGCGTGACGTAGACCGTGGAACCCTCGAGGTCCTTGAGCGAGCCACGGTAGTTGAGCACGGCGTTGGCCTCGGCATGGACCACGTAGTTGTGCTTGTCCTGCAGCGGGTCGTCGCTCGTACCCCACGGGAAAAAGTCGTCGTTGAGCGCCGAGGGTGTACCGTTGTAGCCCACCGAAAGGATGCGGTGGTTGGTGTTGGCGATGCACGCACCCACCTGTGTGTTGGGGTCCTTGCTGCGGCGCTGCGCGGCGATGGCCACGCTCATAAAGAACTCGTCCCAGCTAATGACGTCCAGGCGCTTGCCTGACGAAGTTTGATGAAGATCGTCCGACATGGCAGACACCTCCGTAATCGCAATAGTTTGACCCATTGTAGCAGGTGAAAGGTGGAGGCGTTTGTCCCACCGGCGCCCTCACTTTTACACGCGGCGAGGCTTTTGGTTGATGCGGTACAGCTCGGCGAGACCCCGCAGCGTCAGTGCGTCGTCTACCGTCAGGCTGTGGCCGACCAACGCCGCGAGCGCCTCGGCATCGTCGCCGGTAATGACGATGGGCACGCTGCCCTCGCCCGCTGCCTTGGTCGAGCGCATCTCGGCAAGCACCATGTCGAGCATGCCGTCGATGCGGGCTACCTCGCCCAAAACCACGCCCGAGCGCATGGCCTCGCGCGTGTTGCGACCGATCACATGCGTTGGCGCCGAGGGCTCAACCTGGGGTAGGCGCGCTGCTGCCGCCGAAAGCGAGCGGGCGCCAAGTGCCAGACCCGGCGCGATGACGCCGCCGACAAAGGTTCCGTGCGCATCGATGACCTCGATATTGGTCGTAGTGCCCAGGTCGATCACGATGCACGGAGAGCCGTAGACGGCACGGGCCGCCACGGCGTCGGCGATGCGGTCGGGACCGATCTCTGCTGGATCGTCGTAGTGCACGGGCATACCGGTCTTGAGGCCCGGTCCCACGGTGAGCACGCGCCCCGTGCAAGTGCGGGAAAGCGCTGCCTTCCACGGGCGCTCGAGCGCCGGCACTACGCAGCTCAGCACTGCGGCTGCGGGAACGAGCGCACCCGGCATGCCCGCATCGGCTGCCAGTGCGCCCATGACCTGCGCGAGCCTCATGCGCGCCTCGTCGGCCGTGATGCTCGACGGCGTCGTGACCTCGCACGTCGCAAGCGGGCATTCCTGTGCCGCGGCCGAATCCTCGGCAAACAGGCCAAAGCGAATGAACGTGTTGCCCACGTCGACCGTCAATATGTATGCGCAGCCATTAAGCATCGTCGGCGCTCCTTTCGTCTGCCCAGCAGTATATCGCCTACCTAAACCAGTCATCCCAAAATGACTAGCTTGCGGCTATACTGATGCGCGGTCGTACGCGAGCTCACGCATCGGCCCTTGGTAACCCGACTTCCCGCGCCGTATCCGTAGCGGCGCTCCCGGGGGGAAGCGGATATACGCAAAGGAGTTCTATATGAGCAATCCCTCGAACCGCACCTCGATGCGCGGTCAACTCACGCTGCGCGGCGTCGTCATCGGCGTCCTTGGCTGCGTGATCATCACGGCAAGCTCGGCCTATACCGCCCTCAAGATGGGCGCCCTCCCCTGGCCGATCATTTTCGCTGCCGTCATTTCGCTGTTCTTCCTGAAGCTCATGGGCAACGCCAGCCTCAACGAGGCCAACGTCACCCACACCATCATGTCTGCGGGCGCCATGGTCGCCGGCGGCCTGGCGTTTACCATCCCGGGCGCCTGGATGTTGGGCTATGCCGACCAGATCAGCTGGCTCGACATGTTTATCGTGGCGCTCGCCGGCACCATCTTGGGCCTTCTGGCGACAGCGCTCATCCACCGTCACTTTATCGTGGACGCCGCGCTGGAGTTCCCCACCGGCAACGCCGCAGCTCAGACCCTACGTGCTACCGAGGCCGGCGGCAAGACCGGTAAGCAGCTCTTTGGCTCCATGGCCATCGCAGGCATCTACAGCGTGCTGCGCGACGCCCTGGGCGTGGTGCCCAGTATGCTGTGCACGCTCAATATCCCCGGCGTGACCTTTGCCATCTACAACTCGCCCATGCTGCTGTCCATCGGCTTCCTCGTGGGCTTCGCCCCCGTCGCCTTCTGGTTTGCCGGCGCGCTGCTGGGCAACTTTGGCATCATCGTTGGCGGCACTGCTGCCGGCCTGCTCGATATTGTGACCGCGCAGGGTATCGTCAAGTCCCTCGGTATGGGCCTTATGATGGGCTTTGGCGTCGCCGTCGTCCTCAAGGACATCCTGCCGCAGGTCGCCGGTATCGTCCGCGGTCTTGCCGCCGACAGCTCCACCGACACCGACGAGCAGTCGCTCATCTCGGGCTCGCTTAAGCTCGACGCCGGCATCATCGGCCTGGGCACCGCAGCCATCGCCGTGATCGTTGCCATCGCGCTCGACCTCGGCCCCGTTCCGGCCGTCATCGTCACGCTGTTCACCTTTGTCACCACCATCATGAGCGCACAGAGCTGCGGCCAGACGGGCATCGACCCCATGGAGATCTTTGGCCTCATCGTCATGCTCATCGTGGCAGCCTTCGCGCAGCTCGCGCAGGTCAAGCTGTTCTTTATCGCCGGCATCGTGGCCGTGGCGTGCGGCCTTGCGGGCGACGTCATGAACGACTTTAAGGCCGGAGCCGTGCTGGGCACCAATCCGCGCGCACAGTGGGTCGGCCAGGCCATTGGCGGCATCGTGGGCGCCTTGGTCGCCGCCGCTGTCATGGTCGCGCTCGTCACCGCCTATGGTCCGGACGCCTTCGGTCCCGACAAGAGCTTTGTTGCCGCGCAGGCAAGCGTCGTCGCCACCATGGTCTCGGGCATCCCGAGCGTGCCGTGGTTTGCGGGCGGCTTTATCGCCGGCATCGTCATGTACTGGCTCGGCATTCCGGCCATGATGATCGGTCTGGGCGTGTACCTGCCGTTCTATATGTCGCTCACGGCTTTCCTGGGCTCCTGCGTTAAGCTCGCCTACGACAAGTGGGCCGCACACCGCGACGCCACCGCTGGTCTTTCTGACGAGGAGAGGGCCGCCAAGGACGCCGCCTTCCAGGAGCAAGGCCTGGTCGTCGCCAGCGGCCTGCTGGGCGGCGAGTCCATCGTCGGCGTTATCCTGGCGTTTGTCTCCGTGGGCCTGAGCCTGCTGGGCTAAGTCGAGCGGCCGCTCGACAGCGACCATATTGCCTACGGCTTGCCCGGTCGGTAGCTTTCGCGGCTGCCGACCGGGCTTTTTGATATCGAAACAAAGAAAAGCCGGCGCGCTGCGTTTAACAGCGCACCGGCCTTATCGGTTAAGCTATCGAAGCGTTCCCGCTATGAACCGAAGTTCGTTGCAGAAACTACGCTCGAAACGCTACATCTGCTTGCGACGACGATCGCTCAGCGTCACACCAGCGGCCACGAGGGTGATACCGCCGATGACGAACACCTCACCTGCAAGTGCGGAGTCATCGCCAGTCTGGGCGAGCTTGTCCGACGCAGCCTTCTGTTTGCCCGCGGGAGCCTTTGCAGCTGCCTGCGTGACCTGGGGCTTTGCCTGCGGCTCGGCCTTGGGGTGGTACTTGTCGTACTCGGCCTGTGCAGCAGCCAGTGCGTCCTTGGCATCGCCAAATTCGGCCAGCGCGGCGGCATAGACGCCATTGGCATCAGACAGCTTGGCGTCGGCATCGGCAGCCGCCTGCTTAAGAGCGGACTCGGCGTCGACGGCAGCCTTATAGCGTGCGTAGGCAGCATCGAGCTTGGGCAGCTGGTTCTTGGGCGTCCAACCCGCGTTAAACACCGTGGTGCCGGCAGCAAGAGAGGCCTTATGATCAACGTTTTCGAGGTCTGCCTTGAGCTCTTCGGTGGCAGCGAGCTCGGCTTTGGCCTTGACAATCTCGAGGTTCGCATCGACTACTGCCTCTTTAGCTGCGTCGAGCTGCTTTTGAGCATCGTCAGCACCGGCGGCAGCGGCGCCGTAGGCTGCCTTGGCGTCGTCAACAGCCTTCTGGGCTGCGGCGTAGCGCTGGAATGCCTCGTTCGCTGCGTTGAGCGCGGTCTGCGCGGTCGCGACCTTGCCCTGGGCGTCGGACAGAGCCTGCTGCTTGTTGGAGACTTCCTGCTGAGCATTTGCGAGGGCCGTTGTGGCAGCGGTCTGTGCAGCCTGGGCACTCTCCATCTCAGCCTGAGCGGCGTCGTCGGCCTTCTTGGCGTCATCAAACGCACTCTGCTTGCTCGCAAGATCCGTCTTTGCGGCATCGCGCTTGGCGGTGAGGTCCTTGACCGAAGCGGTTGCATCGTCATAGGCCTTGTTGGCCTTGTCGGACTTCGCCTTGGCGGCATCGAGCGCAGTCTGCGCCTCGGTCTTGCGGGCAGCAGTCCCCTGCGCCTTCTTCTGGCATTCTGAGACCTTTGCGTTGGCGGCATCGAGCGCGGACTGAGCAGCGGCAGCCTCGCTCTTGGCGGCATCAAGGTTCGCCTTCGGCGTCGTGATGTCGATACACTTCAAATTTGCATCGGCCGTGTCATAGGCGGTCTTGGCCGCAGCGGTTGCAGACTGTGCCTGCTCGTACTCGCCCTTGGCGGTGGTCACGCTCGTATCGGCCGCGGTGAGGGCATCCTGCGCAGCGGTTTGCTTGCTCGTAGCGGCTTGATACGATGTATCGGCAGCGGCGGAAGCCTGTTTTGCCTTGGCAAGCTTATCTTGCAGCTGCTTGAGCTGCTCCTTCTGCTCCTGCGTGCCGCCTGCATTGTAGGCGGAATCGATGTAGTCGTTTAGGAGCTTCTTGAACTCGGAGACAGTGAAATCAGCCTGAGTGTCATCAGCGCTGTAATCGAATATGGTTACCTCGGAATCGGTGTTCTTACCGCTACCTGTTGCAATACCGACGGCGACCGTAGCGGAATCAACGATGTTGAGATAGTGCCCGCACTCGTGATAGATGCTGTTGTAGTTCTTATAGATGTAATAGGCATCATATCGGTGGCTACCGAGGTCGTCGCCATACTGCGCGACGTACTTATCGAATGCCTCCTTCTCCTGGGTGTAGAGACCGGTGTAGGGCCAGCCTAGGGTGTCCTCAGTCTCGCCGCCGGTATATGCGCCACCACCGCCGGCAAGATTTTCCCCGTTGTCGAAATAGCAGTTCGAGTGTCCCCAGATGTTCGATGAATATGATGCATTAAGGGCGGCTGCCGCAGTCATGCGAAGGCTGACGCTGAGCGCCGACTGGCCGTTCGCCTTGCGGAGGTTGTTCTGGGTGTCGAGGTAGGTCAGGGCGTTGCGCATCTGCTCCAAGGAAAGCGGATTGGTGTCGCGAGACATGTCCTGATCGACGTACTCGTCATACCATTCGGCCTTGTCATCAGCACCGGTCAGCATCGATACGGCATCCTTGGCGTTCTTTTTCTGCATGGCCGTGAACTGGCCGCCGCCGCTGATATAGCTCAAGAAGCCGAACATACCCTGGTTGATGACATTCTGGTCTACGGTCATGTTCGACTTGAGGTCGGCAATCTGCTGGTTAAGCTTCTCGACCTCGGCGTTCGCAGCGTCGCGGGCTTTTCCCGCAGCAGTGACGTCGGCGTTGGCGGCATCGTAGGCCTTCTGCTTCTGCTTGCGAACCTCGACGAGTCGGTCGTACTCGGCCTTCTTATCGCCCTCGGCCTGCTGTGCTTGCTCGTATGCGGTCTTGGCGGTGGTGTACTTGCCCTTCGCATCGCTGAGCTTCGCGTTCGCCTCGTCGTATGCAGTCTGTGCGGAGGACACAGCAGTATTAGCGGAGTTGACACGCTCCTGAGCAGCAGGAACGGCAGCCTGGGCATTTTTGAGATTTGACTGTGCGGTAGCGTCGGCAGCAGTCGCGGCGTCAAGGGCACTCTGCGCGGTAGCAAGCTCGTTGGCAGCGGTATTCTTAGCAGCCTCGAGCGCATCCAGATCGACACCCGTGCCAGAAGTAGCGGCATCGAGCGCAGCCTGCGCCTGATCCAGCTTCTGCTGGGCATTGTCACGTGCGGTGGTTGCGGTGGCAAGGGCAGCGGCGGTCTGCTGTTTCTTTGCCTGAGCGGACGTCAGAGCAGACTCGGCATCGCTCTTTGCCTGCTGGGCGTTGGAGACAGCCGTCTTAGCGGCATCGAGCTCACCCTCGGCAGTCTTCACATCGGCGTTCGCTGCATCGAATTTTGCCTGCGCGTCCTCGACGGCCTTCTTGGCGGCTTCGTACTTATCCATGCCCATGGCCTCGAGCTTGGCCTTGGCGTCATCGAGGGCTTTCTTGGCTTCATCGCGCTTTGCCTTGGCATCCTTGAGCGCCTGGGTCTTGTCATCGACGCTCTTGTTGGCCTGATCGAGCTGGTCGTTCAGGTCTCCCAGCTTCTTTTGCTGTTGCTCGGCCTTGTCGACGGCCGCCTTAAGCTCGTCGATCTTCTCCTGAAGCGCGGCGACTTCTGCCGCGTTCTGCTCGGCCGTGTTGTCGCTCAGGGCCTTTGCAGCATGGTCTCTTTGCTGCTGGGCCTGCTGCTGAGACTGAGCCGCAGCATCAGCCTTCTTCTGGGCAGCGTTGTAGGCCTCCTGGGCGGCCTTGAGTTGCTTTGCCGACTCCTCGGCCAGCTGGGCAGCCGTCTTTACGACCGCCTGGTTACCGGCGACAACGGTGTTCTCTACAGAACTACCCCCCCCCTGAACAGAATCGCCGTTATCGGTTGACGGCGCGGCGATTGCCGCCAGCGGCGACATGAGCGGCTGAGCGATGAGGCCCGCCGTCAAAACGGTTGCGACGGCGCGGTTGGCAACGCCCTTGACGTTGACGGCCTTGGCCCGAGGCTCAAAGTGCTGTGGGCTATAGTTTGCCATGGCTTTCTCCCTTTGACACGGATGTATCCATACGTATCAAACGGTAGCTGTCGATTTTTGAATTCTGTTGCGCAACATTGGCGACCAGCGTTTTTTTGAAATTCGTGCTCCTGTGCTTCACAATTTCGTCACATTTGAAGGAGCTGGTGCATCATATTTTCGCGGGATGGAATTGAGCCTGTGATTTGCATTTGCTCCCGCGTCATCCGCCCTATCGGATTCCGCATCCAACAGACACCCCGCCCGCCACGGTGTAGAGTTAAGACAACGGGTGCGTTGCGCGGACCGCGCTGGAACGAGGTGGACATGGAACTCGACAAACAACAGATCAAGCGACTACGCGAACGCCATCACCGGCGCCACGGCATCCGCCCTGCTCATAGCGAGGCCATGGAGAACATCACCCGCTTCCTCAAGCGCGCATTCAACATTCGCGAGGGTCGCGCGCCCTACCACGTAATCCGCAAGCGCTTTATAAACGGGGCACGCCTGACCGGCTCCCACCTATGCATCCTCATCATCGCCATGCTCATCGCGAGCATCGGCCTCGATATCGACTCGGACATCGCCATCGTGGGCGCCATGCTCATCTGCCCGCTCATGGGCTCGGTTCTTGCCATGGCATACGGCATTGCCACGCTCGACCGCGAGATCACCGTCGAAGCCATTGCCAGCCTCGCACTGCAGATGGTCTTTTGCCTGGTCACGTCCACGCTGTATTTTAAGCTCTCGCCCCTTGGCACCACCACGGCCGCCATCATCGACAACTCGACACCCACCATATGGGACCTTGCCGTCGCGCTCGCGGGCGGCTTTGCGGGCGGGCTGGGCAACTCGCGCGACCAGGAACCCGCCACGCTCATCGCCGGCGTGGCCGTAGCGACCGCGCTCATGCCGCCCCTGTGCGCGGCGGGCTACGGCATCGCCATCGCAAGCGGGTCGCTGTTTCTCTCGGCGCTTTATGAGTTTGGCATCAACGTGGTCTTTATCGCACTGGCTGCCGAAGCCGTGCTGCTTCTTTTGCGCGTGCCGCTCAAGCGCGACCTGAACGGCGACGGTATTGTGACCGCTGAGGAAGACGCCGAGGTCGACGAGCTGTCACGCAAAGTGCGCCGCCGCATCATTGTGGGTACGGTAGTCTTTGCCATCCCCTGCATCGTTATGACGGCGGGGTCTATTGGCTCGGCGCAGACCGGCGTGCAGGACGGCTACGGTGTCACCGAAACTACGCGCGAACTTGCCGCGGTGCTGCCGGGCTTTAAGGATTACACCGTCGCCGTCGAGACCTCAGCTGCCGAGGGCGAGGAAGAGGGCATCGTCGAGCGCGAGGTTGTCGCCCACGTGACGACAAGCGAGGCGCTCGGGGCGCACGACCGCCACGTCGCCCGCAAGCTCATAGACCTCAACGTACCCGAACTCGATCGCGTGGAATTTGACGTGAAGTGATGCCGGCGCGGGATGTTGCAAAACGCACGTAGCTGCTCAGGGTATCGGTACCAAAGGGATCGGCTTTGACGAACGGGACTGTTTCGTCGAAGCTGTCTGCAGTGTACTCGGCATCGAGTTGTTCTTTGATGGCTGCTTGCTTCTCGACGTCGTAGGTCGCGACGATCTGATTGTGGAGCTTCTTTTGTTCTTCGGCGAGTTCGTCGTCTGAAGATGAGGCGTCACTCGCGCCGCCCCCCGTAGCGGAGCAACCCATGAGGCCGGCGCCTGCAAGGGCAAACGCGCCCGCCACCGTGCTTACAAGGGCAGTACGGCGCGTGAGCGGCCAGCCGCCTTCGTTACTCGATCCCACGTCGTCACCATCGAAGAATTCCATCGCTGCCGCTTCCTTCATATTCCAGGGCACTTGCCAAGCTCTGTCCAATTTTGGCTCGAAGCTTAACAAGCACCCCTTAAGGCTAGCTTAGGCTCGCGGCAGCCGGAGCTGTTAGCCGCAAGACGCACAAGGGACGCAGGAACGCGATGATCCGCTTTCCTCCGTCCCCGACGGATCATTTTTTAGTACTTAAAGAAGCCCTCGCCCGAGCTTTCGCCCAGCTTGCCATCATCGAGCATCTGCTTGAGGACGGAGGCCATGGCCTTAAAGTTGTAGGGCATCATCATCTTTTTGAGCAGCGGGCTCACCAGGCCCGGGACCTTCTGATACTGCATAACGATGTTGTAGGCCGTCTGGATGCCCACCGTGTCGAACACGCGGAACGGACCTTTGGGGGCACCGGTGCCACGCGTCCATGCGAGGTCGATGCTCTTGGGATCGCTCACACCCGAGACATACAGGTCGAGGCCCGAAAGCAGCCACGGCACCAGCATGGAATTGAGCAGATAGCCGTTCTTTTCCTTGTTGACGGGCAACGCCAGCATACGGATGTCGTTGGCAAAGTCGACGAGCTCATCGAAATAGCGCTTGTCGGTCTGGTCCTGAGCCATGACCTCGGTCATGTTGTTCTTCCAGATGGAATTGGCAAAGTGCAGCGACAGGTACTTCTCGGGGCGGCCGGTGTACTTGGCAAAGGTACTCGGCAGCAGCGTGGAGGAGTTGGTCACGACGACGGTCTTTTGCGGGAGAACCGGGGCAAGCTTCTTGTAGAAGTCGATTTTTGCCTGGGTGTCCTCGGCCATAGACTCGATGACCAGGTCGGCGTCGGCCACTGCCTTGGCAAGATCGAGCTCCAGCTTGAGCGTGGAGTAGGCACGCTCGACGGCAGCGAGTGCCGCCTCCTTGTCGAAGGGCTGGCCGCTATCGGCGATACCGGCGCACCACTCGTCCGTGCCGTCCGCCATGCCCTCGATAGCAGCGATGTACTCCTCACGCACATGATCGATCTTGGGCTGGGTGCGGCCGATGCTGCCCTCGCTGCGCAGCCAAATCGTTACATCAAAGCCGCAGTAGGCAGCCTGAAAGGCAATCTGGCTTCCCAACACGCCGCCGCCGGCAACGCAAACGGTCTTGTAGCTCATGGGACGGTCCTCTCTTACGTAATTCCATAGATGTGTATTTATTCAACCGTAAGGAGGCCGCGAGCCGGGGGTGGGTTCTATAAACGGACGGTATTTCGCGGCGAACGGCTACATTTGTTCATTAACTCTCGATTCTGAGGCCATTTTTTGGCGCTGCTGAACCGCTGTTTTCGGAAGTGCGGGGAAAAATCGGGTTTCGCCGACCAGATCGGCTTTTTTGACAACAAAACCGCAGGTCGCGGGAGTCTAAAAAGGCGGTGTGCTCGGGAGGTTCGCGTTTTTCACCGCACTTCTGAAATACGAGCCCACGGAAGGCTGTAGCAAGGTCATTTGCGCAACATATGTCCAGCAAAAACGGGTAGTAGCCGGCACGGCTACCACCCGTTTGCCTCATATCTAGCCCAAAGCAGGCCAACTACTTCTTAATGCCGCGTCCCAGACGCTTGGCGACCGATGCAACGGCCTCCTCGCTGGCCGGTCCGCAGCTCACGCAGCCATCGTGGGCACGCATCTGGCCGGTGACCTCGTCCATCGCGAGCGGCGCCACCTTCTCGAGCTTAAAGCCCTTGCCGGCGCGCATGTTTTCCTTGGCAACGCTGATCATGAGCTTAATACGGTTGAGCTGGTTGACCTCGGACGCACCAGGATCATAGTCCACCGCAACGATGTTGCTCTCGGGATGTTGACGGCGCAGCTCCTTGATCACGGCCTTGCCCACCACATGGTTGGGCAGGCACGCGAAGGGTTGCGTGCAGATGATGTTGGGCGCGCCATGATCAATCAGGTCGAGCATCTCGGCCGTGAGCAGCCAGCCCTCGCCCATGTTGTTGCACACCGAAAGCACCGTGCGGGCCTTGTCGGCCATGGTGCCGATGCGCTCGGGCGCCTCAAAGCGGCGGGACTTTTCGAGCATCTCCTCCACCGGCGTGCGCATCCAGTCCACGAGCTTGATGAGCGCCTGCATACCAGCGCGCGTAGTGGCAGAGCTTCCCAGCTCGTCCTTCTGCAGCTCGGCATTGCTCATGGAGTACAGGAAGAAGTCGAGCAGGCCCGGCACCACGGCCTCGCAGCCCTCGCGCTCGATGACATCGACCACGTGGTTGTTGGCTGTGGGGTGGAACTTGACCAAGATCTCACCGACCACGCCCACGCGCGGCTTGGTACCCTCACCCACGAGCGGCATGGTATCGAACGCGCGGATGGCCTCGCGGCACAGCTTGGTGTAGTTGTGGCGGTTGAACTTGGGCGCCAGCTTGCGGGCGCGCGCCATGTACTCCTCGTAGAGTGCGTTGGCGGCACCGGGCGTGGCCTCGTACGGGCGGCAGCGATAGAGCATCTGCATCATCACGTCGCCAAAGAGTACCGCGTAGACTGCCTGCTTAAGCAGCGCCGGCGTAATCTTAAAGCCGGGGTTGTCCTCGCCCAGCGCCACGGCCGAAAGCGAGATCACCGGGATCTCGGGGTGGCCGCTCTCACGCAGGGCCTTGCGGATGAGTGCGATGTAGTTGGTGGCGCGGCAGCCACCGCCGGTCTGGCTGATGACCACAGCCGTCTTGGACAGGTCGTATCGACCGCTCTCGATGGCCTCCATAATCTGGCCCGTCACCAGGATCGACGGATAGCAGATGTCGTTGTTCACGTAGCGCAGGCCGGCCTCGACGGCATCGTGATCGGTCGAGGGCAGCAGCTCCAAGTTGTAGCCAGCACCACGGAACACCTCTTTGACCAGGTCAAAGTGGATCGGCGCCATCTGCGGGCACAGGATGGTGTAGCCCTCGTCGCGCATCTGCTCGGTAAAGGGCACCTTGGGCCACGCGGTCGAAGCACTCTCGCGCTGCGCCTCGAACGTGTACTTACGGCTCGCGAACGCGGGGGCATCCGTGGAGGGCGCCACCGGCGCGGCGTCGCCCTGCTCGTAGGCCTCGCCCGCTGCCGTGGCCTCGGCCAAACGCTCGGCCTCCTGGTCCTTAAGCGCGGCCATGAGCGAGCGGATGCGGATGCGCGCGGCACCCAGGTTGGACACCTCGTCGATCTTGAGCACGGTGTAGATCTTGCCGCTGGCCTCCAGGATCTCCTGCACCTGGTCGGTAGTCAGGGCATCGAGACCGCAGCCGAAAGAGTTGAGCTGGATCAGGTCCAGGTCGTTGCGCATCGTCACAAAACGGGCGACGGCGTACAGGCGGCTGTGGTACATCCACTGGTCGACGACGCGAATCGGACGCTCGGGCTTCACCAGATGCGCGAGCGAATCCTCGGTAAAGACCGCAAAGCCAAAGCTCGAGATAAGCTCGGGCAGGGCATGGTTGATCTCGGGGTCGTTATGGTAGGGACGGCCGGCGAGTACGATGCCGTGGCCGCCGCGGTCCTCGACCCACTTAAGGGCCTCCTCGCCCATGGTCTGGATATCCTCGTGGAAGCGCGCATCGGCCTCAAAGGCAGCGTTGACGGCGGCATCGACCTCGGAGCGCGTGATCTTGGGTCCACGCACGCGGCCGCGACCGGCTTGCGCATCGGCCACACGGTCGACGGCGAGCACCTGGTACAGACGGCGCTTGAGCTCGGTCTTGTCGTGATACGGCACAAACGGATACAGGAACTCGATGTTCTGCTCGCGGATCTCGTCGATGTTGAGCGCCAACGCCGTGGGGTAGCTCATGACGATGGGGCAGTTGTAACAGTTGCCGGCGGTCGGATCCTCCTTGCGCTCCCAGCGCACGCACGGCATCCAGATGAAGTCGACGTCACGGTCGATGAGGTTCATCACGTGGCCGTGGCTCATCTTGGCCGGATAGCACACGCTCTCGGACGGCATGGACTCGATGCCCGCCTGGTAGGTCTTCTTGCTCGACTGGTCGGACAACTGCACGCTAAAGCCCAAGCGCGTAAAGAACGCGTGCCAGAAGGGGTAGTTCTCGTACATGTTGAGTGCGCGCGGGATGCCGACGGTGCCGCGCGGGGCCTCGTCGGGGCTCAGCACCTCGCGGTTAAAGAGCAGCTCGTTTTTCTTTTTGAAGAGGTTGGGGGCCTCGGTCTTCTGCTTTTTGTGGCCGGCGCCCTTCTCGCAGCGGTTGCCGGTAATGAAGCGCCTGCCGCCGCCAAAGTCGTTGACGGTAAGCTGGCAGTTGTTGGAGCAACGGCCGCAGCGGACATGCTTTTGCGTCACGGTGAGGTGCGCGATGTCCTCGGCCGAAAGGATGGTCGAGGTGCCGTTCGCGCCGGCGCGATCGCGGGCGAGCAGGGCAGCACCATAGGCACCCATGCAGCCGGCGATGTCGGGGCGCACGGCGTGGACGCCGGTGAGCTGCTCAAACGCGCGCAGCGTGGCATCGGACATAAAGGTGCCGCCCTGGACGATTACCTGGCTGCCGATCTCCTTGGGGTCACGCAGCTTAATGACCTTGAACAGAGCATTCTTGATGACGGAATAGGACAGGCCGGCCGCGATGTCGCCCACCGTGGCGCCTTCCTTTTGCGCCTGCTTGACGCGCGAGTTCATAAAGACCGTGCAGCGGCTGCCCAGGTCGACCGGGGCCTTGGCATGGATAGCGGCGTCGGCGAACGCGCGCACGTCCATGTTCATAGAGACGGCGAAGCTCTCGATAAAGCTACCGCAACCCGACGAGCAGGCCTCGTTGAGCATGATGTGCTCGATAACGCCGTCCTTGACGCGCAGGCACTTCATGTCCTGGCCGCCGATGTCCAGGATGAACTCGACGCCGGGCAGGAATGCCTTGGCGCCGCGCAGGTGCGCGACGGTCTCGATCTCGCCGGAGTCGGCCTTGAGAGCCTCGATGAGCAACGCCTCGCCGTAGCCCGTGGTAGTCACGTGGCCGATGGTGCAGCCGGCGGGGATGTGGTTGTAGAAATCGGCCATGATGACCTTGGCCGTGCCCAGGATGTCGCCGTTGTTGTTGCCGTACCAGGTGTGCAGCAGCTGGCCGTCCTCGCCCACGAGCGCGGCCTTCATGGTGGTGGAGCCGGCGTCGATGCCGATGAACACGCGTCCGGTGTAGCCGTCGAGCTTGCCCTTGGGAACGACTTCCTGGTCGTGGCGGGTCTTGAACTCGGCAAAGTCCTCGTCGGTGGCAAAGAGCGGATCCAGACGCTCGACCTCGGCACCCTGCGTGTCGCCCAAGCTGTCGATGGCCTCGATGAGCTGCGGGAACGTGCTGAGCTTGTTGGACTCGTGCGCCATGGCGGCGCCGCTCGCCACAAACAGGTGAGCGTTTTGGGGCACGATACGGTGCTCCTCGTCCAGATTGAGCGTGAGGTAGAAGCGGTGGCGCAGCTCGGAGAGATACTGCAGCGGACCGCCCAGGAAGGCGACGTTGCCGCGGATGGGACGGCCGCACGCCAGGCCCGAGATGGTCTGGGTCACGACAGCCTGGAAGATGGAGGCGGCCACGTCCTCGGGGCGGGCGCCCTCGTTGAGCAGCGGCTGCACGTCGGTCTTGGCAAAAACGCCGCAGCGGCTGGCGATGGGATAGATGGTGGTGGCGTTGGCCGCGAGCTCGTTGAGGCCGCTGGCGTCGGTGTGCAGCAGGGTTGCCATCTGGTCGATGAACGCACCCGTGCCGCCGGCGCAGGTGCCGTTCATGCGCTGCTCGATGCCGTTATCGAAGTAGATGATCTTGGCGTCCTCGCCGCCCAGCTCGATGGCGACATCGGTGGCCGGGATGAGGGTCTCGACGGCACGCTTGCTGGCGATGACCTCCTGGACAAACTCCAGGTCGAGCCACTGGGACAGCAGCAGGCCGCCCGAACCGGTGATGGCGCAGGTCATTTGGGCCGTCGGCAGCACGGTCGCAGCGCCCTCGAACAGGTCGCGGGCGCAGGCACGGACGTCGGTGTGGTGGCGCTGGTACTTGGCGTAGACGATCTGGTTATCGTCGTTGAGCACGGCGAGCTTAACGGTGGTGGAGCCCACGTCAATGCCCAGGTGCAGGTTGCCGTGGGCGGCCTCGGGGTTGAAGATCGCGCCTTCGGGGGCCTGGGCGGCGGTGACGGTTACGGACTCGGCAACGTTGGGCGTGGCTGCGTCGGCAGCGAGCGTCTCCCCTGCCGCATTCTTAGCCTCGGCAACTGCCTCAGCGACTTTCTCGGCAGCAGCGGCCGCAGCCTTCTGCGCGGCATCCGCCACGGCGGGCGCGGCCTCGCGTGCGGCAGCGACCACACGGTCTTTAATGCCCTCGACGAGTTTGCTCATTGTCTCTCCTCTTAGTTGTTGGACTCGACGGTTGCGGCGGTGTCGACCGCGTCCTCGAGCTGCAGATTCAATAACTTCATGCCGTATTCCGGCACGTTGATATCGATGGGTTGGCCATACAGGTCGCCGGGGCGCACAAAGGCGATAACCGTCATGATGCGCGCCATGGTCTCGGGCGATTCGGAAAGGTCACGCTCAAACCAGCGCTGAATCAGGCCGACCTCGGCACTCACGACGTAGGTGACGTAGTAGTCAAAGAACGTACCCAGCGCCAGGCCCAAAATGCCCGTCTGCGCACGCGGCGCCACGGCCTCACGTGCGGTGTCGATAATCCTTTTAATGAAGGCCTGGTCGCCGCCCGGACCCAGCAGCGCACCGATTAAGTCGCGGTTGGCCGCAAGATAACGCAGCAGCTCAACCGAACCGGGCGCCGGCTCGAGCTCGTCAATGTTACGGTAAAGATCGGGCAGCTGAGCTGCGGTGATGAGCTCAATGCGCTCACGGATCTCAGCCAACAGGCCATCCTCAATCTGGTTGATAAAGTCGGGAATATCGCGGTAGTGCGAATAAAACGTACGGCGCGTAAGACCGGCGCGCTCGGTGAGCGACGCAACGTTAATGCGCGAAAGGTCGCCGCTTTCGGCAAGCTCGCTGGCAAGCGCCTGGCGAAGGGCACGCTGCGAGCGAAGGGACCGGCGGTCGCATTTCTCGAGCTGGGACAAGCGTCCTCCTTGTTACTCAACCTGTGCTCTATTGCACAGTGCGAGTATTATTGCACACCGTGTGCATCAACACGTAAAGGCAATATTTTGGATGTGATAAAGGGACAGTTTCTTTGCCATATTCAGCGACCGCCTAGGTTGTGCCAGTTGTGCCTGGCTTTTGGAGCGGCATTGCCGATTGTTCAAAATGTCATTCGTGGGTAGAATAGTGTCGACGGCAGCCCAAGTTCTGGAAAGCTGGGCAGCGCCGTTGCTTGGATTAAGGGGTCAACGCCTTAGCGGCGGCGACCCCTTTTACGTTGCTTCGAACGTTGCTTGAGTGCCTCGGAAAGCCCGACGAGTGCCGTGGAGAACGAGACCAAAGCGGTCAGAAGTCTCACGAAATCAATCAGATCGGTCATGGGCATCACCTCCCATCAGATGGAGGGCGTTGCCCGGCACATGGAACTGCCGCCAACAGTATCAATTCTATCAAAGCGCAGTTAGATATGCGAATGTTTGTTCGTATTTCAAGAGACCAGCGTCACCTGTGACAAAGGGGCTGTCCCTTTGTCACATTATTCGATGACGGTGCGGGAGTTTTGCTTGCGCATGGTGGCGAGCATGTGTTTGGGGACGGCGTGGACCATGCAGCTGCCGATAGTCGCGCTCGCGGCGGCCTTGGCCGCGTCACTGCCATTCTTGGTGGCATAGCTGTGACGGAAACGCTTGAGCATGGCGATGTCGTTGCCGCCGTCGCCGTAGACCGCGACCTCATCCTCGGCAATACCGTAGTAGCCCGCCAGCCAAGCCACACTCTCGCCCTTGTTGCACGCCACGTCCGTGATCTCAAACATCACCGGATCGAACGGCGCGTTGACCACGCGGTCCGAGCGCTCGGCAAGATACGCTTTAAGGTCGCGCTCCAGCTCGGGCGAGGTCACGCGGCAGTTGATCTTGCACACATCGTGGCGCAGGATGTCACCGATCGACTGGTCGAAATACTGCTCCTCGTGATACCCGCCACGCGCGCGCATGCCGCGCATCACGATACGCTTGATAGGACTGTCCTTCTTAAAACCCGCTTGGTGCATCTCGAACGAACCGCTCGAGAACATGCCATCGGGTGTGGAGCAATCAAAGCAAATGTCCGGGAATGCCTTGAGCAGCTCCTCGGTAATCTGTGGGTCGATAGTCCAGGTCTTGAGCACCTCGCCATGGCTGTCGCGCACGATGGATCCGTTAGAGCAGCAAGCATCGAGCGCCAGCCCCGTAAAGCCATGCTCGCCGACCGGCAGCGTCGAGCGTCCGGTCGCGGGAACCACATGCAGGCCAGCCTCGGTCAGCTCGCGAATGGCGAGGCGGATGGTCCCATCTGCCTCGTGCAGGGCGTTCAGCAGCGTTCCGTCTAAGTCACTCGCAAACATCTTGATCATGGGCATGCCTCTCCTTCGTCTGCACGATATTGTAGACGAAGGAGAGGCATGCCCAGACAATGGCATCCCGGCGCGGCGGGACAATGCTTCCGCAAATCCACGGTGTCCCTGCGCCTTAAGACAATTGCCACAAGCGACTTTTCAGCCGATAAAACAGCACCGTCGTCAACGTCAGCACCGCCAACATGCCTGCGAATACAATCGCCGGTGTCCATCGATCATATGCAACCCCGTACGTCAATTGGCCGATAGGTGTTGCGCAGGAAAGGACCATGTAAACGACCGAAAGCACTTTTCCGCAGAGCTCAATCGGCGCTGCCCGCTGAACAAATGAAACGATTTCGACCGACGTAATGCTTGCCCACGCCATGACCCATGCCGAGCCGGCCGCAAGCGTGGCAAACGCCAGTTCATCAGGACCGCTCAGTAGCGTAACAATAATCGGTACGACTCCAAAACAGATCATCGCAACATATCGACATATGCCATTGAGAGAAAAGCGATGCGGCCAAATGCCGACCAAGCCACTGCCGGTAAGACCACCCAAGCCCAGAGCAACCTCAACTATCCCAACGCAGGACGATTGCATGCCGAGATGCTTTGTAACAATAATGGGAGCGCCAATCGTTAGCCCAACCAACGCAAGGTTCAAAACTGCCGCAAGCAAAATCACGGCGGCCAATGATGAATTTTGCAACAGATACCGAATCGACTCCCGAAAATCGTTTCGGCATGTCGTACGAGTCGCGCAGTCTCCCATCGTTTCAGATGAGGCATTTTGCTTGAGTGCGCCCCCAAACAGCAGGGCTGAAATCGCAAACGTCACCGACGCGGTTGCGCAAAGAGTATCGATACCAAAGCACCCATAGACTGCCGTCCCGACTACAGGCCCCAAGATATTACTCATCATGGTTATCTGCGAGACCAACGCAGTGGCACGCTCAACCTTTTCTTGGCCCGTCATGCGCACCGTCTCAATTTGAAGCATCGGTTTCAGCAGCGATTGGATGCCATATTGGACGCAAAGCATTGCTGCCACGACAACAGCAAGAGGCAGCGAACGCTTCACGAGGATAAACAGCAGTGATGTAGCCATCAGAACAATGCCGAGTACCACAAGAACCCCGCGACGTCTTCCCCGATCCGCCAAGATTCCGCCAGCCGGAGTCGCGAGCACGCCTGGTATGAACGCTATCGCCGCGACGGCACCATATAACGTTGATGAGCCGCTGCAGTCGAACAAGTAAAGCGGGCACGCAAAGCACAGTGCCGACAACATCGAATACGCGCACAGCTGTGCAACAAGAAGGCCGAAAAGCCTGATAGATCGCCCTGTTTTTTGCGCCAACGAGACATTGCTCCTCCGCATTCCAGCCATAAGCCTGCCCCCTATACATACCATTAGTATGTATTTAATGACTTGAAAAGGGCAGCCGTGGCTACCCTTGCAAATCAATTACATACCGTTAGTATCTATATTACCACCCAGCACGGTTCCATACGTCCCAAATCTGGGCCGTTGTCTGGAGCACTTCATTACCCAAATCAAGCCCCACCGCGGCCGCCATCTGCGCCAAGCATTGCGCGCGAGCGAGCATTCGGTCCTTGGATTCAAGCGGACGGAACAATGGCAGCAGCCAAAGATTCGCCAACAACGAAACGGCCTCCGCCGCTTCGCGCGGGCATTCGCACGCAATGGAACCGTCGGCGATGCCCTCCTCGATCACTGGCAAGAGACAGCCATCGGCCGACTCGTCAAACGAGCCCTGGTACTGCATCGCCAGTAGACGCGAACTTTTTACCGGATCCGCCGCAGGATGCACGCGTGCCCATAGCTCAATTTGTGGAACGACGGACTCGGGCGCGTACAGTCGCTTGAGTTTTTGGGCTCCGGTCATATTGCCAGCACCGAGCGTCGCGCGGCGGCGTTCAACAACGGGAGCCATCGCCCGATCAAATGCAGCGTTGAAAATCTCTTCTTTACTTTTGAAATGATGGTAGATGGCACCTTTGGTCATCCCATCGAGATGGTCGACGATATCTTGGATGCTCGTTCCCTCATAGCCCTGTGCACAGAAAAGTTGCAGTGCCGCGTCGAGAATCTTCGCGACCGTCTCTTCAGGATATTTATTGCGACCCATAATCATTCCATCCGCAATGCAAGTCTTGTGCTTCACTGCACTATTTTAACGTTGAGGATGGCAGACGGTCGGCCCTACACCGCGGCGGGGCCGTGTTCACCGGTGCGGATACGGATAACTTCCTCGACCGGCTCAACCCAAATCTTGCCGTCTCCGACGGCGCCGGTGCGAGCAGCGTTGCAGATAATCTCGACAATGCCATCGACATGTTCATCGGCACAGATAAGGGTGAACTGTACCTTGGGAATCGTGTTGACGAGCAACTCGTTGCCGCGCACGTATTCCTTCCAGCCATGTTGCGCACCGCAGCCCTGCACCTGGTTGATAGTCATGCCACGAACATCGGCAGCAAACAGCGCGTCTTTAAGAACCTCAAGCTTCTCGGCACGAACGATCGCCGTAATTTTCTTCATAGTGAATTCCTCTCTTTAATAAAGAAATGAATTGCTCATTCATGTGGCACGGGTTTTCCAAATGCCGCAAACCAACCTCAGAGATCAAAAAGTTCAACTGACTGGTCTTAGCAGGTTTCCCAAGTGCCGCAGATTGCCGTGAAAGAGGAGCGAAGCGTACTTAAGTACGTGAGCGACGATTGAACGGCAAGGTGCGGTGCTTGGGGAAGCTGCTAGTCGAGTCCGGAGAACGAGGGGTATGCGCTCTCGCCGTGTTGACTCGCATCCATGCCCAGCGCCTCGTCGGCCTCGTCCACGCGCAGGCTGCCGTGGAACAGCGCCTTGACCACCGCGGCGATCACCAAGTCGAGCACCAGTACAATAGCGACCGTCACCACAATGCCCAAAATCTGCGAGACGAGCAGCGACACGTCGCCCGTGTAGAGCAGGCCGCCCTTACCGGTCCACGAGAGCTCCGGCACGCAGAACAGGCCCGTGAGCACGCCGCCCAAGATGCCGCCGATACCGTGGCAACCAAACGCATCGAGTGCATCGTCGTAGCCAAACTTGGTCTTAAGATGGCTGATGGCCAGGTAGCAGACGGGCGACACGATAAGGCCCATGACCAGTGCCGCCCACGGCTCGACAAAGCCCGCACCCGGCGTGACCACCACAAGGCCCGCAACCAAACCGGTGCTGGCACCCACCAGCGTGGGGCGGCCGGTATGCACGCGTTCGACGGCAAGCCACGAGACCATGCCTGCCGCGCTGGCCGTCACGGTGTTGAGGATGGCGAGTGCCGCCACGGCATCGGCCTTAAACTCGCTGCCGCCGTTAAAGCCAAACCAGCCAAACCAAAGCAGGCCGGCGCCTAGCGCCACAAACGGCACGTTATGCGGACGATAGCTCACCATGCCAAAGCCGCGACGACGGCCGAGCATTAAGCAGAGAATCAGTCCCGTCAGACCGGACGAGATGTGCACCACGTCGCCGCCGGCAAAGTCGAGTGCGCCGATGATGTCGCCGATAAAGGAGCCCTCGCCGCCCCAGACCATGTGGGCGAGCGGCGCATAGACCACGAGCAGCCAAATGCCCAGGAAGGCCGTCATGGCACCAAACTTAACGCGGCCGGCCAGGCTGCCCGTGACGATAGCGGCCGTGATCATGGCAAACGCCATTTGGAAGGCGATGTTGATGATTTGAGGGTAGACGGCACCGTCCGCGGCATTGCCCTCGGCCGCCTGCAGCACCTGGCCGAGCACCGGTAGACACAGCAGCTGGTCAAGGCCTCCAATAAACGGACTTGAGCCGTCGCCGCCGTAGGCCAGCGACCAGCCGGCAACAATCCACAGCACACCAACCAGG
Source organism: uncultured Collinsella sp. (assembly GCA_900544645.1). GTDB lineage: Bacteria > Actinomycetota > Coriobacteriia > Coriobacteriales > Coriobacteriaceae > Collinsella. The sequence goes on from UQWG01000001.1 coordinate 37,143, forward strand.
CCAATGGCGCCAAAGCACATGAGCATGGTGTTGATGACATTTTTGCGTCTGGACAGGCCGCCATAGAAAAACGCCAGACCCGGTGTCATTAAAAACACGAGCATGGTGCAGATGAGCATAAACGTTGTCGATCCCGTATCGTACATTCGCTCCCCCTTGATCGCATGAACGTTGTCGGCGCCCATAATGCGGCCGAGGGGCAACTGGTGTAGACCAGATACGGCGTTGTTAAACGCTGCGTTGTCGAATGGAAACGGTGCCGCAATCTTGGAAACGGCGCGGCAACGGACACGAAACGAACGGGAAATACGCAAGCAAGGGAGGCGTGAGCGCGCCCGTCCCGGCTAGCGACGAAACAGTTCGCGGGCGCGGTCGCGGAGATTAGTTGCTCGAATGACACCTTCGTAGCGATTGATGCGCAGGCGCGGGAAGGCATTGAAAAAGCGCAGGTCGCGGCGGCTGAGTGACACGCTCGGCACCGGACGGCCCATGCGCTTGCCGGCAAGGCGACGACTGAGCGACGGACGCGACATACTCGGCGCGGCATCGGCCACGCGGCGGGCGGCAAGCGCCAGGCCGCGAGCACCATCTGCGATAAACGTCGGCATCGAAGCCTTCTCACGAAGGGCATCGAGCGTCGCGTCGCCCAGCTCGGCCAGCCAAGCGTTAACGGCACGGCTACGGATGTGTGTCTGTGCCACCGAGTCAATCGTCGAATCGGGAATGCGCTCGAGCATTGAGTCCGAGGCATCGGCAAGCGACTCGTTGATGCGGTCGGCAAGGTCGGCTCGGACGCGCTCCAGCTGATCGGACAGACGCCGCCAGCTCGCCAATGAGCACGCCGCGTCGACCATCATCGCGACCGCGACGATAAAGGCGGACAGCCGCACAATCAGCACCGGCAGATGGCCAAGCAGCCCCAGCAATGCCGGCTCCACTAAACGGCAAATACACAACGCACCCAAGCCAAACGCGCAGGCCCAGTACAGGCAGATGCGTCCGTGCAAGTTAAACGGCAGGTGCGAGTAATCCCAAAAGCGAGCGCCCGTTGTTTTTTCCAATAGAAGGCCCACACTGTACTCGATTGCGCTGCATACAAGCGCCGCGGCGACAAACTGGCTCGAGGCATCCGGAATCCCGCGCAGCAAAAGCCAGCAGGCTATTCCGCCCACACCATAGATAGGACAACACGGCCCCAGCAAAAAGCCACTGTTGGCAAATCGTCCGTGATTGAGTATGGCGCAGACCGTCGACTCCCACGCCCAGCCGCAAAAACCGTAGAAGGCAAACGAGAGCACCAGTGCCGAGAGCGGGCAGGCGGCAAGCGTCGCGCCGCCAAATGCCATGTCGATCGCGGTTTCCACCGTCTACCCTCTCCTCTTTTCACTCGATTCGCTGCTCACGCCATCGTCCGCCTCGTCCTTGCGCGGCAAAACGCCGGCGACCGTCTCGCGCAGCGCGCACCATTTATCCGCCAGACACACAATCCATGCCTCACGACACGTCGGCGGCACCGGCACCAGCGGAAACATATGCCGCACGATAATATTCCGTTCGCGCGGCGTCAGCTCATAATCTTCCTCCGCACGTGCCAGGGCAAAAAACGGGTGGCGAAAGCCATGCAGCCGATGGCTTGGGTCGGGATCGTGCCAGTCATAGAGAAAGTAGTCGTGCAGCAAGGCTCCGCGCAGCAGCGAGGCACGGTCGATCGAAATGCCAGCACGGCCCAAGTGCTCGGCAAAGGACAGACTTGCCCGTGCCACCGAGGTCACATGTGCATAGACCGTCACGTCGCCATGCTGGATAAACTCGCGCGTCAGGTCCAAGCGGCCCGCCTGGGCGAGCTGGCGGGCGGCATCGTCGACCTCGTGCGCGATTTTCTCGGCACGAACGGCATCGGACATGCTGCCTCCTTCCAGCGGCTCACGGCGGCAAGCCACGGCCTGCACGTATTGAAAAAATCATCATCGAATCTATCAGTATGGCATCGGACAAAACGTTTTGCCCCACCAGTTGTCGAATTACCGCGCCGCCGTCACATATCAAACGCCAAAATGTGCGAGACTGTCTTGTGCAATTGTGTCGGCCGAGGGAGCGCCGGCGCTCGATTCGCATGGAGTAACCCACAACGATGCTGCTTACGCAAACGACAACGCCCGAGGACGTCAAGGCTCTCGACCGCGCCGAGCTTCCGCTGCTCTGCGGCGAGATTCGCCACGCCATCCTCGAAAGCTCCGCCGCTGTCGGCGGACACGTTGCCCCCAACCTGGGCGTCGTTGAGCTTACGGTTGCGCTTCATCGCGTGTTTAACTCCCCTATCGACAAGATTGTCTTTGACGTTTCGCACCAGACCTACGCCCACAAGGCGCTGACCGGGCGCGCGTATACCTATATCGATCCGGAACGTTTTGGCGAGGCTTCTGGCTTTGCCAATCCCGACGAGTCCGAGCACGACCTGTTCGCCATGGGCCACACCTCGACCTCGGTGAGCCTGGGCTGCGGCCTAGCGCACGCTCGCGACCTGGCGGGCGATGCGTACAACGTCATCACCATCATTGGCGACGGCTCGCTTTCGGGCGGCCTGGCGTTTGAGGGCTTTAACAATGCCGCCGAACTCGATAGCAACCTGATCATCATCGTCAACGATAACGACCAGTCCATTGCCGAGAACCATGGCGGCCTGTATCGCAATCTGGCCGAGCTGCGCACCAGCAACGGCACCTGTGAGCGCAACGTTTTCCGCGCGATGGGACTCGACTACCGTTATTTGGACGCCGGCAACGACGTGTTGTCCCTAGTCGACACGCTGCAGGAACTGCGCAATATCGATCATCCCATCGTGCTGCACGTCTCCACCGCCAAGGGCAAGGGCTTTGAGCCGGCCCAGAGCGACCCCGAGCGCTGGCACCACGTGGGTCCGTTTGACATGGCGACCGGGCGCAAGCTCTGCCCGGGCCATCCGAGCGAGCCTGCGCCGCGCACCTATGCCGACATTACGGGCGAGGCGCTCAGTGCCGCCATCGAGCGCGATCCGCAGGTCGTGGGCATCACGGCCGCCACGCCCTACATCATGGGTTTTACGCCCGAGCTTCGCGCTGCCGCCGGCAAACAGTTCGTCGATGTGGGCATTGCCGAGGAGCACGCCGTGACCTTTGCCACCGCGCTTGCACGCTCGGGCGCCAAGCCAGTCTTTGGTGTGTACGGCACGTTTTTGCAGCGCGCCTACGACGAACTGTGGCACGACCTGTGCCTCAACGACGCCCCGGCAACCATCCTGGTGTTTGGCGCGTCGATCTTTGGCACCACATCCGAGACGCACCTCTCGTTCTTTGATATTTCCATGCTGGGCGGTCTTCCCAACATGCACTACTTGGCGCCGACCTGCATGGAGGAATATCTGTCCATGCTGAGCTGGTCGCTCGACCACCGCGAGCATCCCGTGGCAATCCGCGTACCGGGCATCGGCCTGGTAAGCCGCCCCGACCTTGCACCCGCCGAAGACACCGACTACAGCGCCGTTCGCTATAACGTGGTGCGTCAGGGCCGCGACGTTGCCGTGCTCGCGCTCGGCGATTTCTTTGAGCTGGGTGAGCGCGTGGCAAACCGTCTGACTGCCGAGTACGGCATCGAGGCCACGCTCGTCAACCCGCGCTTTGCAACCGAGCTCGACCGCGAGTTCCTCGACAGCCTTGCCGCCGAGCATCGCGTTGTCGTCACCCTCGAGGACGGCGTCTTGGACGGCGGCTGGGGCGAGCGCGTCGCGTGCTATCTGGCATGCACGCCGTTGCGCACGCGCACCTTTGGCATCGCCAAGGGCTTTCCCGACCGCTACGAGCCCAACGAACTGCTCGCTCAGAACGGCATGACGGTTGAGAACATGGCCGCCGAAGCCGTGAGACTACTCAACGAGTAAGAAAACCTCCGCAAGGGAAGCACCCCTGCGGAGGTTTTTGTTTTCACGACGCGATTATCTCAATCTGTAACATCTAGGGCCCGAATTCCCGTCTAACTGTTACAAATCTAGACAAGACGTCTTAGTCCCTGACCTTTGTCTCAATCTGTAACAGATAGAGACCTTTTGGCCGTCCAGGTGTTACAGATTGAGATAAAGCAGCGAGACATGCCGCTGCATCGGTCAGAACCACCACAAAGGTGCCTGTCCCTTTTTGGTAGGTAGAATTACCCATAAGGTAAGTATGTTTCTGAGTTATTTCGTGTTGACCCATTTGAGCGCGATAGGGTATAACTCTACTCAACCGCTAGGAATTTTATTGAGAAAGGTGTTCTACCATGAGCAAGAACCTCTCCCAGCAGGTCGTTCTCGACCGCCGCGGCTTCGTTGCCGCCACCTTCGCAACCGTCGCCGGCCTTGGTCTTGCCGGCTGCTCCGACACCAGCGCCGAGGCCGACAAGGGTTCCGCCGCCGACTCCTCCAAGAGCTCCGAAGATACCGAGGCTTCCACCACGCTCGACGCCAAGGCGTTCGACAAGCTCGTCGACAACGGCCCCAAGGCCGATGACGACGCCATCGCCGCCAGCACCTGGGCCACGGCCGTTAAGGACGCCGGCGTCTTTAAGATCGGTGGCGTTCAGACTTCCACGCTCTTCTCCCTCCTCAACGAGAAAGACGGTCAGACCCGCGGCTTCGACGCCGGTATCGCACAGCTCCTGTCCAACTACATCCTGGGCGAGAACAAGGTCGAGATCACCCAGGTGACCTCGGACACGCGCGAGTCCGTCTTGCAGAACGGCCAGGTCGACGCCGTCTTTGCCACCTACACCATCACTGACGAGCGCAAGAAGCTTGTCTCCTTTGCCGGTCCCTATTACTACACGCAGCAGGCCATCCTGGTGCTCGCCGATAACGACGACATCAAGAGCGTCGACGACCTGGCCGACAAGAACGTCGCCGTCCAGTCCGGCTCCAACGGCCCCGCCATCCTGGAGGAGCTCGCTCCCAAGGCCAGCCAGCAGGAGTTCAAGACCGACGAGGAGGCCCGCCAGGCACTCCAGCAGGGTCGTGTTGACGCCTACGTCATCGATAACAACATGCAGCAGAGCGCCCTGGTCCGCGAGCCCGGCAAGTACAAGATCGCCGGCAAGCCCTTCGGCAGCAAGGAGCCCTACGGCATCGGTCTGCCGCTCGATTCCGACGGCGTCGCCTTTGTCAATGACTTCCTTAAGAAGATCGAGGACGACGGCACCTGGACCGAGCTGTGGCAGATCTGCATCGGCGACCGTACGGGCGACACCAATGTTCCCGAGCTGCCCGAGATCGGCGCCTAGGCAGCGAGCCTGGTAACGGCCGTAACGAAACCATATGGAAACGCATGATGCGCTTTATTGCGGTAAACTGTTTCCTCACTGAGTTGTCGGGGCTTCCGTACACACGGGAGCCCCTTTCCTTATCGGCGGGAGGTCCGCATGAGTCTCTCCGAACTCTGGTCGCTCTATGGCCAGAACTATATCGACGCGCTGCTAGCAACCTGGGGCATGACGCTTGAGTCGTTTGCCATCGCCATGGTGCTGGCCGTCGCTGTCACCGTGATGCGCGTGTCGCCGCTCAAGCCGCTGCGCGTCTTTGGCGACCTGTATGTTCTGGTCTTCCGTAACATCCCCGGCATCGCGCTGCTCATTATCGTCGTCTACGCGCTGCCGCCGCTCAAGGTCGTTCTGCCCTACCGCACCTGCGTTATCGTCGCCACGGTCCTTTTGGGCTCGGCCTTTGGCTCCGAGAACTTTATGAGCGGCATCAACACCGTCGGCGTCGGCCAGGTGGAAGCCGCCCGCTCGCTGGGCATGAGCTTCAGCCGTATCCTCGCCAAGATCGTGATTCCGCAGGCGCTGCGCTCGAGTGTGCTGCCCATGACCAACCTCTTTATCGCCGTCATGCTCACCACCGCGCTCGGCAGTCAGGTGCCGCTTAAACCGCAGGAGCTCACCGGCGTGGTGAGTTACATCAACACGCGCTCGCTCGGCGGCGTCGCCGCGTTCTTTATCTCGGCGCTCGGCTACCTGGGCACGGCCTTTGTGGTGAGCCACATTGGCAACTACATCGATAAGAAGGTGAGGATCCTCCGATGAGCAAGCACTCCTCTTCTGCGCTCACCATGCGCGATGCGCTCTACGAGGCTCCCGGCCCCAAGATGCTCGCCAAGATTCGCATCGGCACCGCCATCTCGCTTGTTGCCGTCGCCGCGCTCGTCGTCCTCGTGCTGCAGCGCTTTTATGTGACCGGTCAGCTTTCGGTCCACTATTGGTATTTCTTTACGCACCTCACCACCTGGAAGTTCCTGCTTGCCGGCTTTGAGGGCACCGTTAAAGTCGCACTCACCGCTGGCGCCATTGCGCTGGTGCTGGGCTTAGCCCTTATGCTCGGCCGCACCAGCGACATTAAGCCGCTCCAGCTGGTCTGCCGCGTGCTCACCGATTTTTTCCGCGGCGTACCGAGCCTGCTGTTCATCTACTTCTTCTTTTTGGTGCTGCCCCAGTACAAGATCGCACTGCCGTCGTTTTGGATGCTCACGCTTCCCGTCGCGCTCGCCGCCGCCGGCGTACTCGCCGAGATCTTCCGTGCCGGCGTCAACGCCGTGCCGCGCGGCCAGGTCGAAGCCGCCCAGGCGCTCGGTCTCTCCAAAGCTAAAATCACCTTTAAAATCGTGTTGCCGCAGGCTATTCGGTTTATCATTCCGTCGTTGATTTCGCAGCTCGTGGTCGTAGTCAAAGACACCACCGTCGCCTATGTGGTGAGCTACCCCGACCTCATGCAAAACGCCCGCGTGCTCATTACCAACTACGACGCCCTCGTGTCGGTCTACCTGGTAATCGCGGTCATCTATATCCTCATCAACGTCGCGATCAACAAGGCCGCTGTCTATGTTTCGCACAAGACCGGCGCGACCATCATCCGCTAACACTTTACCATTTCAAGTCATAAGGAGCCGAGCACCATGGCACAGAGCACCTCTTCCACCGGCAATCAGCCGCTGATCGAGCTCAGACACGTCGATAAGCACTATGGCGACCTGCACGTTCTCAACGACATCAATCTGTCGGTCGACCGCGGCGAGGTCGTCGTGGTGATTGGCCCCTCGGGCTCGGGCAAGTCGACCATGTGCCGCACCATCAACCGCTTGGAAACCATCGACTCGGGCGAGGTCCTCATCGAGGGCGAGCCGCTTCCGCAGGAAGGCAAAGACCTTGCCCGCATGCGCGCCGAGTTGGGCATGGTGTTCCAACAGTTCAACCTGTTCGCACATATGACCGTACTGCAGAACGTCATGCTGGGGCCGGTCGACGTGCTGGGTGTGTCCAAGGAGGAGGCTCGTGAGCGCGCTATGGACCTGCTGAGCCGCGTGGGCGTGGCCGAGCAGGCCGACAAGGTACCCGCACAGCTTTCGGGCGGCCAGCAGCAGCGCGTGGCCATCGCCCGTTCACTCGCCATGCAGCCCAAGGCCATGCTTTTTGACGAGCCCACGAGCGCTCTTGATCCCGAGATGATCAACGAGGTGCTCGAGGTCATGGTCCGTCTGGCCCAGCAGGGCATGACGATGATCGTCATCACGCACGAGATGAACTTCGCCCGCCGCGTGGCCGATCGCGTCGTGTTTATGGCCGACGGCCAGATCGTGGAAACCGGCACGCCCGACGAGTTCTTCGACCACCCCCAGACCAAGCGCACCCAGGACTTCCTCAACTCCATCAAGGGCCACTAACCCAATTGCCACGCGGGCAAATTCATCAGTAACGTTTGCTCCGCGCCACCCCTGTGCCATGTCCACCCGGATTCGAAAGCTACGCCCATGATCGGAACCCGCACCTCATCGTCCTACACTCCGCACGTCGACGTCGATCCCGCCGACCGTCCGCTCATCCTGGTCGCACCACGCTGGGAAGAAGCGAAACCCTATTTGAGCGAGACGCTCTCCCCCAACGAGGAGATTGCGAGCGTCTTTGTCGATGCCATCCTTGCCGCCGGCGGCCTGCCGCTGCAGATGTCCATCACCGAGGACATTGAGGTCATCCGTCATTACGTCGATATCGCCGACGGCATCGCCATTCCCGGCGGCCCCGATGTCAATCCCAAACGTTGGGGCGATGATCGACCCTACGACCCCACCCTCTGCTGCGAGATCCGCGATAGCTTTGAGTTTAAGCTGGTCGGCGAGGTGCTCCGCGCCAAAAAGCCGCTCTTTACCACCTGCCGCGGCACGCAGTTGCTCAATGTCGCCACCGGCGGCACCCTGTGCATGGACGTGCCAAGCCTGGGCGCGCGCGAGGGCCGCACGCAGTGGCGCCACACCCACGTGCTCAACGATCCCGTGCACCCCGTCGAGGTCGTGCCGGGCTCGCTGCTCGACCGCGCGGTTGGCGGCGCCAGGCTGATCCAAACCAACTCCGCACACCACTGCTGCGTCGATCGTCTGGGTAAAAGCACGCGCTTGGTCGCCAAGGCAACCGACGGCGTTCCCGAGTGCATCGAGGTCGAAGGCCAGCCGTTCTGTCTAGGCGTGCAATGGCACCCTGAGTACACGTGGAAGACGCTCGAGACCGACTTTAACCTGTGGAAGTCGTTTGTCGAGGCAGCGGCCAAGGTAAAGCAGGCCCGTTAACTCGCGAACCACAAAACAGATAAGGGCGCCCCGCCGGCCACATGGTCCGGCGGGGCGCCCTTTTACCTATATGTGGCCGGCACGCAGCCCAAGGCCCGCAAGCTCTTATTCAGCCGCCTCGCGCAGGGCCGACATCGTTGCCGCATATTGCTGCTGCAGCGCATGCATTCCCTCGCGAGCGCCGTCAACGGCATCGGCGCCGCGCAGTGCTTCGGTCACCACAACCGCCGGCTCGTACAGATTATCGAATCCCAGGTTCTGGCTCACGCCCTTGAGCGTGTGCGCTGCCATAAACGCACCTTCGGCGTCTCCCGCCGCCATGGCGGCCTCCAGCTTGTCCATGCTCTCGTCATCCAAAAATTTGAGGGCAAAGCGGGCAAGCATTTCCTCGCCCATCAGCCGAGCGCACGCGTCATCATAATTGGCGCCAATCTTCTCATACGCCTCACGCATGGAAATCATGGATTAAAACTCCTTTGGTCAAACTAAATCGTAGGAAACGCGACAACGTCGGCGGGGCGCGCCAACGTCTCAGCGATACGGTCTTGCACCTCGAGCAGGCAGTCGAGCAACAGCGGGTTAAAGGTGCCGCACTTACCGTCCAGGATCATCTGGATAGCCTCCTTGTGCGGGATAGCGTCCTTGTACACACGCACGCTCGTCAACGCATCGTACACGTCAGCCACCGAAACCACCTGTGCGGCAATGGGAATCTCGTTGCCCTTAAGGCCATCGGGATAGCCCCTGCCGTCCCAGCGCTCGTGGTGCCAACGCGCAATCTGGTACGCATATTCCATAAGCGCATTGCCGACGTGATGGCGACCCAGCTCAAGCAACATGTCGGCGCCGATCGTGGTATGCGTCTTCATAATCTCGAACTCCTCGGGCGTAAGGCGCCCGGGTTTGTTGAGGATCGCATCGTCAATCGCCATCTTGCCAATATCGTGCAGCGCCGAAGCCAGGGCAATCGTGGAGCGCTCCTCATTGTCGAGGGAGATCGTGTCGCTACGCTGGACCAGACAGTCAAGCAGTAGCTCGGTCAGTTTTTCGATATTCGTAACGTGCCTGCCGCTCTCGCCGTTGCGAAGCTCCATGACGCCGGCCATGATGTCAATGAGCATGCGACTGTTCTTGACGCGCTCGTTGTACTGCTGGGACAGCAGGCTCGTCAGGCGGCGCTGTTTGGCATATAGGCGGATGGTGTTGCTTACACGGCGGCGCACGACACGGGAGTCAAACGGGCGGTTGATATAGTCCGAGGCGCCCAGCTCGTACGCGCGCAGAACCATATCATCGGAATCTTCGCTCGATATCATGATGAAAGGCAGATTGTCGATACCCGATCGGCGCGACAGATCGGCCAGCACCTTAAAGCCGCTTATGCCCGGCATGACAATATCCAGCAGCACGAGCGACAACTCATCGCCATAGCGGTCGACCATGTCGAGCGCCGTACGACCGTTATCGGCCTCGAGGATGCAATACTCGTCCTTGAGCATCTCGTTGAGAATGGCTCGGTTCATCTCGGAGTCATCGACAATAAGCACCAAAGGCTTTTCGCTTTGGAGGGCCTCGATGGAATCGGCATCGGTCACGACTGAACCGGCTTTTGCCTTAGCGCGGCTCAGTAACTGTACAGCGCGGCCAACGCCCTCGTCGACCGTCTCGCCATGAATGCGAACGCCACCAACACATGCCGTCAAGCTCACGTACTCATGGCCCGGAACAATCGTGGAACGAACGGCATCGGACACCTGATGCAGGCGACGGGTGAAGTCATCGGAGGGAATATTGGGCATGACGACCACAAACTTGTCGCAGCCATAGCGTACGAGCTCGTCAGTCGAACGAATCCCGCTGCGTATGGCCGTCGCCACGGCACCGAGCGCAAGGTCGCCGGCATGACGGCCACACGTATCGTTGAAGACCCTAAAATCATCAAGGTCAATCACCGCAACGCCGGCATTCATGCGGGCGCTACGGAGCTTTTCCTCGTAATATCGGCGATTGCGCACACTCGTCAGCACGTCGGTGTAGACGAGGTCCTCTTCTGCAGCCTCTTGCTCATCGATCGGACGCACCATCAGCAGGACGTGAGGCTCGCCCTCGACCTTCAGAGGGCGTAGGCGGGCGCGGTACTCAACACCATCGTTGAGCAGTTGCTCCGACACCTCATCGGAATCTGCCAAGGCCTCAAGACTCGACTGGCGCAGACAAGGGCACCGATTGCCGGCGAGCAGGCAGTTAGGCTCGCTCTTAATCTGATCGGCCGACAGCAAACGCACCACGGGGTAGGTCTTCGCGACGCGGGCGACCTCAGCGGCAGCTTCCTCGTCGGTTAGATTGACCTCGTGATTATTGAGCATATGGGGCCCTTTCGATAGTTTCGCATGGTAGCGGTGGGTTCCAAATGCTACAAGGGTAGCACCTTGCCGATGCAGGTAAGCACGTGAATGCTGTTACATTTTTATGACCTGGCAAACGGCGGTGATGGAGCCGCGGGCGCGTGGTTATTGGCGCATTCGTTAACAATGACGAAACGCTAACAGCCCCTCTCCCCGCAGGTCATCGAGCGTGCTAACGCTCCAAGACATCGCGAACGGCGTTTGCCGCCGTAACGGGGCGATCGCGCAGACCGTTATGCGCGCCCGGGATCGTCACGAGGGGGCAATCGAGATATTCGGCAGCCGCTCGCGTACCAGCCTCGCGGGGCGTACCGACCGAGAGCTCGCCCAAAAACACGGCCGACACCGCCTTTGACGCGCGGGCGCGCTCCCAGTCGGGAGCATATGTCATATTTGTTCCATATTCGCTCGCCATAAAGCAACGACCATTGCGCAGGGCATGTTTGGCTTCCGCTTCGGTCGTCCCGGGAGCCTCGGGGTCCAAGTCGCCGAGGGCTCCCAAGAAAAGCCGGAGCGCCCTTGAAACCTTTCCAGCCGCAATCATATCGAGCAAAACCGGAGCTGCGCCCATACCGACGCCTTCGGCCGACACAGCCGGCTCATGCAGAATCGCACGGGCGACGAGATGGGGTTCGGTGCAAAGAAGCTCCAGCGCCACCAACGTACCGGCGCTGTGCGCAAGCACATTTGCCGGAGCGCCAACGTGTTCGATCACGGCTTGCAGGTCGGCGGCCTGGGCGGCAAGATCATAGCTGCCGTCTGCCGCATCGCTGCTGCCACCGCAGCCGCGGCGGTCGTAGGCAATTACGCGGTAGTTGCGGCTGAGCTCACAAGCGATACCGTCGAAAAATGTGCCGTCGACACAAGCGCCGTGCACGCACACCAAGGCAGGAGCATCAGGCGACACATCCGGGCCGGCATATTCGCGACAGGCAATCGTGGTGCCCGCATTCTCGACCGTAAAATCCATGTTGTGCCCCCATCATCAATGCTCATCCAGTTGCACGTCAGTGCGGTTGGATGGACCCGTATTGCCTTACGCCTTGTTAACAGATTAACTGTACCCGACCCGAGGCTTTTCATGGCACGGCATCATGAGCGACGTGAAAAAACGAAACTTGTAAAGCAAGAGCCCGTACCTTGCTTTGGAGCCGATGCTATGCTTAGGCACAATTGTCTTGAGGAGCACATGCCTATGTCTACGTTTTTGAATGCCAGCCCCATCTTTGGGCCCGTTCGCAGCCGTCGCCTTGGTCTCTCGCTCGGCGTCAACATGATGCCGGCCAGCGGCAAAATCTGCACGTTCGACTGCATTTACTGCGAAAACGGCCTCAACGCCGAGCGCCCCTGCCATGAGCCGTACAACACGGCCGCCGTGGTACTCGACGCGCTCGAGGCAAAGCTGCGCGAGATGGCAGCCGAGGGCGAGCTCCCCGATGTGATCACCTTCGCAGGCAACGGCGAGCCCACCGCCGCACCGGAGTTTCCGCAGGCCATCGCCGGCGCCGTCGCACTGCGCGACGAGCTTGCCCCAAACTCCAAGATCGCCGTGCTCTCCAACGGCACGCGCGCCGACCGTCCCCAGGTGCACGACGCGCTCATGATGGTCGACGACAACATTCTTAAGCTCGATACCGTCGACCCGGCGTTTATCCAGCTGCTCGACCAGCCCGTTGGCCCCTACGACGTCGAGCACCAGATCGAGACGTTCGCAAGCTTTGACGGTCACGTTATTATCCAGACGATCTATTTGACCGGTGAGTATCAGGGCAAGCCCATCGACAACACCGGCGAGGAGTACGTTGCCCCCTGGCTCGCGGCGCTTGAGCGTATTCGCCCACAAGAAGCGACCATCTACACGGTGGCGCGCGAGACGCCAGTCGCCAGCCTTGCCAAAGCAGCGCCCGAGGTGCTCGACAAGATCGCCGCACGCGTGCGCGCCCTCGGCATTCCCTGCCAGGTGAGCTACTAGCAAAACCACGCAGCAGCCAGTGCCCGCCATCCCGCTCCATCAGTTGCGGTGATATGGTTCCTATTTATGCTGTTAAACCGCTTAAATCGGAACTATATCACCGCAACTTATATGGACGCGTGAGTGGGCTATACTAGCTGCGAATGAAAGGAAGTTAGCCATGTTTGACAATGGACCCGTGCCCGGCCGCAACGACGCCTGCTGGTGCGGCAGCGGCAAAAAATATAAGAAATGCCATAGCGCCTTTGATGAGCGCCTCGAGCGCTTGTGGGAAGAGGGCTGGGAGGTTCTGCCCCGCACGCTCTACAAGACTCCCGCCGATATCGAGGGCATCAAGCGCTCGGCAGCCATCAACGTGGGCGTGCTCGATTATGTGGGCGAGCATATCGCCGCAGGCATGACCACCAACCAGATCGACCAGATGATCTACGACTACACCGTCGAGCACGGCGGCACGCCGGCCGACCTCAACTACGAGGGCTATCCCAAGAGCGTATGCACCTCGATCAATGATGTGGTCTGCCACGGCATCCCCTGCGATGCTGATGTGCTGCACGAGGGCGACATCATCAACGTGGACTGCTCCACGATCCTGGACGGCTACTTTAGCGACTCGAGCCGCATGTTCTGCATCGGCGAGGTCTCGGCCGAGCGCCGGCGCCTGGTCGAGGTCACCCGTGCCAGCGTGGAGGCGGGTCTGGCCGCCGTCAAGCCGTGGCTGCCGTTGTCCGTGATGGCCGAGGCCGTGCAAAAGACAGTCGAGGACGCCGGCTTTAGCGTGGTGCGCGAGTACGGCGGACACGGCATCGGTAAGGAGTTCCACGAGGACCCGTTTGTGGGCTTTACCACCGAGGCGCCCGATGTGGACACCATCATGGCCCCGGGCATGGTCTTTACCATCGAGCCCATGGTCAATGCCGGAGCGCCCGACATTAAGATCAGCAAGGGCGACGGCTGGTGCGTGCGCACCAAGGACGGTAGCGATTCGGCCCAGTGCGAGGTACAGCTCGTGGTGACCGAGGATGGTTACGAGCTGCTGAGCTGGTAGCCGTGGATGCGCCGGGCTACGCGATGGATATGCTAACCATCGCGTAGCCCGGCGTTTTATTTGAACGTTTTGCCTGATAAAACATGCCAAAATAAATCTGTCCCCTTTTGGCAGGTTGGGCGGAGAGGACTGCTTGTGAACATTCTGGTTTTGTTGCCCGTCAACGATCGTCACCGCGCGATCCTCGAGTCGAGCGCTCCGGGCGAGGACTTTATCTACACGAGCGACGATGCCGTCACGCGTGAGCAGGTCGCCAACGCCGACGTAATCCTGGGCAACATCGACCCCGCCTTGCTTACCGCGTGCAAGCACCTCCAGCTGTTGCAATTGCAGACCGCCGGCTATGACGACTACCTTGCCGCCGGCACCGTACCAGCCGACGCCAAACTGTCTTGCTCGGTGGGCGCCTACGGTCAGGCCGTAAGCGAGCACATGTTTGCCATGGTTCTTTCTATGATGAAGCGCCTGCCCGGCTATCACGACTTGCAGCGCAAGCATCGCTGGGAGGATTTGGGGCCGGTTACCTCGCTTAAAAATGCCAACGTGCTGGTGCTGGGCGCAGGCGATATCGGCGGCCACTTTGCCACGCTCTGCCGCAGCATGGGCGCACACGTCCGCGGCATCAAGCGCCATCCGCTCGTCTACCCCATTGTATTTGAGGACATGGACGGCATGGATGCCCTGTCTGAGCGCCTGGCCGAGGCCGATGTCGTCGCATCCTTTATGCCCAGCACACCCGAGACCCGCGGCCTGGCGAACGCCGAGTTCTTCGCCGCGATGAAGCCGGGCGCCTTCTTTGCCAACGGCGGCCGCGGCGATCTTGTGGTTGCCGACGATCTGGTTGCCGCTCTTGAGTCCGGACACCTTGCCGGCGCCGCGGTCGACGTCACCGACCCCGAGCCGCTGCCTGATACAAGCCCCCTGTGGGATGCGCCCAACATGCTCATCACACCGCATATCTCGGGCTGGTTCCACTTGGAGGCTACGCTCAACAATGTGGTCGACATTGCCGCGGAGAATCTGCGTCACCTGCAGGCAGGCGAGACCCTGCGCTGCTGGATCGAACATTAGGGTTCCGCCGTTCTAACGAACGGCGGACCGGTCGACGCTGCGCGCCGCCCAGAGCGACAATTTGTCATTCAAAAGGCGAGGCATGACCAGAAGGTCTATGTCTTGCCTTTTTCATGCCAACTTGTTCGCTCTGGACGTCGCTCGCCGACGTTTGCTCAGCCCGCGGTGTCTTAACAATTCTGTCCAGCTGCTGGCATTGCGGCATTTGCCCAGATAAAACCTGCCAAAGAAAACCTGTCCCCTTTTGTTAGGTTTTAGAGCTCCACGCTTTCGGCGCCGTTGATGGTTAGGTTGCGCTCGTAGAAGGCCGTGAGGGCGCGGATGGCGTACATCACGTCGCGTACGCCGCCGGTCTCGTAGCTCGAGTGCATGGCCAGCTGCGGCAGGCCCACGTCCACGGCATGCATGCTCGCCTGCATGTTCGACAGGTTGCCGAGCGTGGAGCCACCCGCCATATCACTCTTGTTGGCGAAGTCCTGCGTGGGTACGTCGGCGTCATCGCAAATAGCCTGGAACACCGCGCGGCTAAAGGCATCGGTGCAGTAGTGCTGGTTGGCGGCTTCCTTGATGACGATGCCGCCGTTGAGCACGACCTGGTTGCGGGCATCGCACTTCTCGGCGTGGTTGGGGTGCACGGCATGCGCATTATCGCAGCTCACGAGCATCGAGGCGGCAAGTGCGCGATGGTACGACTCATCATCGAAGCCCAGCGACCCGTTGATGCGCCGCAACGCGTCGGCCAAGAAGGTCGACATGGCGCCCTGCTTGGTCTCGGAGCCAACCTCCTCGTTATCAAAGCAGCAAAAGACCGAGACGTCGTGCGCGTTCTCGGCGCCCAAAAATGCCTGCAGCGAGGTATAGGCACAGGCCAGGTCGTCAAGCTTAGGCGTCGAGATAAACTCATCGGCCCAACCCCAAATGCGCGCATCCTGACGATTGACCAGGAACAGATCGCGGCCCAAAATTTGCTCGGGCTCAACGTCCAGTTCGTCGGCGATCAGAGCATCAAAGTCGCCCTGCTTAAGGTCACCGGCGCTGATGAGCGGGCACAGGTCAACGGCTCGGTTGGGAGCAAAGCTCTCGTTAACGCCACGGTTCATATGGATGGCAAGGCTCGGAATAATGGCAACCTCGCGCTCGGTGGCAAGCAGGCGGCTCTCAATACGGTCGCCCTCGCGCACCAGCACGCGGCCCGCGAGCGCCAGTGGACGATCGAACCAGGTGTAGTCGATCATGCCGCCGTAGGCCTCGGTGTTCAGACGCAGCGTCTCGCCTGCGCCGTCGAGCTCGGGGACGGCCTTAACCTTAAACGTAGGCGAGTCGCTGTGCGACGCCGTCAGCTGAAAATGGTAGTCGCCGGCAACGCCGTCCTCGCCCCACGTCGCGGCCAGGTCCTCGCCCACCTTAAAGGCAACAACGCTCGAGGTGTTGCGCTGCGTGTAATAACGCCCGCCCGGCTCGATGTCCCACGCCGCATTCTCGGGCAGGTAGGTAAAGCCCGCCTCGTCGAGCTCGGCCATAATGGTCGCCGCCGTATGGAACATGCTGGGGCATGCCTCGATAAAGTCGATAAGGTCGTTGGCGGCCTCGATATCATCGGCCGTCACATGCGCGCGCTCGGGCGTTTCCTGATCCGTCATGCTCTCCCCTTTCGCTGGGTTGATGGTCCCCTCCAGCATACCCCGCCACGCCAGCGCTGCACTCTTCATTCCGTGTTTAATCCCGCACCGCTCACCAAGTTGAGCCATCATGCCCGTGCACCTTTTGCGACAATTACGCTAACAGGACGAGAGGAGCCGTCATGAAGCCACGTAACATTGCCATCGCCTGCGGTGTCGCGGGAGTCGCCGTCGGCCTTGCCGCTGCCACCGGTATCGTTTATCACAAGCAAATCAAGTCCGCCGCGTCGCTCAAACGCTTGACCGGCTACGCGGATGGCTATGACCTGTACGCAATCGACATCGCCTACGACTACGATCTTGATCGCATCATCGCCGCTGGCGTGCGCGACGACCAGGCCTACATCGATGCCGTGGTGGCGCAGGTGCTGCCCGGTGTGCCGGTACATGTCCAGGCGCCCCAGTTTGCCTGCAGCGCTTTTGTCGCCGTAGATGCCGAAGGCCGCGTGCGCACCGGTCGCAATTACGACTTTAAAGACGACACCTCGGCGCTGCTGGTGCGCAATCACCCACGCGGCGGCTATGCCTCCATCGGCTTTGCCGCCCTCAATAACCTGGGCGCCAACACTCCGCTTGACTCCGTCACCGGACGCGCCGCGGCGTTGATGGGCCCGTTTGCCCAGCTCGACGGTGTTAACGAATGCGGCGTGTCCATTGCCGTACTCACCCTGGATTCCCAGCCCTGTGACCAGGACACGCAACGCCCCGTCATCAATACCTCGCTCGCCATCCGCCTGGTGCTCGACCGTGCCGCCACCACGCAAGAGGCAGTCGACCTGCTTTCCGCCTACGACATGCACGCCATGGCCGGACGCGATTACCACTTCTTTATCAACGACGCCGCCGGTGACGCGCGCGTAGTAGAGTGGGATCCGCGCGATCCGGACCGTGCTTTCAAAGCGACTCCTGTACGCCAGGTTACGAACTTCTACGCCTGCTATGGCGACGAAGTGCTGCCCAACCAAAAGAATGGCGAGCTGGGCCATGGTAAAGAGCGCACCATCGCAATCGCCGATGTCCTCGACGCCCATGTCGGTGCCCAAGACGAAACGATTGCCTGGGAAGCCCTGCGAGCCGCAGCGCAAGAGCCCAATCCGGAAGACATCACCAGCAATACGCAATGGTCGGTCGTCTTTGACAATACCGAGCCCGCTGCCGCCATCACGCTGCGCCGCCACTGGGGCAACGTCGATGCCTTCGCACTGTAAGGAACTGGCACCGTCGTCCTTACGCCCGCCTGACGTTGTTTACATTTCCATACGCTTGAGCTAACACGTTTTACCCCCGCATCAACAGTGTGCGGGGGTAAACTTATGCGCATGTTATAACTTGCCCGGAAGGATTCACCATGCTTAGGATCGGTCTTCTTACTAGTGGCGGCGACTGCCAGGCGCTCAACGCCACCATGCGCGGCATTGTCAAAACGCTTATGACCAATAGCGAAGAACCTATCGAGATCTATGGTTTTGAGGACGGCTACCAGGGCCTTATCTACAGCAGGTTCCGCGTCATGACGCCCGCCGATTTTAGCGGTATCCTCACCCGCGGCGGCACCATCCTGGGCACGAGCCGCACACCGTTCAAGCGTCTGGATACCCCCGAGGCCGATGGTGTCGAGAAGGTGCCGGCGATGGTCCACACCTATCATAAGCTGCAGCTCGACTGTCTGTTTATGCTGGGCGGCAACGGCTCCACCAAGACCGCCAACCGCCTGCGCGAAGAGGGCCTCAACGTTATCGCCCTGCCCAAGACCATCGATAACGACACCTGGGGCACCGAGCTGACGTTTGGCTTTACGAGCGCCATCGACGTCGCCACCAAGTGCATCGACGACATCCACACCACCGCCTCGAGTCACGGCCGCGTGTTCGTTATCGAGATCATGGGCCACAAGGTTGGCTGGATTCCGCTGTACGCCGGCGTCGCGGGCGGCGCGGATGTCATCTTGATTCCCGAGATCCCCTACGACATGGACAACGTCATCAAGACCATCGAGCATCGTATGGAAACCGGCAGCCGCTTTACCATCGTGGCCGTCGCCGAGGGCGCCATCTCCAAGGAGGACGCGGCGCTGTCCAAGAAGGAGTACAAGAAGAAGCTCGCCGAGCGCACGAGCCCGTCGATTGTCTACGACATCGCCAAGGAGATCGAGGCCAAGACCGGTCGTGAGACCCGCGTCGCCATCCCCGGCCACACGCAGCGCGGCGGCCAACCCGACGCTCAGGACCGCATCTTTGCGACCCAGTGCGGCGTCGAGGCGGCACTTGGCTGCCTACGCGGCGAGTTTGGCTACATGATCGCCCTGCGCGACGGCAAGATGTGCCACATGCCGCTCGAGGATGTCGCCGGCAAGCTCAAGTATGTCGATCCCCAGAGCGACCTGGTGCGCGAGGCCAAGGCGTTGGGCATCAGCTTCGGCGACGAATAGCCTCGGCTGGAACTGCTCTCATCGGAGGCCCCAGGGCTTACCTCCCAAATCGTCCTCGGACATGTCAGGACCCCGCCGTGCGCTTCGCGCCGCGGGGTCCTTCCGTCCTGCGGAAAGATTTGGGAGGTAAGCCCTGGGGCCTCCTGCGGTAACTAAGGAGGCCGTGGCTATTCGTCTTCTTGCTGCGGGTGCCTGGGGTAGGATGCGGCGTGCATTTTTGGGAGTATTCAGCAGCCGAGGGTGCCTGCATACTGGATTTTGGGCGAAAGGCAGGCACTGTGGGCCGCATCCTGTAAAAAATGATCGGTCCTTGAGGCATTGGGGTCCAGGACCAGGGCATTCAGCGCGGTTTTGTGCACCCGTTCCCGCGCCCGCGGACCCCGGGACGCTGAATACTCCGGAATTTGCACGGCGCCCCCTGGGGTACCTGTGGGCAAAAAGCAACCGCCCCGTCAAAGTATGCATTTGGCGGGGCGGTTTATGCAAAAATGCTGCTGCGGGCGCGTCGGCAGCTCGCTAGAACTTGAATCCCAGGACAGGTTACTCGGCGCTCTTGAGGGCGCCGACCATGTCGATCTTATTGAGGGTACGGTTGGTGGCGAGGTTGACGATAAACGTAAAGCCGAAGGACAGCACCACGGCAAGCACATAGCTCAGCGGCTCGACTTCGACGTCAAAGTACAGCGACGGCATCTGCAGGATGTACGTAAAGCTCTCGGCCAGCAGGCCGCCCAGCGGCACGCCCAGCGCGGCGCCAATTGCCGTAAGAATCAGCGTCTCCTTGTTGACGTAGTGATGCACTTCGCCGCGACGGAAACCAAGCACCTTGATAGTCGCCAGCTCGCGCTCGCGCTCGGAGATATTCGTGTTGGACAGCGTAAACACCACCACAAACGACAGGCACGCCGCCATAAAGGTCACGAGCACCACGACGGAATTGATAATAGTGAAGTTCGCCTCAAAGTTCTCCCAATGCTCGGCCGTGCTCGAAATCGAAAGCCAGCCGTCACTCTTAAGCTTCTTGCTAAACGCAATCTGGTCGGTCGACGAACCCTTGAGCAGCGCAAAGATGCCATTGAGGCGAACGCTGCGCCCGAACGCGCGCTCATAGGTGCCCTGCGTCATGTAAAGCGTGTTGCCCAGATAGTTGAGCGAAATGTCGCTGACTTTGACCTTGGCTACGTTGAGCGACGAATCCTGGACGTGCGCCGTATCGCCCGGTTGAATCCCCAGCACCAGCTGTGAACTCTTGCTCAGGTACACATCTCCGTCACGCAAGGATAACGGCTCTTTGGACTCGTCCTCGAGGCACACGTAGTCATCCAGATCGTCGGTGCGGTCATCTGGCACCACGATGAGCTGCACGGTCTCGCTCTTTCCGCCGAATGTAAAGGTGACGTTGTCGGTCATGATCGGCAGCGTCGAAGTTACGGCCACACCAGAATCCTTGACCGTGCTTCGCTCGTCGAGCGCCGCGCACGTCTGCGAAAAATCGTCGGGATTGGCAACCGCCAGCAGGTCATAGCGCGTGATATGCCCGTACTGCTTGGGCGAAAGCGCGACCGACGTATCACGAATGCCCATGCCGCAAATCACAAGCGCCGTACAGCCCGCGATGCCAAAGATGGTCATAAAGGCGCGCTTTTTGTAGCGGAACAGGTTACGTGCTGCCACCTTGTTCAAAAAGCCCATGCGGCGCCAGATAAAGCCGATGCGCTCGAGCAAGATACGCGAGCCGGCGCGCGGGGCCTTGGGGCGCATGAGCGAGGCCGGGGTCTCGGCCATCTCGTGGCGGCAGGCGATAATCGTGGCGCCCACCACGCCCACGGCAAACAGCGCCACCGAAACGATCGAGGACACGATGTCGTACGAAAGCAACATCTGGGGCAGCGAGTACATGTCGTCGAACACCGTAAACAGGAACAGCGGCAGGCCCACAAATCCGATGATGTTGCCGAGCACGCCGCCGATCAGACACGCCCACAGCGAGTAGTCCACGTATTTGGACAGAATACGCCCGCGCGAATAGCCGAGCGCTTTGTACAGGCCAATAAGCGTGCGCTCCTCCTCGACCATACGCGTGGCGGTGGTGAGGCTGATGAGCACGGCGACGATAAAGAAGATGAACGGGAACACCGTGGCGATGGCCTCAATTGACGAGCTATCGCTCTCCACGCTCGAGTAGCTTGCGATATTGCCGCGGTCCTGGATGTACCAGGTGCATTCGCCCAGGTCAGAGAGCTCGGCGCGGGCATCGGCAAACTGCTGGTCGGCGGCGGCACGGCGCTGGTCCAGGTCGGCTTGCGCCTGCGCACGCTCGTCGCTGCCCTCTGCCATGCGGTTGATGTTATCCTGCTCGATCCCAAAGAGCATGGCGGCCTGACGCTCGGCCGCGTCCAAGCTCGCCGGCGTGTCGACCGTCAGCTCCTGGGCGCGCGCCTTCTCACGCTCCTCGCGGATCTTCTCGATATTGCCCTTGACCTCATTGATCTTTGCCGCGTAGGAATCCGAATAGGAGTTGAGGCTCTTGGCTCCCTCGACGATCACGTGGACCGCGGAGTAGGAAGAAGATGTCGCGGCGTCCTCGCTCACATAGAACTTATAGTCCGCCGCCGAAGCAGCGCGAAAGGCGTTGACTGTCGAGTCAGAACTTACATCAGTGGGGTCGAGGACCTCAGCCGTAATGGTGTAATCACCCGCGGCAAACTGATCCTTGGCGCTTTGATTGGACGAGCTCGCGTCATTGGCGGCAAAGCTCACCGTATCGCCGATTTTCTTGCCCGAAGCCTTCAGGAACTTCGAAGTCACCGCGACCTCATCGGCGCTCTCGGGCAAATCGCCGTTCACGAGCACCGGCTGATCGATGTTCTCCTTGGAGAGACTTTGCACGACCACGCGCTCGCGCGTCGTACCCACGGCGGTATAGGCGGTCTCGGTATAGATGCCCTCGGCCGTCTCGACGCCATCGACCTCTTGGATCGCAGCAAGATCGTCATCGGTCAGACCATAGGTCGACTGCACGTTGATGTCATAAACATTCTGCTGGTCAAAGTAAGCGTCGACCGAATCGCACAGATCCTCGCAACCCGCCTTGAGGCCGCACATCACGCTCACGCCGAGCGCGGTGATCACGACGATGGACAAGAAGCGTTTGAGGCTGCCGCGAATCGTGCGGTAGACACCGCGGCGAAACACCGTCGGCACCATATCGTTTGAGCTTTGGGCAGTGCGGTAGGTCGTAAAATCCTGCTCGCGCTCCGTGTTCCGTGCGTCGCGGCGTTGGCTGTTTTGGCGGTCCTGGTCCATGGGCGCTACCACTCGATCGTCTCGATCGGCACGGGATTTTGCTGGACCGTCTCGCTCTCCACGCGACCACTCTTAAAGCGGATCAGGCGATCGGCCATGGGCGCGAGCGCGGAGTTGTGCGTGATGATGATGACCGTAATGCCCTGCTTACGGCAGGTATCCTGCAGCAGCTGCAAGATCTGCTTGCCGGTTTTATAGTCGAGCGCGCCCGTGGGCTCGTCGCACAGGAGCAGCTTGGGGTTCTTTGCCAGTGCGCGGGCGATGGACACGCGCTGCTGCTCGCCGCCCGAAAGCTGTGCCGGAAAGTTGCCCAGGCGCTCGCCCAGGCCAACCTGGCGAAGCGTCTGTTCGGCATCGAGCGAATCGGGGCAGATTTGCGCCGCGAGCTCGACGTTTTCGAGCGCCGTCAGGTTGGGGACCAGATTGTAGAACTGGAAAACAAAGCCGACGTCGGCGCGGCGGTATTCCACGAGCTGCGCCTCGTTGGCAGCGCTCACGTCACGCCCGTCCACCGTCACGGTGCCGGAAGTTACCGTGTCCATACCGCCCAGGATGTTGAGCGCCGTGGTCTTGCCGGCACCCGAGGCGCCCAGGATAATGGCGAGCTCACCGCGCTCAACGGTAAAGCTCGCGCCGTCGAGCGCATGGATGCGGGCATCGCCCTCGCCGTACGCCTTGATGACGTCTTTGAATTCGATATAAGCCATCGATTAATTCCCATCTGGTCGGATAACTCTTTAGTATTACCCATTTCACGCCGACCAAAAAGGGACAGGTTCATTTTGGCAGGTTTTATATGGGGAAACGGGGAGCGCAGGCAAGCGCCGGGAAGGCAGAGAAATCATCGACGGGGTCAGGCCGACCGCCAAACACAACGCACGCATCTCTATCTGTCAGCAAAATCATTCGAACAGCTGTTCGTTTCTATGATATGATTCCGTTATCCAAGCAGGCCAATACGCAGAAAGGCGGCCAACATGGCGTTCGACTTTAAGAAGGAATGCAAGGAGCTCTACAAACCTGCAAGCAAGCCGAGCATCGTAACTGTCCCGCCTATGAGCTACGTTGCCGTTCGCGGAAAGGGCGACCCAAATACCGAAGGTGGCGAGTATCAAAACGCCCTGCCGCTGCTTTACGGCATCGCCTATACCGTCAAGATGTCGAAGAAAGGCTCAAGGAGTATCAAGGGCTATTTCGACTTTGTGGTACCGCCGCTCGAGGGTTTCTGGTGGCAAGACTCCCCGAGCGGCGACATCGATTATGTACGCAAGGACGATTTCAACTTTATCTCGTGCATTCGCCTGCCCGATTTCGTCACCCGAGATGACTTTGACTGGGCAGTCGCGGAAGCCACGACCAAAAAGAAACTTGACTTTTCTGCCGTCGAGCTGCTTAAAGTTGACGAGGGCCTCTGCGTTCAATGCATGCACACCGGGCCCTACGACAACGAACCGGCGACCGTAGGCGCTATGAATGAATACACGACCGAGCAGGGCTATGTCCCCGACTTCTCAGACACCCGTTTCCATCACGAAATCTATCTCTCCGATCCACGCAAATGTGCACCGGAGAAACTTAAGACTGTGGTTCGTCATCCTATCAAGCGCGCTGAATAGCGTGGAGCGTCATCTCACGCGCTAGGTTTTAAGCCAGCCAACCAGCCGCCTCCTAGGCCGTCCGGTAATTATCTTGACGCGGCCCGTCGCATCTTATAAGTTTGTTTTGCTAAAGCTGGAAAGCCTCTCAACGATGCGCAACTCCAGCTCTTTTTCTATCAAGAGGCTTACATGAAATACCGGAAGTCGCGGATATCCATCAACGAACAAATAGCACTATTGACAGAATACAGGGGTCTTAAGTGCTCTGATCAAAGCGAACTCGAGCGAGCTTTGGTCGAAGTCGGCCACTACAGACTGTCGGCCTACTGGTTTCCCTACAAAACCAAATGCAAGTCCGGGATTACCATCTTTCGCGAAGGCACAACATTCGAAACCATCATCTACACGTATGAATTTGACCGAGCCCTCCGGCAGTTAATGTTTGATGCGGTCGGCAGAATTGAGATCTACCTCAGAAGCAGAATTGCCTATCTTGCCTCTGAGGAACGCGGGCCTTTCTGTTACCCAGATGTCGCCATAACGAGGCTCAACTCGGCATGTCCATCGCGCTTTGCGCCGCGCTGGGCTACGCAGCCGTCTTTGGCAGCGCCACCAATACGCTGCTCGCACCCATCCTGATTGGCTGCGAAGTCTTCGGTTTCGGTAATCTGCCGGCATTCTTCATCGTCTGCGTCGCGGCTTACCTGTTCAACATGGATAAGTCGATCTATGCCCTGCAGAAGCGGGCGTAGAAAGATGTCCAAGCAAGTGGTCTCAACCGGAAACGGCATCCCACTCTAAGGCTGTATTCCGGGACACGGTTTCCGTTTGGGACGCCATTCGGAAAGCGCATCCCGTTCTTTCACGGCGTCTTGGCTATGCAAAGTGCTCGAACGTTATTCCTCGTACGCGCCCTCGAGCCGAAGCAGCCACTCCTTGCGGTCAAGCCCGCCGGCATATCCGTTAAGCGAGCCGTCGGCGGCAACCACGCGATGGCACGGCACAATGATCGAAATAGGATTCCGCGCGACCGCGGCCCCCACGGCACGGGGAGACACAACAGGTGCTTCGTTTCCCGGTACACGATGTCGAGCCGCAACACGCTGGGCGATCTCACCATACGTAGCGACCTCGCCACGCGGGATAGAAAGCAGCTCAAACCAAACCTCACGCTGAAACGCCGTGCCAATCATATGCAACGGCGGCGTAAACCGAAGCTCCTGCCCCGCAAAATAAGCATTCAGCCAAGCCCAAGAACGCTCAAGCACCGAAGAAGCCGCGCCATTTGCCGGACTCACCGAAGACATCCCACCGGTACCAGAAACCGCATCGGCGCCTTCAACATGTTCGGGATCTTCTTTGAGAAGCGTGGAGCCAAAGTGCTCCTGCCCCTCAAACCAAAGCCCCGTCAAACCGCGGCCATCAGCGGCAAGCAGGATTTCGCCCAAAGGCGAAGCAAACGTCGTCGTGACCACCAGCGGCTCCTTTCAAAACTCCGCAACATAATACCGCGAATTGTGCAGACAACCCCACAGATACGTCTGGGCGGGCTCGCAATTGCTTAAGCGAGGCTGTTTTCCCCAATCAAGCGAAGAAGACGCAGGGCTTCGACGCCAGAGAGGTACCTCTATCAGCTGAGCTCTAATACTTTCCCGAGAAGTGAACGAGTAAAAACGAAGCCCCGGAGCATCCACACCTTTAGCCCAAAAAACCGCAGGATTCACGCTGTAAAACCGCAGGAAATAGCGGTCAAAATATGCCAATGCTTCGGGGGTCCAAATAAGCTCGTTCACTTCACGGGAAAGTATTAGACCCCGATTCACCCCAACCCCAAAGTCGCCCCAGGCAGCAGGCGCGACAGCGCCGCGGCTGCCGTCACGGCCCCGCAGTCACCCCAGGCAGCAAGCGCAACGCGCCGCAGCTGCCGGCCGCGCCCCACAGTCCCCCCCCAAGGCGGCAGGCGCAAAGCGCCGAGGCCGCCGCCGGGACCAGGGCCCGCAACAACCACGCGCCCCCACATCAGCCCAGCGGCCCCAACCAACAACGGCCCCATCGCAGACCGCTTGCAGCAGCGTCACCGCAGGCGGGGACTGGGCTTGGTTTTCAGAACACTCCGCAGACCAGTGTGGCGCCTTGTCCGCGGCTCCGAAGGAGCAGGACAAGGCGCCACACATGGTCGAGGACGTTCTGAAAACTAAGCCCGGCCCCCGCCGGACAGATCCACCGTTACTCGCAGAGCAGCTTAGCGATCTGGACGGCGTTGGTTGCCGCGCCCTTACGGATTTGGTCGCCGCAGCACCAGAAGGTGATGCCGCGCGCAGCCTCGGGGTTCGAGATGTCACGACGCACGCGGCCGACCCAAATCAGGTCCTGGTCGGACGTGTCCATCGGCATGGGGAAGCGGTCGTGTGCATCCTCGGCAGCCATATCGTCAACCAGCTTGACGCCGGGAGCGGCAGCCAGCGCAGCACGGGCCTCTTCCACCGTAATATCGCGCTCAAACTCGAGCGTAATGCTCTCGGAGTGCGAACGCAGCACGGGCACGCGCACGCAGGTGCAGTTCACGCGCAGCTCGGGCAGGTGCATAATCTTGCGGCCCTCGTTTTGCAGCTTCATCTCCTCGGAGGTAAAGTCCTCCTCCTTGACGCCGCCAATCTGCGGAATCAGGTTGCTCGCCAGCTGGGCGGCAAACGCGCGCGGCTCGGGAATCTCCTCGCCGCGGCCCAGGGCGGCCAGCTGAGCCTCGAGCTCGGCCATACCAGGAGCGCCGGCACCCGAAGCCGCCTGATACGTCGAAACGATCATGCGCTTCACGCCGGCGAGCTGATGCAGCGGCCACGTGGGAACCAGGCCGATGATGGTCGCGCAGTTGGGGTTGGCGATAAGGCCGTGATGCCACTTGATATCGTCGGCATTGATCTCGGGCACGACCAGCGGCACCTCGGGATCCATGCGGAAGGCATGGCTGTTGTCGACCACGACGGCGCCGCGCTTGACGGCCTCGGGCAGCAGCTCCTTGGCAATATCGTCGCCGGCGGCGCCAAGCACGATGTCGCAGCCCTCAAAGGCCTCGGGGCAAGCTTCCTCAATCACAATCTGCTCGCCGCGGAACTCAACGGTCTTGCCCGCGGAGCGTGCACTTGCCAACAGCTTGAGCTTGCCAACCGGAAACTCCTGCTCGTTGAGGCACTCGAGCATCTGGGTGCCCACGGCTCCCGTCGCGCCCAAAATAGCAACCGTGTACTGTTTCATGCTTCCCCCTTTAAAGGTTTTGGCTTTTGCCCGCACGCCGAGCAGGCTGATTATTGTTGCCAGTGTATACAAGAACGGGGCGGGCACGAAACCCGCCCCGTCGAAACGAAACCGAAACGAAACGCCCCACCGTAGATTTTTGGCACTTGTCCTAAAAATGCACCGGGACGGCAGCTACTTGCGGAGCGCGGCCAGGGCGGGATCGACCGGTGCGGGGACCTCCAGGTCGGAGACCTTCACAATGCCGTTCTCATCGGAGAAGGCACGGTAGATGGTCTGAATCGCCAGGTCGAAGTCCTTCTCCTCGACACCGATAATGATGTTGATCTCGTCGCAGCTCTGCGAAATCATGCGCACGCTCACGCCGGCCTGGCCAAGCATGCCAAACAGATGGCCCGAGATACCTGCGCGGCCACGCAGGTTACGGCCGACAGTCGCGATAAGCGCCAGGCCCTCGACAACCTCGATCTCGAGCGGCTCGACCTCCTGCTGAATGTCGCCCACGAGCGAGTACAGCGAATCGTGAACGTCCTGCTCCTGCACCACGGCGCCAAAGCGGTCGACACCGGTGGGCATATGCTCGACGGAAACGTCATAACGCTCGAAGACCGAAAGTGCGCGGCGCATAAAGCCAACACGGGGCTTGGTGCGGTCGCGAGCAACGTTGATGGCGACAAAGCCGCGCTTGCCGGTCACGCCGGTAATGATGGGCTCTGCCTCACCCTCATCAGCCGTCTCGCTAATGATGGTGCCGGGGTCCTGCGGCGCATTGGTGTTCTTGATGACCAGCGGAATACCCGCCTCGCGCACGGGGAACACGGCCTCCTCGTGCAGGACGCTTGCACCCATGTACGAAAGTTCGCGCAGCTCCTCGTAGGTAACGCGGGCGATGGGCTGAGCCTCGGGAACAATACGCGGATCGGCAGAATAGAAGCCCGAGACGTCGGTCCAGTTCTCGTACAGGTCGGCACCCAGGCACTTAGCCAAAATCGAGCCGGAAATATCGCCGCCGCCACGGTCGAGCAGCTTGATCTGGCCCTCACGCGTCGCGCCGTAGAAACCAGGCATAACAAAGCCGCCCTGCTGACCGTACTCCTGCACCAGCTCGGAGGTGCGATTCATGCTGAGCGTACCGTCGTGATGGAACGCCACAACCGTCGCGGCGTCCAGGAACGGCAGGCCCAGGTACTCCGCCATCAGGCGAGCGGTGAAGTACTCGCCACGGCTCACGAGCTCCTCGGTAGAGTAGCCGCCCGAGCGGGCGCGCTCGGCAAAGGCCGCGAACTCCTCGCGGATGGGATAGGTGAGCTCCAACTCGTCAGCGATATCAAAATAGCGCTGGCCAATGTCCTCGAGCAGTTCCTCGCACGACACGTGATACTTAACGTGCGCGTTAACCAGGTAGAGCAGGTCGGTCACCTTGGTGTCGCCCTTAAAGCGGCGGCCGCAGGCGGAAACCACCACAAAACGGCGGGCAGGGTCGGCATCGACGATGGCCTTGATCTTCTTAAAGTGTTCGGCGTCGGCGACCGACGAGCCGCCAAACTTGGCAATCTTAATCATGGGCTTGAGGTTACCTTTCTAAAAGCCTCTGCAAACCTGTTTTGCGCGCTCTGATACCATGGTTTCACCGATTGGGACCAAGGCATCCGAGGAGCAGTGTTATATGGGAACTTATCATAGTACACGAGGACGCACTTTATCGTGCTCAAGTAAGGTGGCAATCCGCACCGGCATCGCTCCCGACGGGGGTTTGTTTGTCTCGGACGAGCTCGGCACCCAGCAGGTCGATATCAGCTCGCTTGCAGATAAATCGTACTTTGAAATCGCTCAAGATGTGTTGGAAATGTTACTGAATGATTACACGGCCGAAGAAATTTCGGCGTGTGTCGACGAGGCATACCGCGGCACGTTCGCGAGTGAAGAGGTTACGCCGCTCGTCAAACTCGACGCTGCGCCGGGCGCTGACGCCCCTCAGACCTATGTGATGGAGCTCTTTGGCGGCCCCACAAGCGCCTTCAAGGACGTTGCCCTGCAGATGCTCCCCCGTCTGATGGCCCGCACTTCCGCCAAGGACGGCGGCGCCGAGCGCATCATGATCGTCACCGCCACGTCGGGCGACACCGGCAAGGCCGCACTCGCCGGTTTTGCCGACGCTCCGGGCACGGGCATCACCGTCTTTTATCCCGAGGGCAAGGTCAGCCGCGTCCAGAACCTGCAGATGTCCACTCAGGAGGGCGATAACGTCGCCGTCTGCGGCATCCGCGGCAACTTTGACGACGCCCAGAGTGCCGTCAAGCGCATCTTTGCCGATAAGGAGCTTGCCGAGCGTCTGGAGGCCGCAGGCACGGTACTTTCGAGCGCCAACTCCATCAACGTCGGCCGTCTGGTACCGCAGGTCGTCTACTACTTTGCCGCCTATGCGCAGCTGTTGCGCGCCGGCGCCATCGAGGCCGGCGACGCCGTGGAGTTCTGCGTACCGACCGGCAACTTTGGCGATATCCTGGCCGGCTACTATGCCAAGCGCATGGGTCTGCCCGTCGCCAAGCTCGTCGTGGCGAGCGACAAGAACAACGTGCTGGCTGACTTCCTGACCACCGGCGTCTACGACCGCAACCGCCCGTTCTTCACGACTATCTCGCCGTCGATGGACATCCTCATCAGCTCCAACCTGGAGCGCATGCTGTACTTCCTGTCCGATGGCGACTGCGAGCTCGTTGCCGGCCTTATGGAGCAGCTGGCGCAGACGGGTCGCTACGAGGTGCCCGCCGAGCTGCTGGCCAAGATTCAGAGCGTCTTTGGCTGCGGCTGGGCCAGCGAGGACGAGGTCCGCACTGCCATCAAGAGCTGCTGGGATGCGAACGGCTACGTAATCGACCCGCACACCGCTTGTGGTTATCACGTCTTTGAGCAGGTCGCTCCCGCCGAGGGCGCCAAGGCCCGCGTCCTGCTTTCGACCGCCAGCCCCTACAAGTTCCCGCGCGCCTGCTGCGACGCCCTGGGCCTCGACGTTCCCGAGGACGACTTTGAGGCCATGCGCGTGCTCGAGCAGGCCACCAACACGGTTGCCCCGACCCAGCTCGCCGAACTCGAATCCAAGCCCGTCCGCTTCGAAGACGTCTGCGACGTCGATGAGATGGCAAGCTACGTCGAGTCTGCAGCAAAAAAGATGGCTACCAACTAAAACCCCTTATAAGGCGCCGGCGAAAGCCGGCGCACTTTCTTTTATCAGATACCCACCGGGATGATGACGAACTGACATGCGGGTCTGCCTGTTTAGTTCGTCGCGAGTTCCGCACGAGCCGGAAAGCACTTAATGTGCTTTCCGAGCGAGCCAGGACTGCCCGAGCAGCGAACTAAACAGGCAGACCGCCCAGGAGATTCCCATGATCAAAATCACCGTCCCCGCCACCAGCGCAAACTTAGGCATTGGCTACGATACCCTCGGCATGGCCGTCAGCCTCTACTCGCACTTCACCTTCGAGCGCGCCGATAAGCTCACCATCACGGGCTGCCCCGAAGAGTTCCAAAACGAGGACAACCTGGTCTACGTCAGCTTTGTCGATGCACTGGCCGCATGGGGCGAGCCGGCTTTTCCCGTTGCCATCGACATTCAGACTAACGTTCCCGTCGCCCGCGGCCTGGGCTCCAGCTCCACCTGCGTCGTCGCCGGCATTATGGCCGCCGCCGCACTGGCAGGCCACACCGTCGACCGCGCCGAGCTGGTTCGCATTGCCACCGAAGTCGAGGGCCATCCCGATAATGTCGCCCCCGCCATCCTGGGCGGCGCCGTCTGCTCCTTTACGCCGACCGATTCGCTCCCCCGGTGCCTGCGCTACGAGGTGAGCGATCGCCTGCGTTTTATTACCGTGATTCCGCCCTACGAGGTACACACGAGCGAGGCGCGCAAGGTCGTGCCGCAGGAGATTCCGCTCTCCACCGCCGTGTGGCAGATGGGCCGCATCGCCGGTATGACGCGCGGCTTGGAGACTGGTGACCTCGACCTGATTGCCGCCGCCAATGACGACCGCATCCAGGAACCCTATCGTCGCCGTCTGATTCCCGACTACAACGCCGTGCGCGACACCTGCCTTAACGGCGGCGCCAAGACCATCTGGATCAGCGGTTCGGGCTCGACCCTTATGGCTGTGACCGACGACACCATCGTGGCAAAGTTCCTGCAGGTCAAGCTGCGCGAGCAGTTCCCCAAGTGCGACACGCATATCCTCACGTGCGACACCGAGGGCGCTCAAATCGAGTACCTGTAGACATCCTCCTCATATACCTGTCCGGGACGGTCGGGATGTTCCCTCAAAATCGTCCTCGCGCATGAAGGCCCCTTGTCCTGCTCCTACGGAGCGACGGACAAGGGGCCTTCGCGCTGCGGAATGATTTTGAGGGAACATCCCGACCGTCCCTGCGCCTACCTTGCTGAGGATGTCTACAGGGACCCACGCTTTGAAGGGGCGCTGGGCCGATAGTTTGGCTTTTTATTGATAGGGGCTCTTGCTAGGCTGGAGCACTTCCTAGGGGCGGGCATCGGCTGCGTTCTTGGTTTACGCTGCGCTGGTTTCTTTGTATTCGAAGACTGGTTCTAGGAGGTCTTCGATGTTGCAGTGGAGGGCTTTTGCTATAGCTCTTACGGTTGTTACCGAGGCCTCGTTGATGTTTCGTTGGCGCTGTTCGTACATTTGGATTGAGCGGAGTGATACGCCCGATTCGTATGCCAAGTCTTGTTGGGTTTTCTTAAGCCTCTTTCTTGCTAGTGCTAGCTTGGTTTGACGAGGTGTTTTCTTCGCCATATCGCAAACAAGACTCGCCACACGTTCCTCTGAGGCTTCATGCCAGGGGTAGTACAGGTTGCGCAGCGCGTCAAACGGAACGACATGCAGCAGATCTTCGAAAGACTCTCCTAGGCGCCACTGCAGGTATGCCAGCATCCAGCCCGCCCAATATTCCGGCGTCTTCTCAAATCGATAGGTACAGTCCGGTATAGGCCCGTTTTGATAGCCCGACCTTTCGGCGATAAGCGCGAACAGCTCAACACCCGATTTTCCCGACACTACCCATGCATTGCCGCGCTCAAACTCTCGAGCAACCCCGCTCAGGCAAAAGAGTTCAGCAACTTCCGATCCTTCTGCTCCGTAATCGTTAACGGCATAGTCGAAGCAATCCCCGAGGTTGTTCATTGCGTCCTCAAGGTAATAGACGGGGTATGTCCTACTCGGCCCACAATCCGTTAACTCTTGGATCATTTAAATCAACCCTCCCTGCCATCAAATCCCTAATGTCGACACCATCAGAGTCAAATCCGTTTACCGTATCCAGGTACTTTCGTCGAGCGTTCTGTTCTCGCTCAAATCGTTTGGGATAAAACTCGGCTCCTGAGGCCTGCTTCCAATCGCGGAACCTGATCGCCGAGAACGCGCGCTCACTCATAAGCGCATATTGAATGCCCAAATCCCCCAAAAACATAATGCGCTGCAGTTGCCTGAGCGAAATCATGCCGTTAACGAACTGTCTTGCAAACGAAAAGTAGGAATCGTCAGCGCGATAGCCTCGAATGACGTCATAAGGAGAAATATCAATCAGGCAGTTGTCCAGCAAATACCGAAGTCCTTCGCGTGCCAGCGGCGTCGAGACATTAAACTCCCGGTTGTCGGCCAAAATCGCAAGCCAATTGAGGATTGAAAACTCCCCAGACTCTAAATCCAAGACCGAAAGGCCATCTAAATCAAGCTCATATCGATTGGCAATGCCATCAGACTCGGTTCGACATGCCCACTCCATTGCCATTTCCTCATGCGGTGTGCAATAAAACCCGCGCCCATAGTCATTGAATTGCCTACATTTATCCAGCGATGGATGCTCGACAACAACGTCCGATCCGTGCCATAACTCCATATCGACCTCCAAACAAAAATATCACCCCAGTGATAGTGTACCAACAACTATCACTGGGGTGATATAGATAGATGCAAACTATTGCCTGCCATGAGCCCTTACTAGAGACAAGCCTCGGCGATGCGCTTTTTGAGTTCGTCGATGCCGGTGCCGGTCTGGGAGCTTGTAATGATTACGTTCTCGGCCGGGACGTTGAGCTGCTTTTTGATGGCTGCTGCCTGGCGGGCCTGCTGGGTGCGGCTGAGCTTGTCGGCCTTGGTGAGGCAGACGATAAAGTTGAACTCGTTGCCCTGCAGGTAGTCGATCATGTCATGATCGAGCTTACTGGGGTCGTGGCGAATGTCCACCAGCGACACGACCAGGTTAAAGCTGCGCTCGGAGTCGAAGAAGTCGCCGATGAGCTCGGCCCAGCGGTCGCGCTCAGCCTTGGAACGGCGGGCGAAACCGTAACCCGGCAGGTCGACAAAGTGCACGTCGTCGGCCTCGAAGAAATTGATGTTGCTCGTCTTGCCCGGCGTGCTCGAAACCTTGACCAGGTTCTTGCGGCCGAAGAGCTTGTTCATGATGGAGGACTTGCCCACGTTGGAGCGGCCCACAAAGCTCACCTCGGGACAGGTGGACTCGGGAATCTGCGAAACCTTGCCGTAGCTGGCGACGAACTTGGCAAGCTGATAGTTAATGGAATCGGCCATGGACACTCCTTGGTCGTAGGTTTTTACAAAACGGGCGTGCTATTGCGCGGCGGCGATACGACGAACGATGTCAAGCGTGATGCCGCTCGCGGTGCGAGCGTACTCGTCCAGATCGAACTCGCGCTCGCAAAACGCGTCATATGCCTCGTCACAATTATCGCTGATAGCGCGCAGCACCAGGCAATCGACACCATTCTTGGCCGCGATGTGCGCAATTGCCGCGCCCTCCATCTCGACGCAATCGGCATGCGTGGCCTCAATCGCAGCGTTACGCATGGCGTCACCCGTAACAAAGCGGTCGCCCGTGGCGATAGTGCCACACAGGAACTGCTTGGGGTCCTTCTCCGCAGAATTCTCATCCGCCGAGGCATCCACAAATCCATGCTCGGCAAGCACGGCGGCGGCAACATCAGCCAACGCCGGCGTCGAGACAAACTCCTCGAGTCCCGGCGCCGATTCGGCGATGAGCGCCGTGTCAGTATCGAGATAGCGCAGGCACTTGCCTATAACCACGTCGTTAATATGGAGTTTAGGGTTTAGGCCGCCCGCAATACCCGAGAACACAACGGCCTGCGGGGCGTATTTGCTGATGAGATGCTGCGTTGCCGCCGCGGCGTTTACGGTTCCCATGCCAGCGGTCGTAGCAACAACGGACAAACCGTCGAGCTCGCCGCTGACAACGGTCAAGCCCGCCTCTTGTACCACACGAGCGCCGTTCAGTTCTTCTTTAATCTGCGCAACCTCTTTTTCGAGTGCACCGATGATTGCGATGGTAGGCATACCATCCCCCAAACCCGTGAAAACTGCTATCCACGGTATGGTACCAGCATTTTGGCTCAACCGCGCAATACGAAGCCGCTAGACCACCGCAGCGCGGGTATCGTAGAGGAGCAAAATGACTTGCTAGCCGATGGCGTTTTTTAGCTCCGCACGGCGCTTTTTCATGCCGGTCATAACGGCATTGCGCAACTCGGGCATGCGCGCGGTATCCATCTGGGGCACGCCCTCGAGCTTATAGGGAATGCCCAGTTGCTCGTACTTGACGACACCCATCGTGTGATACGGCAGCATTTCCAGGCCCACCACGTTGTGCCATGGAGCGATGAGGCGACCGAGCTTCTCGCACTCCTCCACCGTGTCGGTAATGCCCGGCACCACCACGTGGCGGATAACGACCTTGATCTTGCGACGTGCAAGCTCATCGCCAAACGCCAAGATGCGTGCGGGATCGCAACCGGTCAGCTTTTTATGCTCGACCGGATCGGCATGCTTAATATCGAGCAGTACCATGTCGGTCTCGTTGAGAACGGCATCGAACTTCTCGGGGTGATTGGGATCAAACGCATATCCGCAGCTGTCAAGGCAGGTATGCACGCGACCATCGGGGTTGTTGTGCATTGCACAGAACAGATCGGCCAAAAACTCAGGCTGTAGGAGCGGCTCGCCGCCCGAAACCGTAATTCCGCCGCTGCGGTAAAACTCATGGTTACTCTGGAACTCGTCCATCAGGTGCTCGACGGTCACCATGGTGCCGCCGCTAACCGACCAAGTATCGGGATTGTGGCAATACGCACAGCGCATGGGACAGCCCTGAACAAACACCACAAAGCGGATGCCGGGTCCGTCGACCGTTCCCATCGTCTCGATTGAATGCACGCGGCCTAGGGCAAATGCGGAATCCTCAGGACGAGCGTCCACACCCTCAAGCGTCATCTCAGCCATTCCCGCTACCTTGCCTCTCCTTGGATGCAACCAATTAAAATGCCAGAGCCATTCTAGCCCATGCGCTTGCGTTTAAACGTCTCGGGCTAGAATGGCACGTTTTAATCTATCCCCCATCACCATGGCTGGGGTCTACGTCGAGATGTCAGGCTGAAGAACGCTCGCCTGCGGCCTTTACGCCTTAAGCGTGAGCACCGCACCGAAGGCGGTCGGGCCACAGTGGCTCGAGATGACGCCGCCGACTTGAGTCCAGGTAACGTCCTTAAAGCCCAGGTCATGCGCATAGACTTCCATGTCATCGCGCAGCTCCTGGGAAAGGCCCACCGAATACGCCAGGCCAATGTGCGAGTAGTCAATCTCGCCCTTCGCAACCATGTGGTCAATAAAGGCGCGGGCGCACTTGAGCATAGAGCCGCGGAACTTCTTGGTCGCCACGAACTTGCCGCCCGTCACCTCAATGCAGGGCTTAATCTTGAGCAGATGGGCGCCAAGGAATGCGACGTTGGACAAGCGACCGCCCGCCTTAAGAAAGGCAAGATCGGTAGGAACAAAGCCCAGCAGCACGCGGTCCATGACGGAATTCGTAAATGCAAAGATCTCGTCGACGGTGGCATCGGGGTGAGCCTCGATGTATTTGGCGGTCTCGACGACAACGAGCGACTGGCCTACCGAGACAAAGCGCGTGTCCATGGAGAACACGTAGTCGCGCCCCTTGGCTGCAATCTTGGAGGACTGATGCGAGCAGGTCGTGGCCTCGGAATACGCGAGATGCAGAATAGTCGCGTTGGGCTGCTCGGCATGGATACGGTCGTACACGTGAGCAAAATCCGCAGGCGCGCAGCCGCTGGTCTTGGGCATTACGCCAAACTCGTTGCAGCGTGAATAAATCTCAAGCGGATCGATCGAACCGTCCTCGACGGTCTCGTCACCAATCGTGACATGCATGGGCACGCGCACGATGCCGTAGCGCTCGCAAAGCTCCGGCGTCACATCCGACCCAGACTCAACCACGATTACGTACTTGCCCATTATTATCACGACCCATCTCAACATTGGCTTTTCAATACATGGCACGCGCCGCCGCACTGTTGCACAACGGCGGCAGAGCGCCAAAGAGACGCCGCCCCTTGCACACAACAAAGGACAGCGTCTCCCTGGAAAACTCCGTGCTTATTTAGGATTCTACACGGTTTGCAACAATGTGTTACTTACTCCGCAAACGGTAGCTATACACGATAAACGGTAGTTCGCTGCGGCAACTGCGACACATTCCGCCCGGCAAGTCCAATCGTGCTCCACGCACGGT
Source organism: uncultured Collinsella sp. (assembly GCA_900544645.1). Taxonomy (GTDB): domain Bacteria; phylum Actinomycetota; class Coriobacteriia; order Coriobacteriales; family Coriobacteriaceae; genus Collinsella. Next base: position 74,138 of record UQWG01000001.1, read on the forward strand.
TAATGCGCGAGGCGGTAGAAATCCATCGACGCCGCGCCCTCGGCATGCAACCCCATCGCCGAAACCGCCGGCGAATAGGTACGGCTCGTAAGTGTCGCCTCGCCGCTGTTGGCAAAAATCTCGACCATCGTAGTGTCCGAAAGCACGCGCAGGTCGCGAAGTTCGCTGAGCTCGATCGACCTTTGGTCGCGCCCATAGCCTTCGTCACCCATGTCGAGGGTAAGCATCCCGTCTGCATAGCGCACAAAGACACCCTTGCGGATTTCGAGCTCGACCATCTTGGCGCCCTCACAGGAAACCACAAGATCAAACAGGCGGCCCGGCTCCTCAACGGTTTCACCGCCTGTCGCGCGAACGCAGTCGCCGCGCATCCTCTCAATCTCGTGCGCCGGCTGCTGGCAGAGCTTACCATCGCGCATGCTCAGCTCTCGCGGCACCGTCAACGCGCACTGCCACCCGCGCGCCACCGTCGGGTTTTCCGCCGTCGCATCGGGGCAACCCGACCATCCGATCATCAATCGCCGGCCTGTAGCATCCTCAAAGGACTGCGGAGCATAGAAATCAAAACCGGCATCGACCATCGGGGGCATGCCCTGCCCGACGATTTTAAAGCTCGGCGCCTCCCAATCGGCCTCGATGGGGAACCACACGCACTGATGCGGATTGCGGTAACGCCAACCATCGGCAGGCACACCCTGCGGACAGCAAACGAGAATAAGCTCGCCATCGAGCTCAAACAGATCGGGGCACTCCCACATAAAGCCAAACTTCTCGCCCAACTCAATGCGCGTCGCATAGCTCCAGTCCTCAAGATTGCGCGAGGTATAGACAAGCACGCAGCCGCGGTCGTCTTTCGTACGAGCGCCCAGAACCATGTAGTAGATACCGCCGTGTTCAAGGATCTTGGGGTCGCGCACGTGCGTACCGATATCGTCGGGGTAATCGACCGGTCCAACAGCTATGCACTTCTCGCCCAATTCGTCGGGATTCTCGGCAACCATATGAATCTGGTTTTGCTCACGGCCCGTCAACACGTAGTCGTAATCATCGCGGTCAAAATGCTTGACGTTGCCGGTATAGAAATAGTGAATCTTGCCATCGCGTACAAAGGCAGAACCAGAATACGCTCCGTTCGAATCCAAATCGGAATCGGGGAACAGCGCGGGGCCATGATTCTCGTACGTCACAAAATCCTTTGTCGTCAGATGGTTCCAAAGCACTGGACCGCCATGCGCAGCATCGAACGGATCGTATTGATGATAGATGTGATACGTATCACCAATCTGAACCAAACCGTTGGGGTCGTTGAGCCAGCCAAGCTCAGGCTCCACATGGAACAGGAGCCTATCGGGGTCGGACGCGATGCGACCCGCCGTCTCATCCTGTCCGGCACGCCACTGCTCATAGTCCGCGCGTGTCACCTTATTTTTTTGATTAAACATCGCCGTTGACTTTCTCGTCTATGGGGAAGGACGCTCGACTCACACGAGTCGAACGCCCTTCCTCAAATGGACTTATCCTCAGATTACACTGAACGGCTCAACTAGAAGCTAACGTCGAAGCCAGCGCCAGCGCCCTCTTCATCGGTGGTCGGCACGCCCTTTGCCTTGTTGTAGGCAAAGATCAAGACGATCGGCACGATAAAGGCGATGAGATTGCCAGCCACATACCACACGAGGGTCTCGGGCGTAACGATGAGCAGGCCAAGCACGCCGGTCAGACCCTGACCGATAGCGCGCACCTCAAAGAGCTTGACGAAGGCACCGCCACAGCCTGCACCGATGCATGCGCAGATGAACGGGATGATCGAGTAGCGCATGTTTGCAGCGAAGATAGCGGGCTCGGAGATTCCGACCAGCGTCGGGATAAAGGACGACATGCAGATGTTGCGCTCTTTGGAGTGCTTCTTGTGAATGAGGTACATACCGATGGCGCCGCCGCCCTGGGCGATGATGGAAACCGACCAGATGGCCTGGATGTAGTTGAAGCCGGTCGTGGCAACGAGGTTGGCCTCGATACCCTGGATGAACTGATGCGTACCGGTAACGACGAGCGGCTGCAGGAACGCGGCAAAGACAAAGGCACCAAAGACGCCCATCCTGTTGTACAGGATATCGATTACGCCGGCGAGGACGTCACCGATCAGGTTGCCGAGCGGGCCGAACACGGTGAACAGGGCGACGTTAGCAAGAATCAGGGTAACGGTCGGGACAAAGACGAACGAAACGACCTCGGGGATGTACTTCTGGGCAATCTTTTCGACCTTGGCCATAAACCAGGCAGTCAGGATTGCGGGGAACACACCGCCCTGGAAAGCAACCATGGGAATGGATAGCGGACCGAAGTTCCAGTACTCAGCACCCGTCGGGTCCATAACGAACGTGTTACGGTTCATAAGACTCGGGTGAACCATGACGATACCGACGAGGATGCCCAGGATCGGGTTACCGCCAAAACGCTTGACCGCGCTGTACATAACCAGGACAGGCAGGTAGTCGAACGTGGTGGCGATAATGGCAAAGAAGCTTGCGAGGTTCTTGAGGAACTCGCTGTGATCGGCGAGACTGCCCTCCATGCCAAAGAGGCCGTTGGCAACGATCAACGACTTAAGGCCGATGATGATAGCGGCACCGACGAAGGCAGGAATGATGGGGATAAAGATGTCCGAGAACACCTTGAGGACCGAGAAGAACTTGCCTTTCTTGTCCGCCTCGGCACCCTTGACCTCGGAAGCGCTAATCTCCTTGACGCCCGTCAGAGCCATAAACTCATCGTAAACCTTGTTGACGGTACCGGTACCAAAGATGATCATGAGCTGGCCGCTGTTGTACAGCACGCCCTTGACGCCATCGATGTTCTCGAGCTCGGCCTTGTTGTATTTGCTCGTATCCTTGAGCACCAGACGCAGACGGGTCACGCAATGCGTGGCGCCCTCGATGTTCTCCAGTCCGCCGACGTTGTCGACGACTTGCTGGGACACTGCCTTGTAGTCCATGTTCCTCTCCATTCCTTTTCTAAATCATAAAACGGTTCGTTGCCGCTACAGAGACGCGATCGTTGCGTTTGCGCACTTGAGCGCACCGTCGGTGACGGTAAGCGCCACACCCTGGCCCTGCTTGTTGCAGAAGCGAGCGTTGAGCGCAACATCATCGACAAAGATGGTCGCGATGTCGTCGTCGACGACCAGACGCACATGGTGAGTGCCCTCGCCCTTAAAGAACAACGGACGCTCGAGGCCCATGTTGTTGACCTGGAACCACGGGTACTGGGGAGCCGGCGTGAACTCGAGCTTGCCCTCGCGCAGGTTGGCGCGGAACTCATAGGCAAGACCGGTCTCGGCGTCCTCGGCGAACTTGACCGAGAAGCCGGCAGCGTTACCGCCGAGCTCAATGTCGGCATCGAGCAAGTAGGTGGAGCCGGCATCCGCGGCGAGCACCTGCTCGACCTTGCCCGACTCGCAGGAAAGCTCAAAGGTCTCGACTGCCTTAGCCTCGCCAAAGGCGCCAAGCATGCTGTCGGGGAGCTTGGTGCCGAGCGTTCCGTCGGCACGCTGAACGATCTCGAGGGGCATAAAGGTGCCACCCCATAGGTAAGAGCTGGGGTCGCCGCCCTCGTCACGCGTAGGAACCCAACCAAAGAGAACGCGACGCTCGCCATCGAATGCGGTGCGAGCGGCGTAGTACGCGCGGCCGTCGAAGGAGTCGTCAGCGGGGGTAATCCAAGGACCGTTGATGGACTTGGACATGCGGTAACGGGTCTTGTTGCCGTCGCTGTACTCGGAAAAGACGAGGTACCACCAGTCGCCCATCTTAAAGAGATCAGGCATCTCAAACATGGTGTACAGGCCCGGGTTCCACCAGTCGCCCTGGAACTCCCAGTTGGTCAGATCCTTGGAGGTGAACTTGACCAGGCGGCCGGTCATCAGACGCTTGTCCTCGCCCACACGCGTGCCGAGGATGAGCATGTACTCTTCGTTCTCCTCATCCCAAAGCACAAAGGGATCGCGCCAGTTGCGGTCATCGTAACCCTCCTGGGGCGGAAGCAGCGTCTCGGCGATGTTCTTCTCCCACTTGACGGCGTCGTCGCTCGTTGCGTGAAGAAGAACCTGCTTCATCAAACGTGCGCGGACCTTATCGCGATTGCAACCAGTGTAGAGCGCATGGTACTTGTCGCCCACCTTAAACACCGTGCCGGCATAAATGTACTGGTCGACTTCCTCGTCGCCGCCGCGCTCAAGGCTCTCGCCAAAGTCCTTGTAGTTGACGAAATCCTTGGTCGTAGCGAGTGCCCAGCCAAACGGCTCTCCGAAAGGTTCGGGGTTACGCGTGTCACGCTGATGATAGAGATAGAACGTGCCGTCCTCGCCGTACGGCATGATGTCGCCTACCCAAATTCCCTCAGGCTGGTAATACACCTTGTGCATCCGAGACTTCCTTTCCACGACATACTAACTCGGTACAATGGCAAGATATGTCAATCGTTTTCATATGTCAAACGTTTTCACACCAATACGTCTTTTCGCAGTTCCAGTCGTCGGCAAACGGTTGACATATGCCGGTGAACGGTCATCAGAGGCGTTTGAGGAATTCTTTTGGCACGGGGCGAATTACGCGGTTTTGCCCTCGATAAGCTCAACGGGAAGCTTGATATTCGACTCGGGCTTTTCACCGTTAATAAGAGCAATGATGGATTGCGCCGCGAGCTCTCCGATGCGATCGATATCTTGACGTACGGTTGTTAAGTCAGGCATAAACGTCATAGTGCGGCGGGCACCATCCGCGCCCACGACCTTAATGTCGTCTGGAGCGCTCAAGCCGCGCTGCTTCATCACGTTGAGACAGATGGCCGCCATCGTATCGTCTCCCGCAAAGATGCCGTCAATATCGGGGTTCTCATCGAGGATCTTCGCAACGACCGCGCCCTTTTCGTCGTCGGGCTTAACGAACTCAACCTCACGGACAAGCGCGGACAAACCGGCCTGCTCAACAACATCGAGGTAGGCATCGGTACGCTTATTGGCAGGCATGCGCATGCGGCTATTGCTGCGCAGGCACAGGATACGCCTGCAGCCGTCATCAATCAGACGGCGCGTGGCGAGCTCGCCGATGCCATAGCTGTCACTTGCAATCTGGACAGAGCCCTCGCCAAGATCGCAGTCGATGCCAACTAGGCTCAAGCCCATCTCGGCATATGCCTCGGCACCGATATTGAGGGAGTTGACGATGACGCCGTCGACCATATTGCGGCGGAGCATGTCGATATAGGAACGCTCAAGATCAGGTCGATTGGCGCTGTTGCACAGCAACATCTTAAAGCCGTTTTCCGCCAACGTGCGCTCGACCGCCTGCACAACCTGAGCATGGAACGGACTGCTCACAAAGGGAACGATCATGCCGATAAGGTTCAGACGGCCGTTGAGCATGGCACGGGCGATATCGTTGGGCGTATAGTTGATGCGCTCCATCGCGGCGTGGACCTTATCGCGGGTCTCTTGGCTAATATAACCGCGGTTATTAAGCACGCGAGATACCGTAGTAGGCGAAACCCCCGCCACCGCTGCAACTTCCTTGATGCCAGGCTTAGCAGAATCCTTAGAACGAGTGCCCTCGCGAGCCATAGCACCCTCCCCTATCAACATGTCATACGTTTACATACGAACAAAGCATACCCCAACAACAGCGGGAAGACGGTAACAGCACAAGTAAGTAAACGACTCATCCAAATAATTAGGAGAGTTCCGCCTAAAGGGTGACTACACAGGACCCCCGCCGGGCCGCTTTGGGTTACTTTCCAAAACATTTCCGCAGGACGCAAAGGGCTCCGCCGCGCGAAGCGCGCAGCGGAGCCCTTTGCATGTCCGAGGACGTTTTGGAAAGTAACCCAAAGCGGCCCGGCGATCCTGCGGGAGTTAAACCCCTTTAGAACTTGTCGTGGAAGGTACGCGAAATGACCTCGTCCTGCTGCTCCTTGGTGAGCGTGTGGAAGTTCACGGCATAGCCGGAAACGCGGATGGTCAGCTGCGGGTACTTCTCGGGGTGAGCCTGAGCGTCGAGCAGCGTCTCACGGTTGAAGACGTTGATGTTCAGGTGGTGGCCACCCTTCTCGGCGTAAGCGTCGAGCATGTGGACCAGGTTATCGGCCTGAGTCTCGGAAACTTCAGAAACCTTCATAATGTGTCTCCTTCGATCGATAGGCGCCGGCCGAAACCGGCGCACTAATCAGTAATCGTTATTGTTAGTATAGCACTAACAATAGTTACTCGCCCAGCTGATCAAGGTCGATATCGCCAAAGAACACCTGGTCCTCCTTGCCGAGCGCACTCGGGATGATGGAGAAGGTGTTGGAGATGCCGTCCTGAGCATCGCGGAACGGGAGCTTGGAAACCGAAGACAGCGAAGCGATGGCGCCATGGCTATCGCGCTTGTGCATGGGGTTAGCACCCGGGGCGAACGGCTGGCCAGCCTTGCGGCCGTCGGGCGTGGAGCCGGTCTTCTTACCGTACACGACGTTGGAGGTAATGGTCAGAACCGAGGTCGTGGGCACGGAGTTGCGGTAGGTGTCGTTCATGCGGATGTACTCCATGAACTGGTGCACAACGTCGTGAGCGATCTGGTCGACGCGGTCGTCGTCGTTACCGTACTTGGGGAACTCGCCCTCGGTCTCGAAGTCGACGATGATGCCGTTCTCGTCACGGACGGGGTGGACCTTGGCGTACTTGATGGCGGACAGGGAGTCAGCCACGACGGAAAGGCCAGCGATGCCCGTAGCGAACCAGCGGTGCACGTGCTTGTCGTGCAGGGCCATCTGGATGCGCTCGTAGCAATACTTGTCGTGCATGTAGTGAATGATGTTCAGCGAGTTGACGTACACGCCAGCGAGCCACTTCATCATGTCGTTGTACTTGGCCACAACGTCGTCGTAATCGAGCGTATCGCCCTCGACGGCGCGATACTTGGGGCCGACCTGCTTCTTGGAGACCTCGTCAACACCGCCGTTGAGTGCGTACAGCAGGCACTTGGCCAGGTTGGCGCGAGCGCCGAAGAACTGCATCTCCTTGCCGATGCGCATGGAGGACACGCAGCAGGCGATGCCGTAGTCGTCGCCATGATAGACGCGCATGAGGTCGTCGTTCTCGTACTGGATCGAGGAGCTGGCGACAGAAGTCTTGGCGCAGAACTTCTTGAAGTTCTCGGGCAGACGGGTCGACCACAGAACGGTCATGTTGGGCTCGGGGCTGGTGCCCATGTTCTCGAGCGTGTGCAGGTAGCGGTAGCTCATCTTGGTAACGAGCGTACGGCCGTCGACACCCATGCCGCCGATGGACTCGGTGACCCACTGCGGGTCGCCGGTGAACAGGGCCTGGTACTCAGGGGTACGGGCAAACTTGACCATGCGAAGCTTCATGATGAAGTGATCCACGAACTCCTGGATCTGCTCCTCGGTGAAGGTACCGTTGGCAAGGTCGCGCTCAGCATAGATGTCGATGAACGTAGAGGTACGGCCGATGGACATAGCGGCGCCGTTCTGCTCCTTGACGGCAGCAAGGTAGGCGAAGTACATCCACTGGATGGCCTCCTGCGTGTTGGTAGCAGGGTTGGAAATATCGAAACCATAGGTCTCGGCCATCATCTTGAGCTCGCCGAGGGCGCGGATCTGCTCCTGCAGCTCCTCGCGATCGCGGATGTTGTCGGCGGTCATGACCGTCGGAGTGGAAGCCTTCTGGGCCTCCTTGTCCTTGATCAGGTAGTCGACGCCGTACAGGGCAACACGACGGTAGTCGCCGATGATGCGGCCGCGGCCATAGCCATCGGGCAGACCGGTGATGATGTGAGCCGAGCGGCAAGCACGCATCTCGGGAGTGTAAACATCGAAGACGCCAGCGTTGTGGGTCTTACGCTCGAAGGTGTAGCGCTCGACAACGTTCTCGTCGACCTTGTAGCCGTGCTGGCTGGCAGCCTGGCAAGCGATGCGGATACCACCGTTGACGTGCAGCGCGCGCTTGAGCGGCTTGTCGGTCTGGAGGCCAACAATGGTCTCCTTGTCGCGATGGGCATTATCGATGTAGCCAGCGGGGTGGCTCACGATACCCGTGACGGTCTTGGTGTCCATATCGAGGACACCACCCTGCTCGCGCTCCTTAAGCAGCAGGTCGAGAACCTCGCCCCACAGCTCCTTGGTACGCTCGGTCGGACCTACGAGGAACGACTCATCGCCCTCGTAGGGGGTGTAGTTCTTCTGGATGAAGTCTCGGACGTCAACCTCTCCCGTCCAGATACCTTCCTTGAAGCCTTCCCATGCCTCCTGCATTGTGTAACCACGCTCCTAGTTACGTGTAATGCGGCGCTCTCTCACACCGCTGCTTATTGAATTCTTGAATTTTCGGCTTGCACTACCGGCTTCTTCCGTTCTTCACCACACGTTGGTGCAGGAAAAACGTTTGTCCACCTTGGAACTACAACCCAAAACCCAAGATTTCACCCGTCTGTGAAGGATAACATAGCCACCCTCTCCATCTGGGCTGTTATATGTTTCTTTTTTTATACCATTAGGGCGTTTTTTACAAACCCGCAGGAAATGCGAGCGCGAACAACTACCGTTCACCGATTTGTTTGGTATTTTTCCTTGCCTTTGTACGACGTTCACTCTAGCTGTTATGCCAGCTTTAGCAGAGTAAAGTGCCTCTGAGTGGGCTTTAGGACGTGCTCAGAGATCTACCCCTAACTTTGCTGATACCGACGGTGTACGGAGGTCGCCTAAAGGTTGTTTTCTAGGCATGTCCCAAAATCTACCGTATAGGGTGCGCGTGCGGGGGTATCATCTTTCACCGAAAATAGTTTCTAGTGTTAGGGGTTTTCGGTGGAAGATACCGATTTCCGTGAACTTGGGCGTCAGCTCCTTACCGAGTTCGGCAGCATGCATCAGCGCATTTCGCGCTTTGCGGACAAAGCCCTCGGCGGTGAGATGGCCGTCATGCGCGCCCTCATACTCGCTGGCGGTTCGCTCACGCCGAGCGAACTCGCTGATCGCGCCTGGGTCTCGAACGCCCGCATCGCCAATATTCTGCGCGCCCTCGAGGCCAAGGGCTGGGTTGAGCGCGAGCACTCAAAAACCGACCGTCGTCGCGTACACGTCACAGTGACCGACAAGGGATTCCAGGACCTCGAAATCAAACGTCGGGAATTCGAGGACCGCACCACGGCTTTCCTCGAGCAGCTCGGCGAAACAGATACCCAAGAGATGGTGCGTCTTCTAAGGCGTGCCAACGAAATTATCGACCGCAATCAAGAAAGGAGAGATGCCGAGTGAGGATTCTCAAGCTCTTTAAAAAGCATGTCCTGGCACTGTTCGCAGCTATCGTACTTATCGTAATCAGCTGCAACGCCGATCTGGCACTGCCCACCTATATGAGCGACATCGTCGACGTGGGCGTGCAGCAAGGCGGCATCGCCTCGCCCGTGCCCGACACCATCCGCGCCGAATCGCTCGATGACCTTGAGCTCTTTATGAGCGCCAAGGACGCCAAAGCTGCGGAGGCCGTGTTTAGCAAGGCGGACAATAACGGCATTCGAACGTACAAGGGCACCGAGGAAGAGCGTGCCGATGGCAGCAAGCTCGCCGACATTATGAGCCTGCCCGAGACCGTCGTCCTTTCGCTCAACCAAGGCATCGACGCCGACTCCATGGGCGACATGACCGGCACGTCCACCGAGGCAAGCGATGGCGGCGCCGCTCAGGCCATGCCCACCCCCGAGCAGATGGCGGCGATGACGCCCGAGCAGCTCGCCGAGATGCAGCAGAAGGCCGCAGCCGCGCAGAGCATGCAAAAGCAGATCGACGCCGACGGCGGCAAGATCACCATGAAGAGCCTGCGCCTAGGCGTTGAAGGCGGTCTTATCGATCAGGGCAAGCTCGTCGAGGGCGCCAACGATATGGCAGACAAAATGGGCTCCATGTCGGGCTCCATCGTCACCCAGCGCGCCGTGAGCTATGTACAGGACGAGTACAAGGCACAGGGCATCGACCCCGCCGACGTGCAGAACGCCTACCTGAGCCGCATGGCGACCACGATGTTCGGCCTGTGTCTGGTGTCGCTCGTCGCCACCATCCTGACCGGTGCCGTGGCTTCGCGCACCGCCTGCTCCATCGCCCGCGACCTGCGCCGCGAGACCTTCAACAAGGTTATGCACTTCTCGCCGGCCGAGGTGGGCAAGTTTAGCCAGGCCTCGCTCATCACCCGCTGCACCAACGACATTCAGCAGATCCAGATGGCCGCAACCCTGTTTATCCGCATGTGCCTGATGGCCCCCGTCATGGGCATCGTCGCCGTCATGCGCGTCCTGGCCAACCACACCGGCCTGGAGTGGACCATCGCCGTGGCCATCATCGCGGTTTCGGCCGTTGTCGGCGTGCTCATGGGCCTCACCATGCCCAAGTTCAAAAAGATGCAAAGCTTTGTTGACCGCGTGAACCTTACCGCCCGCGAGCTGCTCGACGGCCTTATGCCCATCCGCTCGTTCAACCGCGAGGAACATGAGCTCGAGCGCTTTGACAAGGCTTCGCTCGACCTGATGACCACGCAGCTCTACACCAACCGCGCCATGAGCTTCATGATGCCGCTCATGATGCTCGTCATGAACTGCATCACCGTGCTTATCGTCTGGTTTGGCGCGCAGGGCGTGTCCGACGGCGTGATGCAGGTCGGCAACATGATGGCGTTCATCTCCTACACTATGCAGATCGTCATGGCGTTTATGATCCTCACCATGGTTTCGGTCATCCTGCCCCGTGCCGAGGTCGCAGCCGAGCGCGTAGATGAGGTCATCACCTGCCCCACGAGCATCAACGACCCTGCCTCGCCCAAACTGCCCGCGGCCAGCTCGCCGCGCGGTGAGCTCACCTTCCGCGACGTGAGCTTCCAGTACCCCGATGCCCGCGCCGATGTCATCAGCGGCGTGAACTTCACCACGCATGCCGGTCAGATGCTCGGCATCATTGGCTCCACGGGCTCGGGCAAGTCCACGCTCGTGCAGCTGATTCCACGCTTGTACGACGTCACGGGCGGCAGCATTTCGCTCGACGGCATCGACGTGCGCGACATGACCCTTTCCGAGCTGCGCCGCCGCATCGGTTATATTCCGCAGCAGGGTCGTCTGTTCTCGGGCACCGTTGAGAGCAACCTCAAGTTTGCGGGCGACATGGTAAGCGATGATGACATGCGCCAAGCCGCGCGCATCTCACAGGCCGAGGACTTTATCGCCGAGCGCGAGGGCGGCTACGACTCCCCCATCAGCCAGGGCGGCTCCAATGTTTCGGGTGGTCAGCGCCAGCGCCTGGCCATCGCCCGCGCGTTGGCCAAAAAGCCCGAGGTCGTGGTTTTCGATGATTCGTTTAGCGCCCTCGACTACAAGACCGACGCTCGCCTGCGCGAAGAGCTTGCAAAAAACGTTACCGACGCCGCGCTCGTGGTCGTGGCCCAGCGCATCGCAACCATCATGCACGCCGACCAGATCATTGTGCTCGACGACGGCCACGTGGTGGGCACCGGTACGCACGAGGAGCTGCTGCGCAGCTGCCCGGCGTACCTGGAGATCGCACAGTCGCAGCTTTCCGCCGAGGAGCTGGGGCTTACCCAAGAAGAAATTGCAGCCGTCACGGAAGGAGGCGAGCGCTAATGGCAGACGAGACCAAGACTCAGATTCCCAAGCCCACCCGCCAGCGTGGTCCCATGGGCCGCATGGGCGGCATGCGTCGCGGCGAAAAGGCCAAGGACTTTAAGGGCACCATGAGGCAGCTGCTCGGCTATATCGGCCAGCACAAGATTGCCGTGTTTACCGCCGTCGCCTTTGCCGTGTGCTCGGTCATCTTTAACATTGTGGGGCCCAAGGTGCTCGGCCAGGTTACCACCAAACTGTTCGAGGGCTTGGTTGCCAAGGTCAACGGCACCGGCGATGTCGACTTTGCCTGGATTGCCAAGACGCTCGGCTTTTTGCTCTGCCTGTATCTGGCGAGCTCTATCTGCAGTCTAATCCAGGGCTGGCTCATGACCGGCGTCACGCAAAAGATCTGCTACCGAATGCGCAAGGAGATCGCCGCCAAGATTGCCGTCGTGCCGATGAGCTACTTTAACGGACACAGCAAGGGCGACGTGCTCAGTCGCATCACCAACGACGTCGATACGCTCGGCCAGTCGCTCAACCAGAGCGTGACCCAGCTCATCACGTCGGTGACGCAGATTATCGGCGTGCTCGTCATGATGCTGTCGATCAGCCTGCCGCTCACCGGCGTCACCGTGCTCACGCTGCCGGCCGCCGCGATTATCTTGATGGTGATGATTCACTTCTCGCAGCCGTACTTCCGCGAGCAGCAGCAGGTCCTGGGTACCGTCAACGGCATTATCGAGGAGGATTTTGCCGGCCAGAACGTCATTCAGGTGTTCGACCGCGCCGAGGCTTCGATCGAGGAGTTCGACCGTCAAAACGACCGCCTGTTTATTAGTGGCTGGCGCTCGCAGTTCCTGTCGGGCCTGATGATGCCGCTTATGAGCCTGGTGGGCAACATGGGTTACGTGGGCGTTGTCGTAGTGGGCGCGCAGCTCGCGCTGACCGGCAACGCCACGCCCGGCGACATCCAGAGCTTTATCCAGTACGTGCGCAACTTTACGCAGCCGGTGCAGCAGCTGGGCAACGTGAGCAACACGATGCAGTCGATGGCCGCCGCAACCGAGCGCGTCTTTGAGTTCCTGGCCGCACCCGAGGAGGAGCAGAAGGCCGACGCGCAGATTCCCGAGAAGCGCCCCGGCCACGTGGAGTTTGACCACGTCAAGTTTGGCTATACGCCCGACAAGACCATCATCCACGACTTTAGCTGCGAGGCGCAGCCCGGCCAGACCATCGCCATCGTCGGCCCCACCGGCGCCGGCAAGACCACGCTCATTAAGCTGCTGCAGCGCTTCTACGATGTGGACGGCGGCTCGCTGCGCGTCGAGGGCATCGACGTGCGCGACTGGGACCGCGCGGCACTTCGCGGCGAGTTTGCCATGGTGCTGCAGGATACCTGGCTGTTTAACGGCACGATCCGCGAGAACATCCGCTACGGACGCCCCGATGCAAGCGATGCCGAGGTCGAGGCCGCCGCGCGCGCCGCACGCTGCGATCACTTTATCCATACGCTCGCCGGCGGTTACGACTTTATGATCAACGAGGAGGGCACTAACCTGTCGCAGGGTCAGCGCCAGCTCGTGACCATCGCCCGTGCCATTTTGGCCGACCGCCCGGCGCTGATTCTGGACGAGGCGACCTCCAACGTCGATACCCGCACCGAGGAACTCATTCAGCGCGCCATGGATGCGCTGATGCAGGGCCGTACAAGCTTTGTCATCGCGCACCGCCTGTCCACGATCCGCAACGCCGACGTGATCTTGGTAATTCGCGACGGCGACATCGTCGAGAAGGGCACGCACGACGAGTTACTCGCCCAAGGCGGCTTCTACGCCGACCTGTACAACTCGCAGTTCGACGAGGCGGCGTAACAACCGGCGGCAAACAACCGCAATGCCCAGAAAACGGGGGCGCAGGACAACCTGCGCCCCCGTTTTTTTGCTCTGCGGCCCTCGAACCACCTCCCCTGGAACCTGATTGGCAGCCCCTTCGAGGCCCCGTGGGCAAAAAAGGGCAAATATGAGTACTGTTACCTTTTTAGTAACAGCCAAAACAGCCCCAAATGCCGTTTTCACGGCTTACACGCGTCCCTAAATTGATCAAACAGCCCTATAGCGGACTTATATGTGTTTGCGTTAATAAACATATTTTGCTGTTATGTCTATTATTTTGCGAAGGCAATATGCTACTAAGATAGCAACCGTACTCATATTTGGCATTTTTTGCCCACATGGTATTTCCTGGGGAACTGACAACAGCCTTAGGGTCCCGCGCGGCGCCGCTCCCTCCCGGCATTCGCCAACGTTTACCCAGATAAAACCTGCCAAAATAAACCTGTCCCTTTTTGGCAGGTTTTGGGGTGACGAGGGCTTGCACTTTAGCGTGCGACAGCGGATAATGCCGTGCATTCGACAATACGCTTTTTGCTCTTTCTATAGATTGAGGAGGCCCCGCATGGCCATGGAATTCAAACGCAGGCTGCCGATCCCCATGGAGATCCGCGAGGAAATGCCACTTTCTGCTGAGCTTACCGCCAAAAAGCAGGCATTTGACGCCGAGGTCGCCAAAGTCTTTACCGGCGAGGACGCACGTAAGGTGCTCATCATCGGCCCGTGCTCTGCCGACCGCGAGGATTCGGTGCTCGAGTATATGAACCGACTGGTCAAGACCGCCGAAGAGGTCAAGGACAAGCTCATCATCATTCCGCGCGTCTACACCAATAAGCCGCGCACCAAGGGCACCGGCTACAAGGGTCTTCTGCACAACCCCAACCCCGAGGCTCCCGACGACCTGCTCGAGGGCGTCAAGGCCATCCGCCACATGCACCTGCGCGTCATCGAGGAGACCGGCTTCTTTACCGCCGATGAGATGCTCTACCCGTCCAACTACCAATACCTCGTCGACCTGCTGAGCTATGTTGCCGTGGGTGCACGCTCGGTCGAGAACCAGGAGCATCGCCTGGTGTCGAGCGGCATTTCGGTACCCGTCGGCATGAAGAATCCCACTGCCGGCTCTACCACCGTTATGCTCAACTCCATTTACGCCGCGCAGGCGCACCAGAGCTTCATCTTCCGCAACTGGGAGGTCGAGTGCGACGGCAATCCGCTCGCGCACGCCGTTATGCGTGGCTACATCGGTCTCGATGGGCGCACCTACCCCAACTACCACTACGAGCACCTCGAGCGCCTGGCCGAGCGCTATACCGAGCATGCCGGCTACGCCAATCCGGCAGCGGTCATCGACTGCAACCATGACAACTCGGGCAAGCGTCCGCTGGAGCAGTATCGCATTTGCAAGGAGGTGCTCGACAGCTGCCGCCGCAACGAGTCCATCTCCAAGCTAGTCAAGGGCTTTATGATCGAGTCCTACCTGGAGGACGGCAACCAGCCGGTCGACGGCGGCGTCTTTGGCAAGTCGATCACCGACCCGTGCCTGGGCTGGGAAAAGACCGACTACCTCATCCGCGAGATCGCGGAACGGGTGTAGGTTACGGCGTTTTACCAGACGCCGTAACGGCTCGACGCTGCGCGGGTCGCATTTGGACAATCTGACGTTCAACTTCAAGGGCGCGACCAGAAGGTCAGCGCCCTTTCGTTTCACGTCACCTTGCCTCAAATGCGACCCGCTCGCTGTCCGTCCTCTGCCTGCGGCGTTGTCTTGCTCCGGATGCGGCAGTTAGGGACGCTCCTTTTCTGCCGGCGGTTTGGGACACTCCTTGGGTAGCCGTTGGGGACGTCCCCAACGACTACCCGGGAGAGTTGCCTTCCCTCGTGGCGGTCTTCTAGCAGAAAAACCAAGTGAGTAGGCTTTTTGCAGGAGGCCAAGCACGCCCCAAAACGCCACAGCTCTGACCTGCAGTTTTATAGATCATTTGTCACGATGTGCTCGGCAGGTTCAAAAAAGTCTACTCACTTGTATCTGAGACGCACCAGATTGGCAAAAACCGCCGCGAAAGGGCCCCTGGTCCCTTCGCGGCGGTCATACACCTCTAATTTTGCGACGGTTTTGCCCGCTTGTTACTCGCTGTAGCGGGTGGCGATGGCGGCTCGCACCATGCCGGTGCTCATGAGGTAGGTCACCAGGAAGTAGCCGCCGTAGGCTGCCAGGAAGATTGCACAGGTGAGGCCCACGGTGCCACCGATGCTCATATTTCCGAATATGCTCACCTGCTCGATGATCACCTTAAGTGCCACAAAGGAGTGCGCCAGGCCCACTGCCAGCGGGAACAGGAAGAATACCGCTTGCTGCGCCATCACCGAATGGCGGATCTGGCGGTCGTCGCAGCCGATCTGTGCCAGCACACGATAGCTGCGGCTGCCGTCGGCCACGTTGGAGAGCTGCTGGATCGACAGAATCGCCGCGCATGCAACGACCAATACAAAGCCGATGTAGATGGCTAGGTAGCTAATAAGACCGTTCATTTGCGCTGCTTGCGTGTACATCTCGGAGCGTGTGATAAAGATTCCCCACGACCCCGGCTCCTTGCCGTCAACGAGCAGATTGTCGAGCAGAGTGTGTTTAATGCTCTCGTCTGCCTCGGTCGTATCCATCCCCTGTTTGTAGTTAACGAGCAGGCTACTGGAATACGGCTGCAGATTAAGCTGGGACAACAGCTCGTCGGCAACGACGACGGTACCCGGATTGCTGCCCATCGCCGAGTTGGCGATGGCCGCCGTATCTTCGTCCGACTTATCGGTTGCGGGCTTGAGCGTATGCCCGCCCAAGGTAAGGGCATGGCCGCCAGCCATATACTTGGTGTACAGGTCGACCAGCTCGCCGCCCATATCACATGTAAGCAGATACTGGTCGTGACCGATGTGCACCGGCTCCTCGCCCATCATCTGACGCAGTTTGTTGTACTGGCTCGCCGGCGTCACAAACAGACCCATCGTATCGGCATTGCTACCCCCGAAGGCCTTGGGAAGCTTTTCGCCCATGATCTTGCACATCTCACTTGGGGTCACCGAAGGATCCGAACCGCCAAACGGGTAACTCAGATACGAATCGATCTGCACATGCTCACCGGCAACATCGGCGATATTGACCTTCTTGCCGGTCCCGTCGTTGTTGCCCGCCGACTTGCCCTTGCCGTGCCATGCAGGGTACAAATCGACCGTTGTATCGGCCAGCACCATGCGATCGGCCTCAGACGGATTGACATACCCTTTGTACCCTTTGTAGTAGTCGAGCGTATCGGGCGTGTAATAGACATACGTCTGAGACACATCAACAGGGTTATAGCGCTCCAGGTTTTCGTTCATCACGTTGGCAATTGACATACCGCACGTCACCGAGGTGATGGCCAAAAACAGGAGCATCGCGATGACGCCCATCGAAAAGCACACCGTGTTGACCTTGGCCGCAAGCTGGCGCACGGTAAACATGTTGAGGCCGCGCCAATACACGCCGCGCAGGCTCTGCAGCAGCTTGATGAGCATGCCCGAGAGTCCCCAGAACAGGGCAAAGGTGCCCACGGTAACCATAGCGGTCGTAATACCAAACTGGTTCATGGCCTCTTGCAGCTTGCTGTCCGTCGCGGTTAGCGGGAACCCATCACGTAGCAGACGGTAATAGGCCACGCCCACAAGCACCGCGCCCACGGCAAAGATGGCAATCGCGATCCAGGGGTTGCGTGTCTTGATGCTCTCGTTGCGACGCTCGGCACCCATAAGCTCGATGAGTTTGGTACGACGCACGGCGCGAAGGTTCAGCAGTAGCGTGAGCACAAACATTACGAGCATGCAGGCAAGGGTCAGATTGAACGCATGCACCGAGAAAAAGAAGTGGAAATTGGCGATCTGTGTCTTAAAAAGCGAAGCCGTAAAGAACGTCATGAGCTGGGAGAGTCCCACACCCAGCACAATGCCGGCGACAAAGGCCACGACCGACACTATCACGGTCTCGAGCGCCATGATCGTGGCGACGCGCCCGCGCCCCATGCCGAGCACCTGGTACAGGCCAAACTCCTTCTTGCGGCGTTTCATGATGAAGTTATTGGCGTACACCATCAAAAAGGCCATGACACCGGCCAAAAAGTACGTCAGGTCGCCGAGCATGCTGCCCATTACCTGCGCCAAGCCCTTTTCATCGATTCCGGCGATGTCGACCTGCATCGAGATGGTGTTAAAGGCATAGAAGACCGTGACGCCCAAGGTGAGCGTCAAAAGGTAGACGAGGTAGTCGCGGCCGGCGCGGCGAACGTTGCCCCAAGCGAGTTTACAGAGCATCGGAGCCCTCACCGCCCATCATGGCAACGACCTCCATAATGCGGTCGAAGAACTCTCGGCGGTCGGTGTCGCCGCGGCGCAGCTCGGTGAAGATCTTGCCATCGCGGATAAACAGCACACGGCTCGTGTAGCTGGCGGCAAAGCTGTCGTGCGTGACCATGAGCACCGTGGCGCGCAGACGGCGATTCAGGGCCTCCAGACTCTCGAGCAGCAGACGAGCGCTTTTAGAATCGAGGGCGCCGGTGGGCTCGTCGGCCATGATCATGGTGGGGTCGGTGACGAGCGCACGAGCCGCGGCAACGCGCTGCTGCTGACCGCCGGACATCTGGTAGGGATACTTGTCGAGCACCTGACTGATAGACAGGCGCGCTGCCACATCCTGCACACGGGTCGAGATCTCTGCCGAGTTTGTGCGGGCGATGGTGAGCGGCAGGGCGATGTTCTCGCGCGCCGTGAGCGTATCGAGCAGGTTGGAGTCCTGGAAGATAAAGCCGAGCTCCTCGCGGCGGAACTGCGAAAGCTTAGCCTGCTTCATGCGTGTTACGTCCTGCCCGTTGATGCGGATCGTGCCACTTGTGGCGCTATCGATGGTCGACACGCAGTTGAGCAACGTCGACTTGCCCGAGCCCGAAGCGCCCATGATGCCAACAAATTCGCCGCGGTTGACGGTAAAGCTGACGTCGTTGAGCGCGCGGGTCACGTTGCCCAGCGCTCCATATACTTTTTCGAGATGCGCGACCTCCAGTACCGGGGTCGCCATGTGCGTGGTTTGCATACCGAGTCCTTTCTTGCGATTAGTCTACGGCATCTATAGTCGCAAGAAGACGAGTCGGCTACCATCGATATGGCTTACGCTTGCCTTACCGTTGTGTAAGGTACGGGTAGCTAGCCTGCCACGCGTTGATGTTGAGAGAGGACTCCTGTTGAAGACTGTTCATGTTGCCGCTGGGATCATTCGCAAGGATGGATCTGATGAGCTGCTTGCCGTGCAGCGCGGCTACGGCGACATGCAGGGACTTTGGGAGTTCCCAGGCGGCAAGCTCATGCGCGGCGAGACGCCCGAGGACGCCGTACGCCGCGAGCTTATGGAAGAGTTGCAGGTAAAAGTCACCAACCTGCGCGATTTCTACACCGTTGAGTATGACTACCCCGATTTTCATCTCTCCATGGAGTGCTATTACTGCTCGCTCGCCGATGAATCCGATGAACCCCAGAAGCACGACCGCCAGCTCGATATCCGCTGGATTCCGCGCACCTCGCTTGCCACCGTTGAGTGGATGCCCGCCGACAAAGGGCTCATTGATGCCCTGATTGAGCTGAAGGAAGACCGGCTTGAGGCCAACGGCGCTGCCAACGACGCCGAGGCCACCGCGACCGACGAGCCCGCCACCAAGCCCAAGCGCGCACCTAAGCGCCGTAGCAAAAAGCGCCCCAAACCAGGTCTGCTCGACGGCATCGATACCTCGGACCTTTCCGCCGACGAGCGTGAGCTCGTGCGCCGCCGCGCCGCCATCAAAAAGTCCATGAAGGGTAACAAACGCGCCAATACTAAGCCTGAGTTGCTCGTACGTCAGCGCCTGCGCGCCGCGGGCCTTACGGGCTATCGCTTGGAATGGAAGGTTCCCGGCAAACCCGACATCGCCTTCCCCGGACGCAAGATCGCCATCTTCGTCAACGGCTGCTTTTGGCACCGCTGCCCCAAGTGCAACCCTAGCCAGCCCAAGCGCAACGTTGAGTTTTGGGAGGCAAAGTTCCGTCGCAACGTCGAGCGCGACCGAGCAGCCATCAACGCACTCACCCAAATGGGCTGGACACCCATAACCATCTGGGAATGCGAGCTCAAAAAAGACCGCATCGACGCAACGATGGAAAAGGTCATCGAACAAGTACGCGCCGCCGCACCGCAGCGCTAGGAACGAGCCGTCCACACGCCCCACACAGGCGAGCCACATCCGCGCCACAAACCTTAGAAAGCCCTTAAGCTCAAAACCTTTCAAGAGTGTTACTCAATAGCCTTGACCTGCGGTTTCATTGTTACATCAAACCTGATTAAGCCTTTCTTTAGCGCTTCTTTGCAACAGCCGCGGCATAATACTGCCAACGCACGGAACCTAGCAGCATACCCCGTGCGCAACCTTTTGGTGGACATCGAGGAGGCCGCATAAGCATGCATTCTTCCAATGACGCAGCACAGCAGCCATCCCTAAATCATGCAAACCTTTTCTCCTTCCCCCCGACACAGAGAAACGGTCTCCTCGACTCCCCCACCACAAAAACCAAGCGCTCAGCCGATCAGAGCCTCAACTTACGAGCATCCTTCGAAAAGCTCCAAGCATCCCTAGACAAGGCGTTCCCCGAACAGGCAAGAGCAATCTAAGCCCATCGCGCTTTATACTGATGCCATGCGAAACATGGATCACATAGAATTGCACCGCGGAGGACGCGAGGAAGCGTTTCCCGAGACCGCCGAAGACTGGCCCTATATTGCCGAACGCGCAGAATTCGCTCGCTATCCGGGCAATTCCGTCCCCTGGCACTGGCATTCCGAAGTTGAGCTTTTCTACATGGAGCAGGGAGCGATTGACTATCGAACGCGCGCGGCTCATGAGCACGTACGCTTTGAGGAAGGGTCCGCCGGCTTTATCAACGGCGGCGTTTTGCACAGCACGCTGCAATCACCCAATTCGGCGCCAGCCATTCAAATGCTGCATATCTTTCAGCCGTCGATGCTCGGCGATCCCGCGGGACGTCTCCAAAAGCGCTACATCAATCCTTTGCTGCAATGTCGAGGCGTCGATGTGCTCAAATGGTCGCCCACCAACCCCGACGATATGCCCTTTATCGATTTGCTAAAGAGTTCCTTTAACCACGACCTTCAACGGCCGCAGAACGAGATGGCGCTTCGGAATAGCTTGTCAGAGCTCTGGATTCAGATTTACGCCAAGGCCGAACCGCTCTTTTCCTCCGACAACGCCTCTTGGATGACCAACCGCGACGTACAGTTCAAGGCAATCCTGGACTATATCCGCGCAAACTATGCAGCCGCTATAGATGTGCCCCAGATGGCATCTGCAGCCGGCGTAAGCGAAAGAGAGTGTTACCGCATTATCGAAGCTTGCGCAGGAACGACCCCGGCGGCATATCTGCGCGCATACCGCGTAAACCGTGCTTGCGAACTTTTGGCACACACCACGCGAACGGTCCAGACAGTCGCGCGCCAATGCGGCTTTGCGACAGCAAGCCATCTTGGCCAGGTATTTAAAGAACAAATGGGATGCACTCCTTCGAGCTATCGAGCAGCGAGGCAGAATCTCGATAGTACCAGGCAGAAATCCCGCTAGCCCTTCTTCTGTCACTGAATCAAACTTGCAGGCAAACAACAGAGAGGAGCAACCATATGAAGCACTTTGACCATATCGTATTTGACGTTGATGGGACATTGGCAGATACAGAAGAAAGCGTTCTATCATCGCTTGTCCAGATTGTCCAAGAAAAGACCGGCAAAACGCTCCCCCGACACGAGCTTGAATTTGCCCTCGGCATACCCGGCAAGGATGCTCTTGAGAAACTTGGAATCTACTCGCAGGCAACGCTGGATCGCTGGTGCCAAGTTGCCGCCAGCTTTAAAAGCACCATCAGCGTGTTTCCAGGTTTGCTTGAAGTCATCGCAACACTCTCCGACAACGGCTGCAAACTTGGCATCGTCTCCTCACGTGCGCGCGACGAATACGCAAAAGAAATTGCACCCCTTGGTTTCGATAAGTATTTTGAGCACATCATCCTTGTCGAAGACACAACCGAACATAAACCCGCACCCGCACCCATGCTCGAATATCTCCGGCGTACGGGCGCGAATCCTGGCAACGTCGTCTACGTTGGCGACACCGTCTACGACGAACAATGCGCAACTTCGGCAGGGGTCAGTTTTGCCAGAGCGGCATGGGGATCACACCAAGACATCCCAAATGCCACCTACAACCTCAAAACCCCCAACGACCTGCTAACCCTAACAACCAAGTAACCCCCTCGCCCCACCCTTTCAGCCCCAACGCCACAAGGGCGATTGAGCAGGACGGTTTGGGCGGGTCCCGTACTTAGTTTCCAAAATCATTCCGCAGCGCGAAGGCCCCCGTTGTCAACGCTTCGAAGAAGCGAGACAACGGGGGCCTTCATGCGCGAGGACGTTTTGGAAACTAAGTACGGGACCCGCCCAAACCGTCCGGTGGGATCAGAGTACCCTTGTTGTTACTCTGCTTTGCCCACAGAGTTGAGGTTGGTCATGCGGATCTTAACCAGCTCGGTGATCTCACGCATGCCCTCCTTGGCCGGCTTCTTGGGATCGAAGCAGGCGGGGTTCTCGGCCATGTAGGCCATGAAGCCCTTGGTGTAGGCCTGACGCAGCTCGGTGGCGTAGTTAACCTTGCAGATGCCGTTCTTCACAGCCTCGGCAACCTGCTCATCGGGCACACCGGAGGTGCCATGCAGAACCAGCGGCACGTCGACGGCGTCGCGAATGGCCTTGACCACGGACTGCTCGATGTGCGGATCGCTCGTGTACACACCGTGGCTGGTGCCAACGCCAATTGCGAGGGAGGTGCAGCCGGTACGCTCGACGAACTCCTTGGCCTCGGCAGGATCGGTGTAGGGGCTCTCGCCCTCAACCGCGGGACCGTCGTCCTCCTTGCCGCCAACCTTGCCGAGCTCGGCCTCGACGGGCACGCCCATGGCGCGGCCAGCGTCGGCAACGGACTTGGTCAGGGCGATGTTGTCCTCGAAGGACTCGTGCGAACCGTCGATCATGACAGAGGTGTAGCCCGTGCGGAAAGCCTGCATGCAGCGGTCATAGCCATCGCCGTGATCGAGGTGCAGAGCGACGGGCACGGAAGCGCGCTCGGCGGCAGCCTTGACCATGCCGTAGAAGTAGTCCAGACCAGCGGTCTTGATGGTGCCCGGGGTGGTCTGCATGATGACGGGGGACTTGGTCTCCTCGGCAGCAGCCAGAACGGCCATAACAAACTCGAGGTTCTCGACGTTGAACGCGCCAACGGCGTAGTGGCCGGCCTGAGCGTCCTTGAGCATCTTTTCGGTGGTAACAAGTGCCATGAGCGTTTGCTCCTCTCCCTCGCCCGCATCTGGACATCGGGCGTAGTTGTTCACAAGGCGTTTTACCTTGCGTTTTTCTGCGTTCATTGTATGAAAATCGACGGCGTCGCACGTATGAGATATCACCGGCACACAGGTCAAGACACTCGTTTTTGAAAAGCAAACGGAAGGAATTTGAACCGAGCGGACATGTTCGATATTGAATTTTGAGCGTTCAGCGTCTTTCTTTTATAGAAAAGATAAGTAATCGAAAGGCGTTTTCTTACTCAAAAAGAAAATGAACGAAAATGGACTCAACACAATTCCTGCAAATTTCAGTTGAGGATGGAGCAGCTATGGCCCATGCAACAACCCGAGCCTTCGCCGATGAGCGTCGTGCCGCCATCATGGAGATGCTTGAGCATAATGCCTCGGTGCAGGTAGCAGAAATCGCCCAGACCTTTGGTGTGTCCTCCGTTACCGCCCGTGCCGACCTAGACGCGCTCGCCGAGTCCGGAAAGCTGCGCCGCACGCATGGTGGCGCTGTGTCGCTCCAGAAGCGACTGACCGTATCCACCCAGGATCGCCGTATCAACGTCAATGTTGCCGCCAAGCAGGCCATCGCACAAAGCGCCATTGAACTCGTCGGCAACGGTGACACCCTGCTCGTCGACTCGGGCACCACCGCTCTCGAGTTTGTCCGGCTCCTCGACCAGCGCGATGGCATCACCGTCATCACGGCCGACATTACCATTGCCGATTACATCGACGAGAGCATGCCCTCGGTCGATGTCGTCATGCTGGGCGGGGCACTGCGCAAAGGTCATCGCTATCTGTACGGCCCACTTACCATGCAGGCGCTCCAAATGGTCCACGCCGACCTTGCCGTCATGTGCCCTGGCGCTTTTGTTCCCGGCTGCGGCTTTACAACCGACTTTCCGCAGATGGCCGAGACCAAAGCGGCTATGGTCGGTGCCGCTCGTCAAAGCGTCGCCCTCATGGACGCCAGCAAGGTTAACGGACGTGGCATGTACCGTTTTGCCGAGCTTGCCGACGTCGACACCATCGTGATGGACAGCGACCCCGACGATGCCGTCGCTACCTCGATCGCCGAGACCGCCGACGACGCCCGCCCAAATCTCGTCATCGCCGGCGCTTAAACAAAAACCACCACAAAGGTGCCTGTCCCCTTTGTGGTGGTTTGAGCGTCAGAAGTGAATGTGTCGCTACTTGGACAGCTCGTCGGCGAGGGCCTCGATCTGAGCGCGCGAGGCGTCGTTGAGCGAGCCCAGGACAGTCACCTTGTTCTGCGTCAAGGTGATGTCCTTCATGCCCTCGAGCTCCTTGGTCATAACCTTAGCGGCGGCAGGTGCCCAAGAGCCGGCCTCAACGAGCGCCACGGTGCGGTTCTGGTAGGCATGCTCGGCGAGCGTGTGGATGAAGGTGCTCATGAACGGGAAGATCTCGCCCTGATAGGTAATGGAAGCGAGCACCAGACGGTCGTAGCGGAACGCATCCTCAACGGCCTCGGCCATGTCGTCGCGAGCCAGGTCAAAGATAGAGACCTTCTGGCCGCGAGCCTCAAGCGCAGATGCAAGCTCCTCAACGGCAGCCTTCAGATGGCCATACACGCTCGCATAGGCAATCGTGATACCCTCGTCCTCGGGCTGATAGCTCGACCAGGTGTTATAGGTGTCGAGGTAGTAGCCCAGGTTCTCAGTCAGCACGGGGCCGTGGAGCGGGCAGATAATCTGGATGTCCAGGTCGGCGGCCTTCTTGAGGACGGCCTGCACGAACTTGCCGAACTTACCGACGATGCCAAAGTAGTAACGGCGCGCTTCGCAAGCCCAGCCCTCGGGATCCTCGATGTCGTTGGCGCCAAACTTGCCAAAACCGTCGGCACTAAAGAGCACCTTGTCGGTGGACTCGTAGGAGAAGAGCACCTCGGGCCAGTGAACATTGGGGGCACCGACAAAGGTTAGGCTGTGGCCGCCCAGGTCGAGCACGTCGCCATCTTTGACGACCATCTTACGCTCGGGGAAGTCGGTGCCAAAGTAGTTGACCATCATACGGAAGGCGCCCATGCTGGCAACAATCTGCGCCTGGGGATAGCGCTCCATAAAGGCGGCGATGCCGGCGGAGTGATCGGGCTCCATGTGATGGACGATCAGGTAGTCGGGCGTGCGGCCATCGAGCACGGCCTCGAGGTTGCCGAGCCACTCGTCAACAAAACCGCCGTCGACTGAATCGGCGACAGCGATCTTTTCGCCCAAGATAACGTAGCTGTTGTATGCCATGCCGTTCTCGGACACATCGTACTGGCCCTCGAACAGGTCAATGTCGTGATCGTTAACGCCAATGTAGCGAATATCCTTGGTGATCTCCATCAGGCAAAGCCTCCTAGATAGACAAAAGAGCCCGTCTATCATAGCACTCGTCTTCATAGCCACGGCTATCTGCCAGCATCCTTATCGATTGTTATTGAGGCGGAATATATCGCCATTGACCTGCAAAAACTATGTGCGCGGAGCTGCCGTGGTATGTCGAACGATAAGCTGGCCGGGAATACGAATGGCAACGGTTTTGTCCGTTGCCCCCGCCTTGGGAACCGCGTGCTCGAACACCTCGCGTCCACGCTGATGCAAATCGAATCGAACGGTCGTGAGCTCGTTGTGTGCCACAAAATCATCGAGCGAATCGTCGACGCCCACCACGCTCACGTCCTCGGGCACGCGCAGACCGCTATCGCGCAGCGCTGCAATCGCGCCATTTGCCATCTGGTCGTTTGCCGCGTAAATCGCCGTCATGGTGCGATCGTGCTCGGCCAGGTACCTGCCGGCCTCGTAGCCGCTGTTGGCAGACCAGTCGCCCTCGAGCGGCTCTGCCGGCTCGATGTGTTTACGCTCGAGTGCATCCTGCCAACCGGCGCGACGAAATTGCTCGTCGACCGAGAATGACGGGCCGCCAATATAGCGAATCTGCTCGTGCCCTAGCTCAAACAGGTGATCCATAAGCAATAGCGAGCAGCCGTAATGGTCGGAATCGACCGTGGTCACCCGCGGGTGCGCGTACATGGTAACGATGACCGTGCCAATGCCCGGCAGTGGATCAAACGTCTCAAAATCGGGCGCCATGCGACTCATGCCGATAATGATGCCGTCCACCGGCAATGCGGCCATACGACGCGTGGCCTCGGCAAGCGAAAACTCCTCGGTCTTGGACATCTCGACCAGCGTGATGGCGCAATTATGCTCGCGAGCAGCGCTGGCGATGCCGTCGATCATTGAGAGGTTGCCGAACTTGGTGACATCGTTGACGCACAGGCCGACCGAATGATAACGGCCGTCGCGCAGCGAGCGACCGGCATAACTCGGACGAAAGCCGAGCTTTTGCATAGCGGCCTGTACGCGCTGGCGCGTCTGCTCGTTAACGTTAGGCAAGCCGTTGGCGACGCGCGAAACCGTCTGCTGCGAAACGCCGGCAGCGCGGGCGACGTCGGCCATGGAGACCGGACGCGAACTGGTATCGTTGGACGGGCGCCTTGCCACAGGATCACCTTCACCCTTGCGAGATCTGAATAGCGTGAATGCCGGCCCGGGCAGAAATACATCCCGCGCCGAGGCCCGCTATCGTCGGACGCATGTTAACGTACTCTACTTTTTCTATCTGCATCTCTTCTGCTTTATAAGTCCATACGGCAGTACCGTTCACGGCTGAATTTCTACCGATTACCAGATTCTCAAAAAGTGACAAGCGATGTGTTATGAGTACGTTAACATAGCCCGTAACGTGCGGTATCGTGAACACTTGGTTCATGCCGCTTTAAGTTGTTAACGTACTCATAACGACGCAAAACCCACCCGGGCGCGCCAAGGAAAGGACTCCCATGACCACCCCCGACAAAAAGACACTCGCCACGCTCACCAAGCTGTTCGAGGAGGAGTTTGGCCCCATCGGCGACCGCCAGGTGCTCTACGTGCACGCGCCCGGCCGCTCCGAGATCAGCGGCAACCACACTGACCACGAGGGTGGCCACGTTATCGCCGGCTCGCTCGATGTCGCCGTCGACGGCATCGCCGTGGCAACCGATTCCAACAAGGTTCGCGTAGCCGACGAGGGCTATCCCACGTTTGAAATCGCGCTCGACACGCTAGACGTTCAGGAGTCCGAGAAGGGCACGTCCGCGAGCCTCGTCCGCGGCATGGCCCACGAAATCGCTGCTCTGGGCGTTGAGCCCCAGGGCTTCGACTTTGCCTTCACCTGCTCCGTCCCCTCGGGCGGCGGTCTTTCGAGCTCCGCTGCTGTCGAGGCGGCATACGGTCGCGCCATGGAGACGCTCTGGGACGCACCCGCCATCGAGCCCGTCGCGCTCGCCCAGATGAGCCAGCGCACCGAGAACAACTATTACGGCAAGCCCTGCGGTCTGATGGACCAGGCCGCCGTTTGCTTGGGCGGCCTCGCCTACATGGACTTTGAGGATCAGGCTCAGCCTAAAACCCAGAAGCTCGAGCTCAACTTTGAGGATCACGGTTATGCGCTCGTGCTCGTTAAGGTCGGTGCCGACCACGTGGCCGCCACCGACGACTACGCCGCCGTTCCGCGCGAGATGCAGGACGTCGCTGCCGAGTTTGGCAAGGCACGCCTGTGCGAGGTAAACGTGGCGGACTTTGACGCCAAGCTCCCCGAGCTGCGCGCCAAGCTGGGCGACCGCGCCTGCCTGCGCGCCGTTCACTACTGGTACGAAAACGGCCTGGTCGATAAGCGCTGGGCGGCCCTGAACGCCGGCGACATCGACCAGTTCCTGGTCCTGACGCGCGAGTCCGGCGCCAGCTCTGCCATGTACCTGCAGAATGTCGTCGCCAAGCTGGGCTCCGAGCAGCCCTCAATGTATGCCCTGGCACTGGCCGAGCACGTGCTCGACGGCCGCGGTGCCGTTCGTATTCACGGTGGCGGCTTTGGCGGCACCATCCAGGCCTTCGTGCCGCTCGATCTGGTCGACACCTTCATCGCCAAGATGAACGGCTGGCTGGGCGAGGGCTCTGCCCGCCACTACGCAATTTCTGACAAGGGGGCTTACGCGGCATGGCTGTAATGACTGATGTGCGCGAGGCCGCGCAAGGCTTGATTGAGTATGCCATCCACCGATCGATGATCGGCCAGGACGATCGCATCTGGGCATACAACACCATTCTGGAGTGCATCGGTGCTACGGGCCCGGCGCTCGACATGACCTGGGCGCTGCAGAACGAGAAGCTCTCGCTCTTGCACCCCGATACGCTCCCCGATTTTGACCTGGAGGGCACGCTTGCCGCGCTTTCCGAGGCTGCCGTTGCCAACGGCGCCGCCGAGGACACGGCATCGGGCCGCGATCGCATCGCCATGCGCATCGTGGGCGTGCTGATGCCGAGGCCTTCGGTTGTAAACGAGGAGTTCAACGGCCGCATGGGCGTCAACGAGCCCCGCGCCGCGACCGACTGGTTCTACGGCCTGTGCTGCGACGCCGGCTACGTGCGCCGTGCCGCCATCGCGCGCAACATCAAATGGAGCACCCCCACCAACTGGGGCGACCTCGAGATTACCATCAACCTGTCAAAGCCCGAAAAGGACCCGCGCGATATTGCCGCGGCCGGCGCCGCCAAAAACACGGGCGAGAAGTATCCCGCCTGCCAGCTCTGCATCGAAAACGAGGGCTATCCCGGACGCTCCGCTGCAGCCGACGGCGGCGCCCATCCCGCCCGCCAGAATCTGCGCGTTATCCCCATTAAGCTCGACGGCGAGCGCTGGGGCTTCCAATACAGCCCGTACGCGTACTTTAACGAGCACTGCATTGCCATGAGCTCCGAGCATCGTCCGATGCACGTCGACCGCAAGGGGCTGACCTGCCTGCTCGACTTTGTCGACCTGTTCCCGCACTACTTTATTGGCTCCAACGCCGACCTGCCCATCGTGGGCGGCTCGATTCTGTCGCACGACCACTTCCAGGGCGGCGCGCACGAGTTCCCCATGATGCATGCCGCCGAGGTCTCGCAGTTTAGCGTGCCCGGTTTTGACCAGGTCAGCGGTACCGTGCTGCAGTGGCCGCTCTCGGTGCTGCGCCTGCGCTCGCATGACCGCGCTCAGCTGCTCGACGCTGCCGAGAAGATTATCCTCGCCTGGCGCGAGTGGACCGATGAGTCTGTGGGCGTCATCGCGTACACAGCCGATGGCGTGGCGCACAACACCGTGACGCCCGTCATCCGCCGCGTCGACTCCCGCGGCAATGCCGGCGGCGAAATCTACGAGGCCTACCTGGCGCTTCGCTGCAACATCACGACTGACGAGCATCCGCTGGGCGTATTCCACCCGCATGCCGAGTACCACCACATCAAGAAGGAGAACATCGGCCTGATCGAGGTCATGGGCCTGGCCATTTTGCCGCCACGCCTGGTTCCCGAGCTCGGCGCCGTCCGCGAGCACCTGCTGGCCGCCAAGGTCGACGCAAGCTACGACCTTGGCGCCGCACTCGAGGGCGACGACCTTTGCCGCAGCCACGCCGCATGGGCCAAGGACGTCTTTGCCCGCCGCGCCGACGAGCTTACGGCCGACAACGCCATCGATATCCTGCACGAAGAGGTCGGCGTGGTGTTTGGCCACGTGCTCGACAACGCCGGCGTCTTTAAGTGGGACGAAGCCGGCCGCGCCGCCCAGCAGCGCTTTATCGACTCACTGTAATGATCCCTTGGGGACGGAGGAAAACGGATCATTTCGTCTTCAAGACAACGGCGCCCGCCGGCAACATCGCCGGCGGGCGCCGTTTTTGAGTGTAGTCATTGGGGACGTTCTTAAACGCCTAGTCATTAAAGAACGTCCCCGACGACTAATGACTCGAGCGTGGAAAATCTCCCACTTTGAGCTCGTATGGGCACCAAAAGCGGGAGATTATCCACGCTCATTCTATTAGGAGTCGCAACCGCTACAACTCTACGACCTCAACGCTGTTGTAGACCTCGCCCCAGCGGTCCATGACCAGGTGGCCGGTCTTGGGATCCATGGCGTTGAGCTTGCCGCAGGTATTGGCGGTCTTGAGCACCGTGACGTCGTCGGCACCAGCAGCAATGGCATGCGCAAAGCCGGCGATGGTCGAGTCACCGGAACCCGTCGCGTTCACAGCCGCAATCGCGGGCGTCTTGGCACGGAACGCGCGGCCCTCATGGAAGCCCACCGAACCGGCAGCGCCCATCGAAACGACAACCCAGGGGATACCGGCAAAACGGTCATCGGCGGCAAGCGCCTCGCGCAGGGCATCGACATCATCGGTCGTAAAGGACGTGCCCAGCAGGCCGTTGATCTCAGTCAGGTTGGGCTTTACGAGCTCGGGCTTAGCGTCGGACTCCAGCGCGGCCTCCAGCGATGCACCCGAGGTGTCGAGCAGCACCTTGGCGCCCGCCTCCTCGGCGATCTTGACGAGCTCGGCATAGTAGCCGGCATCGACGCCACGCGGCAGCGAGCCCGAAAGCGTCACAACGTCCGCCTTCGCTGCAAGCTCGGCGAACTTGGCCGTAAAGGCCTCGAGCTCGGCCGGGGCAATCTGCGGGCCGCTCTCCAAAAGCTCGGTCTGATTACCCTCGTGCAGAATATTCAGGCAAATGCGCGTCTCACCGGCGATGGGCACAAAGTCGTTCTTGACGCCGTCGGCATCCATAAGCTCGGCCATATAGGCACCCATGTGGCCGCCGAGCAGACCGGTCGCGAGCACATCGTCGCCCAACTGCAGCAGCACACGGCTCACGTTGAGGCCCTTGCCGCCAGCGGTCTTTTCGGGCGTCACACGGTTAACATCGTCGATGATCAGCTTGTCGAGCTGATAGCGCGTATCAATCGACGGGTTCATGGTAACGGTCAGAATCATGTTGAACTCCTGTTCCGGGGCGGCATGACCCGCCCCAAACATACGATAACTCGTTAAAGGATCTCGATCTCAAAACCGCGGGTGACGGTCTCTCCCGGCTTGGCCACCAGGCAGCCACGCTTGTGCTCCAGGATATCGTCCTCGTCGGAGCAGGTGGACAGACCACCCCACGGTTCAACAGCCACAAAGTCGCCCTCGGGCTTGCTCCACACAATCAGGTACGGCATATCGGGGAACGTCAGGCGCACGCCCTTGTCCTCGGTTTTCTTGGTCAGCGTAACCACGCGGCTCTCGAGCACGTCGAAGATGGTCTCCGCGAAGTCAAAGAGTTCATGGGTAAGCGGCAGGTTCTGGCCGATCATGGGGTTCTTGCTGCGATGCTCAACATCAATCAGGCCCGTCGAGGGAACGGCAGTGCAGAGGTCGGTGGCCTCACGCTGCTCAAAACGAAGCTCGTAGTCGTCATAGGACTCGCCCTCGTCGAGCGGGCACTTAAAGCCGGGGTGACCGCCCACAAAGAACGGCATGTCCTCGGTGCCCTCATTGGTCACCTCGTACGACACGGCCACCTTTTCCGAATCGATCGTGTAACGAGCAACGATCTTAAACGGATACGGGTACTGCTCGAGCAACTCGGCATGGTCGGCAGAGCTTAAGCTCAGCGCAACCATGTTGTCGGTCTGTTCCTCGAGCTTCCACTCCTGCTTGCGCGCAAAGCCGTGGCGGGCGAGCTTTACCTCGCGGCCGCCCATGGTCATTGCGTGACCGTCACGAAGGCCACCGCAGATCGGGAAACAAATGGGCGCCTGGCCCGACCAGACCGCCGGGTCACCCTGCCACAGGTACTCACGGCCGTTGGCCGCAATAGAAGTGAACGACCCACCCTCCGTGCTCAGTGCTACGCGAATAGAACCGTTATCAAGAACAAACTCCATAGGAGCCTTCCCTTTCTTACGACAGCCCGCCAAGTCAATAGGGCTGATAGAAAACCGGCCCGCGCCCCCTCACAGAAACGCGAGCCGTCAACGGACTAGTAAATTACGCCGGATACCCGCTAATCATGGTATTCGCCGCGGTCCCACTTCTCCAGGAACTCGTCAAAGAAGTGCGGGTCAGCCTGAGCCTCGGCGTCGGCCTTGTTGCAAGCATCGATCTTGGCGATCAGGGCATCGTGCTCGGGGGTCTTCTCGTAGGGCTCCTCCAGGAAGGCAAGCATAATGTCGGCCATCAGGAACTCGCCGGTGATCTTGCCGCCAAAGCCCACGATGTTGGCGTTGAGCTCGCGACGGGCATACAGGGCAGAGGTCATGTCGCGAACCAGGGCGCAGCGGGCGCCGGGAACCTTGTTGACGGCGTTGGTGATGCCGATGCCGGTGCCGCAAAGGGCCACGCCAAAGTCGGCCTTGCCGCTGGCAACAGCCTCGCCCACGGCCTTACCGTAGATGGGGTAGTGCGTACGGGTGTGGCTGTAGGTGCCGCAGTCGAGCACCTTGTAGCCAGCCTGCTCCAGGCGGTCGGCCAGATAGATCTTCTCGTCCGTAACGATATGGTCGCAACCGATTGCGATGGTCTTCTTCATCAGAACGTCCTTTCGTCTGAATTCACAAGTTGAGGTAGAAGTTCGAGTTCTCGGTGGCTCTCGTTAGGCCATCTTGTTGAGCATGTCGACACGGATCTGGTGACGGCCGCCGGCGTACTGGGCGCGCAGGAACTCGCGGGCGATCTTCTTGGCGACCTCGGTACCCACAACGCCCGGGCCCATGGTGACCATGCGCGAGCCGTTGTGCTCGCGGGTCATGTAGGCGGAACGCTCGTCGGAAATGTTGGCGACGACCATGCCCTTAATCTTGACGGCGGCCATATAGGAGCCGACGCCGTACTTATCGAATGCGAAGCCCTGGGAATCCATGTGCTCCAGCAGGTCCTTAGCAACGGCGGTCGCGGAATCGACAAAGTCCGCGGCAGGGGTCTCGGAATAGTCGACGACCTCGTGACCGTCGGCGATGAGCATCTCCTTGATGGACTCCTTCATCGACATACCGTCGGCATCGGAAGCGATTACAACCCTCATGACATCCTCCTTGAGAGATACGCAGGTGCGTAGTTTCTGTTTGGAAGTGTTGAATCGCGTTCAGGTCCGGGCATCTGAATGTGCGGTTCTTCACTGTTCATGTTTATTTGAACACATTCGAACATCGACTGCAACAACAATTTGTTTATCTTTGTTCTTTTTTGAACAAATACCGTTTACGGATGATTGCTGACAGTTTGGGATCGGCGCGGACGTAGTGACCACGTGTTCAACAAACAAAAAGGCGGCCGAGAACGTGTCTCGGCCGCCCTTCGGCGGTATTCCCCGGTATATACAGCTGTTTTAGCTACTCGAACTGCCCGCCCTTTTTGGCGTGCTTGGACGGCGCGCTCAGAAAGCGGCCCGTCAAATAGTTCGCGGGACCGGAGATATCAATCCCCAGCAGCACGTGCCCCAGCCACAAAAACGCCGCGAGCACCAGCAGTGGAATCACGCACGAGGTCACGATCATCACGATGACGCCTTCGATAAGGTCGGTCACCTGCTGCACGATCTCGTCGGTCATCTGCTTGGCACCACTGGTTACCGACGTGACCAGGCTCGAGGCACCGTCGGCAAGCTGCTCAAGCACGTTCTTGGACTCTGTGGACTCGGTCTTTTTTTTGCTTGCTTTGGAGCTATCACTATTTGCCGTACCCGCAGCGTCGGCCGCCTTTTGCTCGGCCGCCTCGATGCTCACTCGATACGTTTCGTCGACCTTTTGCGACACCCATACGCTTGCAGGCACCAGGGCCATTCCGATCATGGCGACCACCAGCACGCG
>UQWG01000002.1 GCA_900544645.1 uncultured Collinsella sp.
GCGTCACGTTTTTGAGCATCGGCTACCAGGCCATGAAGGCCATCGCCACGTTCCTCGTCACCTGGTACAACTACTTCAGCCGCCGCTTCTTCCTCGAGGGCGCACGGTCGTAGTCGATTCACTATTTGCTTGAATGTATAACCGGTTGGAATTCCCGTTCCAACCGGTTTTTTGTTTGCCGAGAGACCCGGCGACCCAGTCCCATTCGCATGAAAAACGGGCGGTCCGGATGTTGGTCCGAACCGCCCGTCTGGCGCGCTATGTCGAGGCCTCTAGCCCGTTACGTAATACCAAACGACGTTGTCACCATTGGAGAGAACGTAGTTACTGCAGGCCGTCATGGGCGTTGTGCCGTTGACGGAGTACATCCAGCCGCTCGTGCCGCCGTACTGTTTCTCGGCCAAACCACCAATCGCAGAAACATACGTGCCGTACGATGAGCCGTGTGCGTTGACAGAAAGGCCCAGCGCGCACAGGGCATCGTAAACGGTGGCGCCTTCGTTAAAGGTAAAGGTGCCGCCAGAGGACACGGGATTGCCCACAGCGCTCGATGTGACCGAAACCGTCACCGTAACGTAGTTGAACTCCTGTGAGCCGCTTTGGCTGCCCGAGGAGGCGTTTCCACCATTAGAGGATGAGGCTCCATCAGACGACTGGCCACCGCCCGAAGAAGCACCGCCAGACGCATTGGAAGTATCACCGGCTCCCGTATTTTGGGCAGCGGATTTATCGCCAGACTTCTTGCCGTCCTGACCATCGGACTTCTTGCTATCCGATTTTTTGTCCGATTCCTTGTTTGAAGACTCGGAATCGTCCTTGGCGTCGTTCGAGCCCTTGGACTCATCTTTTGCAGCATCCGAAGATTTGGAATCCTTGGAACTGGCCTCGCCCGAAGCGGTAGACGAGCCAGACCCATTGTCATCCTTGGAAACGACGCTCTCCCCCGTCACGGACTGAAAAATCCAATCAACGGACCAGGCGCCGCTCTCGGAGGGATGGACAAAGCCCAGCGAGACGACGATCAGAATGGTGCACGCGGCAGTCAGAACGCCAAGGAGCGCTTTGTGCCGTGGGGCGGGCGCCGCCGAAGCGGCGCCCTTTTGCTTTGGATCATCGAGCTGGATAAACGAGGAGTCGGGCTGTTGCCCGCTGGTCTCCTTGGGCTTATCGGGCATTACCGTCACCCTTGCCGCGCTTGGTCAGCACGAAGACGGCGATGAGCGCGAGGCCAATCACGCCGGCGGCGATGCCAACGATGGCGAGCGGATTGGTGCCAGTCTCCTGCTCGGCAGCACTAGAGGACTTCTTAGCAGTGGTCGTGGAAGCAGCACCCGTATCGGACTTGGAATCGGACTTCTTGTCGGACTTGCTGTCCTTCTTGTCAGACTTCTTGTCAGACTTCTTCTCGTCCTTCTTATCGGACTTATCGGAGTCCTTCTTGTCGGACTTGTTGTCCTTGGTCTCGGTCTTGGTCGACACCGTCGTCTTGGTCGTCGGCTTATGACCCGGGGCGACAGCGCCGCCCTTCGAGCCGGAGCCGGAACCCGCGCCAGTGCCAGCGCCAGTGCCGGAACCAGTACCGGTACCAGAACCGCCGCCGCCATTCGAACCAGCGCCGCCATTACCGCCAGGGTTAACGGCATTCTTGGTCCACTTGGCATACAGCGTCAGATCGGCCGTCACCGGCGTGCTAAAGTCATACGCCTGCGTGCAAGCCTCATCGGTACACCAACCGCCGAAAGTGTAGCCATCGCGCGTCGGATCGGCCGGCTTGACCAGCTTGCCATCGGCCGTAGCAACAAACTTAGTGTCGCAAGCAGACCCGCCGTTGGAGTTAAAGGCAACCGTCCAAGACTCGACAGCTCCAAGTTTAAACAGCGTGCCCGAATCATTAATGTAGTAGAGATTGCCAGAAGCATCGGCAATGACCGGAGAGTCACAGTACTGGTAATGGCCAGCCGCATCATAAATCTGCGTCGCCTCTGCATCGCCGAGCGTATAGCGATACACGCCACCACCAGCAGAGTAGTTGACGTAATCCTTGCTATCCGCGCTGTTTACGGTGAAGTACACATAGGTCTTGCCGCCCCGAACACTCACCAGCGGAGTAGCAGCAATACCGTTGAGGCCAGCCGGCAGCGCCTTGCCGTCGGCAGCAGCGACCATCGTGGTCTTACCCGTCTTCAGGTTATAGAGAACCAGAGCAGAGCCAGTAGCCGTCTGTCCGCCGACAATCAGATTGTCACCGGACACCGCAGGGGCGCTCAGATTATTCGTAAGGCCCAGATCAACCGTCTTCTGTTCACTCAGCACGCCCTTCGACGAAAGCGAAATCACATGGAGCTTTCCGTCGTGCGTCATCTGATAGAAGGTCGAACCATTGGACGGATCGGCAATGCAATCGGCATTTGCGACAGCGCCGAGCTTCATGGTCGAAACGACATCGCCCGTCGTCTTATCAATGCACTTAAGCGTACCCGCGCTCGTAGGAACGATGGCATACTTATCCGTCAAAGCCGCACCAGTCCAGTAATAGCCCTCGGCAGGGTCGATGTTCTGCCAAGAAACTTCGCCCGTGGCAATCTTAATGCGCGCAAAGGAGCCGTTGCCGTAGGTCGCGTTGTAATTCTCGTCATACGAAATATCGACCGAGCCTACATAGACGTACTCGCCGTCCGAAACGACGGTGCAGGAGCTCTGCGTCAAGTCCGTCAAACCAGGCGTCAGCCACTTGCAGATCAGCTTGTCTGCAGTAATCGCCTGGACCGCACCGCCGTTGAGCGGAACGATGATAAGGCCATTGGTATAGATCGGACGAGAGGTATAGCTCACCTTGGAGGCAAGCGGCGCAGAGGCAACCTTTTTGCCCGTGGACGAATCGATCTTAATGAGCTCGTTCTCGGTCGCGATGTACACAAAGCCGTTAGCAATGACAGGCTCGCTGCAGTTGGCATACTGCTGACCAGACTCGGCCTTCCAATCGAAGGCCCACTTAAGACCGGCGGCCTGCGCAGGCGTCTTGGCATCCGTTACGGTCGAACCGTTGCCACTGTTGCCGTAGCCGGCCCACTCGGCATCCCAATCAGGAGTCGTCGCGCTCGGATCCACGACAATCTTGTCGGGATCGGGCATGGGCGAATTATCGGTGGTATAGGCAAGCGTGACCTTATCGCCGCTCTTGAGCGTAATCTGATTGGCGCAGAGTAAGGAGGGCTCTCCGTTGATATACAGATGCCAATATTTATTGGTCGCAGCATCCCAACCATACGGCTTGTGATCGAACGGCGAAGTAATGGAATTCAGGAACCAGTACTCACCACTCTGGGAGCCGTTGTACGCAACGCCCTTGGCCTTCAGAACTGCCTCAATAAGGTTCTGGGCCGTGGAGCCTTCGGGCAGAGAAACATTGCTTGCCGTGCCCCAACGCGTATTGTTCCCGTTGACATCGGGACCGATAACATCGGCGGATCCAAGCACCTGACCGGGGAGGGCATCGGCGTCAGCACCATACATAAAGGTGACGGCATCGCCCTCATGGAGCTCGTAGGCACCGGCGCCAACGTCGGCGAACTTGCCATTTACGTAGAAGCGCCAATAGCTATTGGTCGCAGCATCCCAGCCATAGGACTTACCATCGAACGGAGAATAAATGCCGTTGAGGAACCAGCCCCAAGACGATTCGCTAGCATCGAGCTTAAGGCCGGTCTGCTCAAGGAGATCCTTAGCAGTGGAGCCTGCCTTGAGACTCGTCTGGCCCGTCGAAGCCCAAACCTGCTGCTTGCCGTCCTTGTCCTTACCGAGAACCTGAACAGAAGCATGGACAGAATCGGAGGGCAGCTGGTCGCCCCAGCCACCGTAGAACCACGTGACGGTATCGCCGGCATGGATGGTGACATTGTCCGCCGTATAGTCACTCGACTTGCCGTTGATGAACAGCTGCCAATAGGTCGAATAATCTTGGGGCGTACCCAGCTCAACACCGTTGTACTTAAGGCTCAGAATGAAGGAGCCCGCAGCAACGGCGTCGATGCCATTCGCCTCAAGCGCGACCTTCGTAAGGTCAAGTGCGCTCGAGCCGGACGTCACCACATACTGCGCGTTATCGACCCAAGCCTGAGTCTTGCCCATGGCATCGCGACCAATGACGGTCACATTTGCGGCAACCTGGTCCTTAACGACAGGGGACGAGCTACCAGCCGTATAGGCAAACTCAATCTTCTGCCCCTGGGTGAGCTTGACGCTGCTCGCGCCAACCGAGGAAGACGCGCCGTCGACGAACAGCTGCCAGTAGGTATAAGTCGTCGGATCGTAGGCAAGCGTGCGGCCATCGCTCGGGGATGTGATGCTTTCGAGGTAGAAACCGTATGCCGTGCTCGGATCGTACTTCGCCTTGAAGCCTGTCTTCTCCTGCAGCTTAATGAAGGCATCCGCAGCCGTCGCGCCCTCGTCGAGCTTGAGCTGCGTAGGCGCCACCCAGGTCTGAGCCTTGCCGTCAGCATCGGTGCCGACAATCGAGAACGAGACCTCGACTTGTTTCTTGGCGACATCGCCAGTTTCTGTCGGGTTCTCCGTCTGGACGGCAGCCGCGGCGGCAGATCCTGCTTGGCCAGCGGATGCCGTCGAAGACTGCTCGCTCGTGGCAGGGCTCTCCCCCGTCGCCGAGCCTTCGTCGCCAGTTGCCGCCTCTGTTATGGCTGCACTAGCTGCAGGCGCGCCCTCGGAATCCGAAACCTCGGCGCCGCTCTGCTCAGCGGTACCGCCCGCAAGCGCTGCGTCCTCGCCCGGCGTCGCAGCCTGAGCCACAGCCTCGGCAATGCCCTCGGCGCCCTCGGCCCACAGCTGAGCCGGCGTGGTGCCAAAGGCCATCGCGAAGGCCAGGAATGCCACCAGGCCGCGCTTGGCTACGCCGCGCGCAATTGCGCCACGGCGATGCGAGACGTGCTGGCGCTCGTCCTCAAACATATCCATTTGTCTCCTACTGTCTGTACTTGGAGCGTCGCCTTGAGGCTGCCCCACGTCATCGCGCATGTTGCGCTCGAGTTCCCCCATCGGGGACCCCCTTCCCTCCAGAGCCCTATGCACACCGGCGGCATACGCCGCAGCCGCATGCAAGATGGGAGGCGATCCGACTTAACCTTAACGACTCGGGCGCGCCGGCCGATCTGCGACGCGAGCATCCCGAGCCAAGAGGAATTACGGTTACTGGTACAGCTGGGGACTTGCACCCCGATTCTCCCAAATGCGCAGGATAACCGCGCATTCGTGCGTCTCCGCACCACCATCTAGGCCATCGATTATTACCGTCAAAATGGTATCACGCAAAAGGGCCTCGCACGCAGGCGAAGCCCAAGGTAAAAGCTATTGTTTGCGATAGGAAAATGCGGTGACGGCCGCAGCCTCTAGTGCTTGCCGCCGTGACTGTTGAGCCAGATATTGCGGCCCAGCATAAGCGCCAGCACCAGCGCGCTCACGTAGCCAAAGAAGCCGATGACCGGAATGCCGAGGACAACCGGCTCGATGCGCGCGTAGTACACCACCGACGAACCGATAAACAGGCCGGCGATAACGATAGCCATCGACATGCGGTCGATAATTCCACCCAGCTGTCGCAACGCCTTATCGCTGCTCATGATCTGCGTGTTTACCTTAAGCTGGCCGCGCGTGAGCATACGCGAAGCCAAGCCCAGATACTCGGCCGCCTCGAGCGAGCCCTTCGCCGCGCGATAACTGCTCGCTGCAAAGTCGCGGCTCATCTCGCGCATGCGGGCGTAGGTGCTCTTCTCGTTTTTGATGTGCGTCTGGATGATCTGGATCATGTTGACGTTAGGCATGTACTCGGTCAACAGGCCCTCGAGCGTCACCATGCCGCGGGCGAACATTGTCACCACGCTCGGCAGCTCAACGTCATTTTTGCGCGCGAGGTTTAACAGCGAGGTCAAAAACTCACCGATATCCAGGTCCTTAAGGTCAAGGCCCGCAAAGTCAGCCACGATAAAGTCCAAATCGGACAAAAAGGCCGAATGGTCAAGCTCGGCCGAATCGCCGCGCGTCACGGCAAAGCGCATGAGCGAATCCTTGAGCTTGGGCACGTCACCCTCGGCCACGGCGAAAATCATGTCCTTGACGATACCGCGATCGTGGCTCGACATACGCCCGACCATGCCCAAGTCGATAAAGTAAACGATGCCGTCCTTGAGAATGATGTTTCCCGCATGCGGGTCGGCATGGAAAAAGCCGTCATCAAGCACCTGCGACGAGTAGTCCTCGACAATCGCGGCACCGATCTTTTCCAAGTCATAGCCCTCGGCCACCAAGCGTTCAGGATCGGCGATCGAAATGCCGTCGACGTAGTCCATAACCACCACGTGTTCGGTGCACAGGTCCAGATAGGATTTAGGGCACGTCACGCCATGAACGCTCTTATGGAACTCGTAGAAGTCGTTGAGGTTTTTGGCCTCGGCCAAAAAGTTGGTCTCCTCGCGAAACGAGGTCCACAGCTCCTCGACCACGCCGTGCAGGTCAACGAATTGATCGGTATTGACGAACTTGGAAACGATACGCACCACCGAGCGGATGATATCGATGTCCTGTGCCATAACCTGCTGCGCACCGGGGCGCTGCACCTTGACGGCCACGTCCTCGCCCGTCACCAGACGAGCGCGGTGCACCTGCGCGAGCGATGCGCTACCAAGCGGATTGGGGTCGATCGCATCGAACATCTCCCCCAGGCGCAGGCCGTATTCCTCTTCCAAGCAGCGGAGCACTACCTCGTACGGCACCGGCTCCACGTCGGAGCGCAAGCGGCGCAGCTCATCGCAAAAGCGTTGCGGCAGAATCTCGGACCGGTTGGCCAGAATCTGCCCCATCTTGACGAACATGGGGCCGAGTTCCTCGAGCAGGCGGCGCAAACGAACCGGCGTGAGGTTATCCCACACGCGGTACTTTTTGACCAGGCGAACGATCTGCCCAATGCGTTCGCGACGACCCGCCGGCGTGAGCTGGTATTCCTCGTCCGGCGCCATCGCGTCGGGCTCTTCGGGCACCATATCGACAGCGCGCGGCTTTTTGCGAGCGCCCGAGACGGCGGCATCGACCTCATCGACAACCGCCGCCTCGTCACCCAAGGGATCTAGATTGTTGTAATCGGTGGTGGAATCTGCCATCTGCGCTGCTACTCGGCCTCTTCGGTATCCTTCGCATCGTCGGGCTCAACGGACTCGACGGGCACCGAGGTCACGTTGTCCTCGACCGAATCGACGATGTCGCGCACATGGGCCAGGAAGGCCGTGCGCTCGGGGGCGGTCATAACGCGGACGCGAGCCAGAATGAGCTCGTCGAGCACGCGCTGGGCCGCGGTCTCGCCCTGCATGCCCAAGCGCTCAGTCAGATCGGAGATGGTACCGCCGGCCTGCTCGAACATGTCGGACACACTGCGGGCGATATCGGGGGTGGCGGTGTCCTTGCGGACCTGCTCGCCTTTGGTGTTAAGGTCGTCGAGGACCTTCTTGCCGCCTTCGACAGCAACGGCGGCAGCGCCAAAGCCCACGTTAATGGCGCCGTTAACAAGCTGATCGAGTTTCATAACCATGGTTATCTCCAATCACAAACAACTGCATTGGCGTTCTTGTACCCAAGATTGAGCGAAAGCGACAAAGCGTTTTAGCGCTATTCGATCGACGGGAAATCCCTACCTCACGTTGTCGTTCATCGCGAAAGAGTTCTTCATGGCGCAGCTCGTGGTGTAGAGCACCTTGCCCAGCAGGGCATCGGTCTCCACGCGCACAAGCTCGGCAAAGGCCTCGTTGGCGCGTGCAAGCTCGGCAGGCACCTCGGCCTCGGGTAGCGCGGCTACGGCAGCATCGACGTCATGGATCTGCTTGTGGCCCATGCCACCGACCTTCTCCTGATAATCCTCGACCGCGCGACCGCACTCATGGAAGCGGACGTCGGCCAGGGCGCCGATCAGGCGGTTGGCCCAGTAGAAGTTTTCGGACGTCACGCGAGCCTGCGTGTCGGCATAGTACTCGGGCATGGTCTCGACGTTGGCGTACAGCGGGACCAGCGCGTTAAACGAGTTGGAGCCAAAGGCCATCCACTGCACGGCGCGATACGCCGGCTGCGCATAGGGGCGCAGCTGCAACACGGCAAGCTGGCTGTTGCGGTTGATGCCGATGGGACGATATGCGCCACGCGTAGCGGGCGTGCCCTTGCTGCCGTAGCAGTCGTACTCCGTGCCCTGGTAGTGGCTCGAGAGTACGTACTTGATGTCCTCGATGGTCACCTTGCGCTCGGGCACGCGGCTCCAGGGGATATCGTCGCTCTCGGGCGTGTAGTCGGCCTCGGGACCATCCCACACGTCACTGGGGTTGAGGCAGCGCTGCATGTACCAGGCGCGCGGCGTGTTGTAGACGTGGTCGCTGTCGCTGTGCGAGCCAAAGGCCTCGCGCGGGTTAAAGACCGCAGCCGAGCCGTAGCCCTCGACGCCCAGCGTCAGGTCCAGATGCCACTCGGCCATCCAGGAGCGCAGGTCGGCCGAGCACATGTGGTCGGTCTGGGCGCCCTCGGCGTCATCCAGGTCAAAGCTGTCGATACCCAGCTGGTTGGGCATGGTCACATAGGCGTCGTCAGGCACGCGCTTGGCAATCCAGTGGTGGCCGCCGATGGTCTCGAGCCACCAGATCTCGTCCACGTCGCTAAAGGCGATACCGTTGTTCTCGTAGGTGCCGTAGCGCTCGAGCAGGTCGCCCAAGATACGCACGCCGTCGCGGGCGGACTTGGCATACGGCAGCACCAGGGTCACCATGTCCTCCTCGCCCAGGCCACCGGGCTGCGCCGGCACATAGCCGTCCTCACCCTCGTTGCCCATGGCGGGCACGTAGTCCACGAGCGGATCGGCGCCGCAGACGCGCTCGTTGGTGGTAAGCGTCTCGGTTGCGGACATGCCAACATTGAGCTCGTTGAAACCGGCCTCGGCCCAGATACCGTGGCCCGGGACAACATCGGGGACGCTCGTATAGCGCATGGGGTTATCGGGCAGCTCAACGGTCAGGTGGCTCAGGACGCTCGTGTAGACGCGCGGCTGCTCGTCGGGATGCACTACGCGCATGCGCTTGGGCTCAAATACCCCGTTGGACGAGTCCTCGTTACGCGCGACCAGGGTCGACCCGTCGTAGCTTGCGTTTTTACCGACCAGAATCGTTGTGCACGGCATGCGCATCCTCCTTGAGCGAAGAAATCAAACGGCAACAGTGTATCGCTTCGGCGCAGAAAGGGCGAAACCACGGCCTCGGCAGCCCCCGTGGTCAAAAAATGCCAAATATGAGTACTGTCACAAATTTAGTGGCAGCAAATTGCACTGTTCCGGGCGCCGGGAATCCTCACCTGTCCAAAAACTGAGTCTAGTAATTCCCCATACGTCCAATAAAATTGGCTCTTTAACGATATTACTTATCGCTAAAGAGCCAAAATGATCTCAAACATATGTGACTAACTTGGCAACAGTACTCATATTTGGCATTTTTTGACCACGGGGTATCTAACCAACCCCCTAAACAGCCTCCAAACGCCTATTTTACCGCGCGCTCAGCCGCCTCGATCACGTGCTT
The DNA here is from genome assembly GCA_900544645.1 of uncultured Collinsella sp. Lineage (GTDB taxonomy): Bacteria > Actinomycetota > Coriobacteriia > Coriobacteriales > Coriobacteriaceae > Collinsella. The sequence continues at coordinate 9,606 of UQWG01000002.1, forward strand.
GGCGAGAATTGCTGTCGTCACGGCGCCCACGCCACCCGGCACGGGGGTGATTGCGCCAACAACCGGCTCCGCGGCATCAAAATCGACGTCGCCGACCAGCTTGCCAGCGGCTTCGTCCCAATTAATGCCAACATCGATAATCGCCTGGTCCTCGCGGACCGCATCTGCGCCAATCGTGCGCGCGCGTCCAACGGCGGCAACCACAATGTCGGCAGCACAGCACTCGGCGGCAAGATCGCGCGTATGCGTATGGCACGTCGTCACGGTTGCGTTGCGCGCCGTAAGCATGGCGGCAACGGGGCGGCCAATTACCAGTGAGCGTCCGACCACAGCAACCTTGGTCCCATCCAGCTCAACGCCGTAATGATCCAGCAAAGCAAGCACGGCTTCGGCTGTGCAGGGGGCAAAACCCTCGCCGCGCCCCGAAAGCGTGGTGAGCAGTGAAGCCGGCGTCATGGAGTCAACGTCCTTGGCGGGATCGAGCGCTGCGGCGACGGCGTTCTCGTCAAGGCCGGCGGGCAGCGGGCGGAACATCAGACAGCCATGAACAGCCGAATCGGTATTGATGTCCTCGACGGCCGTCAACAGCTCGTCCTGCGAAACATCGGCAGGAAGCAAAACGCGGCGAGCCTCAATGCCAACCTTCTCGCAGCGCTTGAGGGCACCGCGCTCGTAGGACAGGTCGTCCTCGCGCTCGCCCACACGAACGATGGCCAGCGTCGGTACAACACCGCGCTCGCGCAGGGCTGCACAGCGAGCAGCAAGTTCCTCGGTCAAAGCGCGAGCAACGGGAGCACCCTTCAGCAGTTCAGCCATGGCTATCCTCTCTTCCTTGCAGCGTCGGAGGCGCGGCGCGCCAGCGCATCGGCGCGCGGCAACCATGTGTCGAGCAACTCATCACACGCCGTCTCGAGCTCCTCAGCACGAACGCGATCTTTCATAGACGTGGTGTTCGCAAAGAGCGTCAAGCTCGCGCCCTGCATAGCGGCACGGCAGAACACGGCGCCGCACGCCACATCGGACAGCAGCTGACGCGAACCCTTGTCGGCCATGTCCTCGAGCAGCGCCAGCGCACGCCCGCAGGCATCCATAATGCGATACGGCGGCATAGCGGCCACATGCAGCGCATCCTGAATGGCGGTCGCTCGAGCCGGATCGTCACGCGGAATACCGTACGCCGTGGACACCTGCCCGTAGGCACGAACGTCCTCGGCGACCAGACCCACAAGTTCCTGCGCCAACTCATCCGCCTGGGCAAACGCGCGCGTCAGATCGTCTGCGCGATCGGCAAGCGCAGGGTTTGTCGCCCCATAGCGAGCAACCATCCCGCAAAGCGAGGCGCCCAGTGCACCTACAAAGGCGCTCGCGCTACCGCCGCCGGGAACCGGCTCGCGTGCGGCAAGCGCCTCGGCAAACTCTCGACATGTTTTATCCATCATCTCTTGGCTCATACGCACGCACCTTCAAGTCATATACATCGGTCGGGTGGCAACCGCCGACCGACCGCATCAATCACATAATGGTGCTAAGTCTAGCCCATAAGTACATGAGCGTCAGCGCACCTGGCCATCGCGGATTTCTATGACGAACGATAGGCGTCGGCACCGCAAACATGGGACACATGGCCCACCTTTCGAGACTTCCGGACGTCAAAAACTGAGGCATATCCATAAACAAGGAACCTGTTGGGGCAACGCCCACGCACGCGCGCCCCATTAAATCAACGGGCACCTCACCCCGGGGAGGGCCGACAGCATCGGCCCTCCCCTCTTTTGCGACCGCACATATTGCCACTTGTCGGCGCAATTCCAGCCCCCAGAATGGGACACATGGCCCACCCTAGCGAGCCGTCCACGCGTACAGTAAAGGCAGGTAATCCATGGACGATTACAGATCGAGGAGGACACGACCATGAAAAAGAAGGCCTTTGCGATTCTCACCCTCTGCATCAGTCTCTTTGCCGCGGTTGCCCTGGTGGGTTGCGGCGGCAGCGGCGGCGCTACCGGAAGCGGCGGTGGCGGCGGAGCAGAAAAGCCCGCCGTGGATATGAGGACCGACTTCATTTGGTTTAAGGTCGAGGTCCCCGAGGGCGTCGAGATCACCGACGTCGCAGGCGACACCGCCGACAGGGCCCAGTTTAAGTTCACCGAGAGCGAGCACGCCAGCGACCGCTTCATCCCCGTCTTCGACTCTGACAAGAACGCCGACGAGCTGTTCGACTACGAGGCAAAGTGGAAGGCCAACTCCGGATGGACCGAGAGCGATCCCGTTAAGTACAACGGCAAGACCTGGCGCAGTGCCTACTTTACGCACTCGGGCGGCGTGACGACCGAGTACTTCACCGACGTTGACGGTGGCAGTGTGTATGTGCGCATCGACAACGTCGAGGAGCACAAGGACGCCGTCGAGACCATGATGAAGTCCCTGGAATTTGCCGATGACATCGCCGAGGCCAAGACCGAGGCCATGGACGTCAAGCTCGACGATATCGAGATCAAGCGTTAAGCGACTGGCGAGCGCAGCGGGAAACACGGGCGCAGTGCAAACAAGCGACGGTTCCCCAGCGCTTCGTACCCAGGGAGGGCCGGTAAACCGACCCTCCCTTTCTTATGCCGGTAGCCAACGAACGCGAGGATGCCGGACGCCGGAACCGCTCCAAATGTAGCAACAGTACGAAAACGACAAACACCCCAACACGTCCGCCCGCCGATTTATTGCGCCGCGCAGACAATTAAACCAGCATCTTTAAACATCTGAGCAGTATAGTGACCAAAACTATCGCATAACCGCACCCTACGAATGGAGAAGTTATGACCGAACACCACGCCATCAGCCGCCGAGCATTTACGTTGGGCCTTGGACTCGCGGCGTTGTCGCCACTTGCAAGCCTGCCCGAAACCGCGGCATTGGGCATTGGCCCACGAGCGGCATTTGCAGACGACGCTGCCACAGCGTCGGTCAGCCTCGACAATTTCGTCATTCGCCTTCGCCCCGCGGGCTATTTTCGCACCGCGAGCGTCAACGAAGACGGCAACGTCATCGGCAACGTCTGCCATCTGTTTAATGACGGCACGTCCAGCAAGCTCATCCTTGAGAACGTAACGACCAAGAATGACGATACAAACTGGTATGCTATCCGCACCTTGCTCAATTTCGAAGAGCATAAAAAGACGGGCTACAGCATTTGGTCGGTCGATGGCGACTCGGACAAAGACGGAAAGGTCATCCACGTATGGAGCGGCGAGTATGACAACAAGCCCAGCCGCGCTTTTGCGTTCGAGCGGCAATCAAACGGAACCTATAATCATCCGAGACCGCACGGTCGAGAAAGAAACCGAGAAAAAAGACATTAAGTACCTGGCAATAGAATCGAACGGCGAAGACCAGGACAACAATAAGATTTGCCATAAGAATAAGAGTAAGAGCATTCCGTGGGAGCTCGAGCTTGTCGGTTACGACATGAAAAAGAACGATGCCACGGTTAGCAGCCTCGACTGGATCACGTATAGCAGCTACGTCGACGGACCATGTTGGATGAAATACGTCGACGACAACAAGTTCCTCGACGAGCTGAGCATCCCGGGTACGCACGATTCGGGCACCTGCAGCGTGGACAACGACACTGAGCCCCAATCCTCGCAAGTAAAATGCCAGCAGGATTACATTCCCACGCAGTTGCTCGAAGGCATTCGCTATTTTGATATCCGGCTCGGAAAGGGCGACAACCCCGGTATCGACCACGGGGATTACTACCTGCTCAAAAAAGACGCGTACTTTTTGCATCTTTCCGATGTCATAGGCTACTTCAAAACGTTTTTGAACGAAAACCCGACAGAAGCGCTCATCATGCTTGTATCACGAAGCAACGACGAGGCTACCGACGAAAGTGTTACGACGGCTTTCGCCAAGGTTTTGGACGACAACCCCAAACTGTTCTATACGTCGAGCCGCGTTCCCACACTGGGCGAGGTGCGCGGAAAGATCGTCCTGCTACGTCGATTTGGACTCGACGGCGACAGCGTAAGCGGCCACACGTGGGGACTCGACCTCACCGAATGGGATAACAAAATCGCAGCGCACACCGACAGCAGTTCCATGTGCCTCGTCCAAGACGCGCAGGGCTTTGAAGCCGCGGGGGAAACAGGCGACAAAGAGCCCTATTGCACCAAGGTATACGCCCAGGACAAGTACAAACTCACGGGAACCGACAAGCTCAGCTGGGTCGATAATGCGCTGAAGGAAACGACCGGGCGCACGCGCAACGAGGTAGATGTCGAGGACGATAACGGGGCCAAGGAGAAAGTCCTGGAGCGTTGCTGGTCTATCAACTACACCAGCTGCACGGGCTTGTCGCACGGAGGCAATCCTTTTACCTCGGCACGAGTAGTCAACGAGCATCTGTATAAGAGCCCGTACATCAATCCCAGCGGCATCGAGGATACAAAGTCAGATTACCTCAAGCACATTGGCATCATCGCATCCGACTTTGTTGATGCGGCGCTGGCCCGGAGCATCTACCAGCGCAATTACGATACGGAGCACAAGCAGACGGCTTCGTACTATCTCCCGTACTATCTCCCGACCCGCATGCGCATGACGTACGGCGACTCGCTGAGCGATGCCTCATTCCAGGATGGCAAGACCGTTGGCGAGGGCCGTTTCCGCCTCGTTAACAGCAGCAACGTACTCAACGTGGCCGCTTCTGGCAGCGCGTTTGCCATCGAATACGTGGATGTCGACGCCCTGGGCAACGAGACCGCTACAGGACTGCAGGGCTTCGTGCCCATCGATATCGATCCGCTCGCGCTGACGCCCCATTTTGAGGGACTCGAAGGCCTTAAGGCCGGCGAAGACGTGCGCGCCAAGATTGCGGCATCACTCGAGGGCAAGCTCGAAACCGACGCCTGCACCGCCCAGCTCGAGTTTGTGCACGACGCGGACGGCGCTCCGGGCACGGCAATGGCCGAGGGCGAGGCATTTGCCGCGGGGACGTATTGGGTGCGTGCGAAAGGTCTGTTGGGCGACGCGGCGCAGAACTACACGCTCGCCAGCGACGGAGCCGCAAACTTTACCGTAGCGGCCTCGGACAGTGCAGGCGGCACCGGCAGCGGCACGGGTTCCAGCGCAGGCAGCGCTGATAAGAATGGTAAGGGCAACAAGGGCAAGGGCTCGGGCGGAAAACTCGCCGACACGGGCGACGGCTCCGGCATTGCCGCCGGGCTCGCCGCTGCCGCCATGGCGACAACGGTCGCCGGCGCGGCGATGCTTGCCAATGACCGCGAAAACGTTGGGGACGACAGCGAATAGGCAAGCCCGCCTTTTAGACACATCGACTCAATTGGGGGGGCGCAGAATACCGTTCTGCGCCCCGATTTTTACCTTAGCCCGAACACCGTTATCGGCTACATCACCATGTTCAGCGCATTCACGAACTCCTGAGCTTGGGAGCGGCTGCTCAGACTAAAGACACAGGCAGTCAACAGCCTGTTACGTAGGAAAACGTCGCGGCCCTTGATCCTGCTGACCCCCGTAATGTCCTTAAGATAAACAATCTCGGTGTGCTTGCCACCAAAAGTGCCCTTCTTGAGCACCTCGATGCGGTTAAGGTAGATCTTGACGTCTTTAAACCTACCCGAACCTTTGTCCTGGAACAGCAGCGTGTTGTTGTCCATACGCGTCACTCCCGCGGGGTTCGCTAAAACTGCCTCTATGGTCACATTTTAACCACCGCAAGGCTCCCATGCGAAGGTGCCAGACAACATAGCAATTCGTGTCCGCGCGAGGCTTTAAACTAAATGCGTTAAAGATGCATTCCACAAGAGGAAAGTGGGGCGACAGTGATGGGTGAACTAGTAAACCGTGGAGAATCGGCAATCGTGCCCGAAGGTTTTTACAAGCAGGTCTCGTCGATTCTCAACGCCGCTCGCGACAAGGCCTATACCGCCGTTAACTTTGCAATGGTTGAGGCATATTGGGAGATCGGCAAGAGTATTGTAGATGAACAGGGCGGAGAGGAGCGCGCAGCATATGGAGAGGCATTGATTGCAGGCCTCTCCAGAAGGCTTACCGCGGATTTCGGAAGAGGCTTTGGCATCGCAAACCTTCGCAATATGCGTCAGTTCTTTCTTGCGTTTCCAATTCGCGACGCACTGCGTAGCGAATTGAGCTGGACTCATTACCGCAGGTTGATGCGCATTTCCGACCCTGATGCTCGCACCTGGTACATGAACGAATGCGCCGATTCTCGTTGGAGCACGCGTCAGCTCGAACGCCAGATCAACACCATGTTCCGCGAGCGCCTACTTGCCAGCAAGGACAAGAAGGCCGTCACCCAGGAAATCCAAAAGAGCGCCCCGGCTCGTCGCCCCGAGGATATCATCCGCGACCCATATGTACTGGAGTTTTTAGGTTTCTCGGACGATACTGCGTTTCGCGAGAGCGATCTAGAGCAGGCGCTCATCACGCATCTTCAGAAGTTCCTGCTGGAGCTTGGCCGTGGTTTCGCTTTCGAGGCGCGCCAAAAGCGCATCACCTTTGATGGACGCCATTTCTATATTGACCTTGTTTTTTACAACTATCTGATGCGCTGCTTCGTGCTCATCGACCTTAAGACGGACGACCTTACGCATCAGGACCTGGGCCAGATGCAAATGTATGTGAACTACTACACGCGCGAGCTCATGAACGAAGGCGACAATCCGCCCATAGGCATCGTGCTCTGCGCGGACAAAAGCGATTCGATTGTCGAGTACACGCTGCCCGAAGACAACGACCAAGTGTTTGCCGCCAAATACCTGCCGTATCTTCCAAGCAAGGAAGAGCTGGCGCGCGAGCTGAGTGCCGAGTACCGCGCCATCAACGAAGCGACTAATGGCGAAGCGCAAGGGTAGCAGCACGTTGCGACCGAAGCCACCGCAGCCGTCGCAGGCGCACTCGCGGTTGCGACGCACGCTACGAAACAATACCGGTCATGGACGCCGGCAACGACATTCTAGCCGTGGCTGGCGAGCGTGACCTGACAGGCAAAGACGCGGCCTTCGTCTGATGTGGGTCCATTGGCTGCCACAGAAAAGGGCCGGTTGCAGCCGGCCCTTTAGACGATAATACCTGCGTTGCCCGCGCTTCCGAAGTGTGACTAGCTGAGGAGCGGGTTCCGCGGCACAACCTGATTTTACCCAGTGAGGAGGCTCTTTTGCAGCCGCTCCACTGTTTATTTACATCTGGCACCCTCAAACAATCAGACGGCAGCCCGCACTCCTGAGAGCTGCCCCGCACCCCCGGCCATCACCTTACGGCAACAACCGGTGCTACTCCCCTACTTCCCAAATAGCGCACCCAGCAGACCGCGGCGTTTGGGCTTCTCCTCTCGGTAGGAACCCTCGACGGCGGCTGCAACCTGGCGCGGTTGCTCGCCGCCTCCACGGCGCACGATCTGGTATAGGAACGGAGATTTAACATATTTGACCTCGACGGGCGTGGCGTGTACGGTGCTCTCACCGGACAGATGCAGGCTCGGGCTGAGCGGCGCCACGATATGCGTTTCGCGCTTGTCGCTAAACACCACCGCGGCCGCACGACCCGTCTGGCCGTTTACGGCAATGCGCACCTGCTCGCCATCGCGGCCATCCGTCGCCGGACGATCGACAAAGTAGACCGGCACCATCACCAGGCCATCCTTATGCTTGCGGGCCTTGCGCGCCCAGGTTCGGATGCTCTTTTTATTGAGCCCCAGTACGGCCTCGGCATCGTTGCCCGCAACGTCGAGCGCCAACTTATCAATGACCACCTGGTCCTTGGTAGATGCATCGACGGAGACGACGCGGAAGTCGCCTTCCTGCATGGCGGGATCGAACGGACCGACCTTGGCAAAGTCCCACGGCTCCAAAATGCCCATGAGGCGAACGTCCAGGTAGTTTGCCCTGGGGTATGCCCAGTCGAGCACCTCGTAGTACACCAGGGTTTCCTTGCTCAGGCCCTTGCCCGGGAAGCTCGCCATCATGCGCAGGTCCGCCAGCGCCATGGGGAAATAGAAGAGCATCATGTCGTTTTGGATCGCATCTTCCACGTCGTGCCCGGCAAAGGCATCCGGATACTGGCGCACCAGCTGCAGCGCGTTGGCACGTGCCTGCTGCGGCGAGATTTCGCAGGGAATACCCTGATCCGGCACATACTCCGCACCCACGCCCATGGTCAGACGCTTGCTAAACGTCCCCGGCTTGAGCAGGTCCGCAATGCCGATCTTATTGCCGCAGGACGGGCACTCAAACACACGCTGCGTTGACTCGCCCTCAAAGGACGCTCCGCAGAAGGGGCAAGGAATGCTCACATGCGTGGCCTCTTGGAACTCCTGCGCCGTGCCGCGATCCTCCCACAGCAGATGTTCCAGGACCGACTGATTGCGCCAGTGCGCATTGAAGAAATACCAGTCCGGGTCCTGCGGGCGCTCGAGTTGCGACACATGCGTGAGCTTGAGCAGTCCATCCACCACCGTCAACGGCGTATGGCGAATGCCCAAAGCGCTCTTGGGCTCTCCGGCGTCCGCCTGCCACGGAATGACCGCACCGCAATAAGCGCACTCAAAGCTGCGCTTAGCTTGGTGTGTGTACATAGGGCCGCCGCAGTTTTGACATTTAATGGCAAACATCTCGTCCATGGAAACGTCCTCCTTTGCACAGGGGCTGTCGGCATTAAGTATGTCGATCAAACAGGCACATGCCCATACCCATGTGGCCCAAAATGGACCACCCAGGCAGACGAGAAGGCTCGCTCGTTAGCACCGGCAGACTATTGCTGCATTTTCTGAGCATCGGTGCACGGCGCCCCCGCGCGAGCTACACTATCCCCTTAAACATGATTGTGAGGACGACCGCTATGGTATTTGTAAATCGGCTGGTACATACGCTTGTTCCCGGCAGCGAGGACGAGCCGGTCGATGCATCTTGCCGCACCAACGCGGGTTTTACCGCAAGCCTCATCTGCATTGGACTCAACATCACCCTGTGCCTGGCCAAGGGCATCGCGGGCCTGCTCGCCGGCTCCGTCTCCCTCATCGCCGACGCTTTCAACAACCTCTCCGATGCCTCGAGCAACATCGTGAGCCTGCTCGGGTTCCGCCTTGCCAGCCGCCCGGCAGACGAAGGCCACCCCTATGGTCACGGCCGCTATGAGTACCTAGCCGGCCTGTTCGTCGCCGTCCTGGTTTGCGCCGTCGGCATCAACCTGATCCTCGAGTCGGTCACCAAGATCATCAAGCCTTCCCCCACCGCTTACACGTTCATTTCCCTTGCGGCACTGGCTACGTCCATGCTCGTAAAGCTCTGGATGGCCGCGTTCAACCGCACGCTGGGTAACCGCATCGATTCCGAAACGCTCATCGCCACGGCGCAGGACTCCAAAAACGACGTCATCACCTCGGGCTCGGTCTTGGTGGCGGCGCTTATTTCGCAGACGACCGGCTTTGACCTCGATGGCTGGGCAGGCCTGGGTGTGGGCATCTTCATCTGCATCAGCGGCATGGGCCTAGTGCGCGACGCCATCAGCCCATTGCTGGGGCAAGCGCCCGACCCCAAGCTCGTCCAGGCAATCCGCGATAAGATCATGTCCTATCCGCAGGTCTTGGGCACACACGACCTGATGGTGCACGACTACGGCCCCGGTCGTCAGTTTGCCAGCGCCCACGTGGAGATGCCCGGCGAGGGCGACGCATTTGAGCACCACGAGATTTTGGACACCATCGAGCACGACATCAAGCGCCAAATGGGCATCGATATCACGCTGCACTGCGACCCCATCGCCACCACCAGCGACGACCTGCGCAGCTGGGTCAAGCGCGGCGTCATGCAGATCGATCCCGCGCTCTCCATCCACGACCTGCACGAGCACGACGGGTTCGTTTCGTTTGACCTGGTGCGTCCCGACGGCTTTGACATATCCGACGAGGAGCTGCTGGAGCTCGTCACGCGCATCGTGCACGAGCGCCGACCCGATGCCTCATGCGTCGTCACGTTTGATTCGGGCTTTAGCTCGCCCGAGCGTCCGGCCGAGCAGTTGTAGCCTGCTTAACAGCTAGTTTCCCTGCGCGCCCGAGATGCCGTTTTGCAGTGCGTTCCAGGCATCCATCGCCATGCCGCCCAAGTTCTGCGCGGTATCGCCCAGGTTTTGCGCCGTATCGCCCAGCTCTTGCGCCTTGTCTCCCAACTCCTGCGCCTTGTTGCTCAAGTCCTCCAGCGTATTGGAGCTCGAGCTATCGGTACCGCTTTGTCCGTCGGACGAGTTGCCTGAGCTGTTCTTGTGCGTGAGCTGAATTTCGAGGTTGCCGCTGTCGTTATAGTAGGCAGAAGTAACGACCCAGTTGGCATCGACGACGGGCGTTGAGCCATCATCAGTCAGGACCACGGCATTCGAAAGATCGGCGCCGCGCGACTTGAGGATCTTCTTGGCGTTGGACCAGTACTGCCCCGGGATATCGCTCAGATCGACGGTGCCAGACAAGGCGGACTCGGTTTGCTCGGCAGTGGTATCGGCCGTTGAACTCCCCCGCTTGTTGAGCATGCCCGACACGATGGCAAACACAACCGACAGCGCAAAGAAGATCGCCAGCACGATGAGGATCTTCTTGATCATGCTCGACGAACGCGACGGCTTCTTCTCCTCGTCCTCGCCATATTGCGGAATCGACTTGGGGTACTCGCGATACGGCTCGCGCGACTCGTAGCGAGGCTGCGCCGTGCGAGGCAAATACGTCGTCTGCTGAGGCTGCGGAATGGGATTCTGCGGCAGGCTGTCATAGGAATTCGGCGTCGAGGCAGCATAAGAATCCTGCGGCGCGTAATCAAACGGATCCGGAGCTGCGTTGCCATAGGGGCCTTGCGAAGATGCAGCGTAAGAATCCTGCGCCGTGTCGCCATAGCCCATAACCCGGGTGGGCCCGGCAGAAGGCTGCGTCGCGGCGGGGTCGACATAACCGGGGTTGGGAACAACGCGGGTCGCATCGGCGCTATCGCCAGCCTGCGCGGAACCGTAGCCGCCCATCACGGTTGTCTTGTCCTGATCCATGCAACGATTCCTTTCCGTCGCGCGTGAGCATCAAGTTATCCATGCATTCTACCCGCGCAAAAGCCTATGATGGGCAGAGCCCGTCGGTATCTACAAGACATGCGCGGGCCTTGGGATCAAAAAGCCCCGCCGGGCCTTGGTAGGCACGGCGGGGCGGGCAAGCAGCTATGAGCAGCAGGCTTAGAACAGGCCGGTGATGTTGCCGTCGTTGTCGACGTCGATGTTCTCGGCCGCGGGCACCTTGGGCAGACCCGGCATAGTTAGAACGCTGCCAGTCAGTGCGACCACAAAGTGGGCACCGGCGGAAACCTTGAGCTCGCGCACGGTGATGCGGAAATTCTCGGGAGCGCCCAGGGCCTTGGCGTTGTCGCTAAAGCTGTACTGCGTCTTGGCGACGCACACCGGCAGGTTGCCAAAGCCGTTCTCACGCAGCTCGGCAAGCTGACGCTTGGCAGCCGGCGTAAAGTCGACGCCATCGGCGCGATAAACCTTGGTGGCAACGGCCTCGAGGGCATCGGCAACGTCGGCGCCGTCCTCGTAGGCAAACTTGAGCTCGCTCGGCTGCTCAATCAGACGCATGACCTCATCGGCCAGGTCGAGCGCGCCCTCGCCGCCCTTGGCCCAAACCTCGGAAAGCTTAACGTTGACGCCAAGCTTCTGGCACTCGGACTCGATGAGCGCAAGCTCGGCCTCGGTGTCCGTCGGGAAGCGGTTGATGGCGACCACGCAGGGCAGACCATAAACGTTCTGGATGTTGTCGACGTGGCGCAGCAGGTTGGGCATGCCAGCCTTGAGTGCCTCAAGGTTCTCCTCGTTGAGGTCGGCCTTGGCAACGCCACCGTTGTACTTCAGCGCACGAGCGGTCGCGACGACCACGACGGCGCTGGGGCGAACGCCCGTCATGCGGCACTTGATATCGAGGAACTTTTCGGCACCCAAGTCGGCACCGAAGCCAGCCTCGGTAATGGCGACATCGCCAAAGCGCATAGCCATACGCGTAGCCATGATGGAGTTGCAGCCATGGGCAATGTTGGCGAAGGGGCCGCCGTGGACAAACGCGGGCGTGCCCTCGAGCGTTTGCACCAAGTTGGGCTTGAGCGCGTCCTTAAGCAACGCGGCCATGGCACCCTGGGCCTTAAGGTCGCGGGCACGGACAGGCTCGCCGGCAAAGCTGTAGCCGACGACGATCTCACCCAAGCGTTCCTTGAGGTCGCTGATGCTCGTAGACAGGCACAGGATTGCCATGACCTCGGAGGCGACGGTGATATCAAAGCCGTCCTCACGCGGTACGCCCTGGGCCTTGCCGCCAATGCCGTCGATGACGTGGCGCAGCTGGCGGTCGTTCATGTCGACGACGCGCTTCCAGGTGATGCGCTTAACGTCAATACCGAGCTGATTGCCCTGCTGGATGTGGTTATCGAGCATGGCGGCCAGCAGGTTGTTGGCAGCACCGATGGCATGGAAGTCGCCGGTAAAGTGCAGGTTGATGTCCTCCATGGGAATGACCTGGGCCCAACCGCCACCAGCGGCACCGCCCTTGACGCCAAAGACAGGGCCGAGCGAAGGCTCACGCAGGGCCACGGCGCTCTTGATACCGCGACGACGCAGACCATCGGCCAGACCGATGGTCGTGGTGGTCTTGCCCTCGCCCGCAGGCGTGGGGTTGATAGCGGTCACGAGGACGAGCTTAGCCTGATGGTCAGTTGGCTCGTTGAGCAGTGAATAGTCGACCTTAGCCTTGTCGAAGCCGTACGGAATAAGGTGCTTAACGTCGACGCCGGCGTTCTTGGCCACCTCGGTAATAGGCAGCGGCGTGACAGAACGTGCGATTTCGATGTCAGTAGGCATGGGCGGTCCTTTCGTTACCGAATGAGAAAAAGACCAATTCAGCATAGCACGGGCGCGCAATAGTAAAAACGCCCATAACCGATGAACGGCGATATGTTTACCCGATGCCCAGCGATAGCCCAACAGCCCGCCAAAACAAAGCGCCCTAAACGGTAGGTTCAATCCCCAGGTGCTCAAAGGTGCGAAGGGTTGCCTGACGGCCCTGCGGCGTACGAATCATCAACCCGCACTGCAGCAAATAGGGCTCATAGACATCCTCGAGCGTGCCCGGGTCCTCGCCCACCGCGCTGGCAAGGGTCGTAAGTCCCACGGCACGACCGGAGAACGTCTTGGCGAGCGTCTCCAAAATGCGAATATCCATCCAGTCCAGACCGAGCTCGTCGATCTCGAAGAACTCGAGCGCCTGGCGGCAGATATCGAGCTCGATGGGGCCGTTGCCGCGCACCTGTGCGTAATCGCGCACGCGCTTAAGAAGGCGGTTGGCAAGACGTGGCGTGCCGCGCGAACGCGAGCCGATCTCGAGTGCGCTGGAATGGTCGATCGTCACGCCCAGGATAGTCGCCGAGCGCGTCACAATCTGCGCGAGCTCCTCGACCGTGTAGTAATCCAGGCGATATGAAATGCCAAAGCGGTCGCGCAACGGGCCGGTCAACATGCCTGAGCGGGTCGTTGCCGCTACCAGCGTAAACTTGGGAATATCCAGGCGAATCGAGCGCGCCGCCGGACCCTTGCCAATCACGATATCGAGGGCAAAGTCCTCCATCGCGGGGTACAGGACCTCCTCGACCGAACGGTTGAGGCGGTGGATCTCGTCGATAAACAGCACATCACCCGGCTGCAAGTTAGTAAGGATGGCCGCTAGGTCGCCCGTGCGCGCGATGGCAGGGCCACTCGTGGTCTTGATCTGAGCGCCTAGCTCGTTAGCGATAACGGTGGCCAGCGTGGTCTTGCCCAGGCCCGGAGGACCCGAGAAGATCACGTGGTCGAGCGTCTCGCCACGGCTCTGCGCCGCTTCAATCAACACGCGCAGGCTTTGCTTGATGTGCTCCTGGCCACAGTAATCGTCCAGGCGCTGGGGGCGCAAAGTGCGATCGACATCGAGGTCCTCGGCCGTCAGCTCCGAGCCCACCATGCGCTCGCCGTGCGCCATGGATGCCGCCGGCGAGTTACCGGGCGTCGCCCACAGGTCCTGAGAGTCATCGGCTTCCCACATCACGCATCCATTCCGAGTCGCTTAAGCGCCGCGCCGAGCAGATCCTCGACACGCATATCCTGCCCATCATACCCGCTCAGAGCGACATCGGTCTCCTGCGGGCTAAAGCCCATGGAAAGGAGTGCCGCACGGGCATCGTCGATGGCCGAGGGAGCGGCAGCGGGCACGGGCATCGCAACCTGTCCGGGAATCACGTCGACTGGCACAAAGCCTTTGTCCTTGGCAAAGGTGCTCTTGAGCTCCAGGATCAGACGCTGAGCTGTCTTTTTGCCCACACCGGGCACCTTGGCCATGCCCTTGTCGTCCTCGGCCATCACCAGCGAATACAGCTGCCCCACGGTATAGGTAGAAAGCACGGCGAGCGCCAAGCGCGGACCAACACCCGAGACGGACACGAGCCGGTCGAACATCGTGCGCTCATCCTTTGAGGAAAAACCGAAAAGTGTCATGGCGTCCTCGCGCACCTGCATACGCGTGTAGAGGCGGACCTCGCCGCCGGGCGTCGGCAACGTGGCCGCAGTGCTGCCCGAAATGCCGAGCTCAAAGCCAACGCCCGACACATCGACGACGGCAGAGCTCATCGTGGCCTCGACAAGCGTTCCATGGAGCTGGGAAATCATCAGTATCCGGTTCCTCTCTGTTGATAGAACTCGCCACCGGTGAGGGCGCGGGTGCGGCTGAGGTTTACGTGGCAGATGGCACAGGCCAGGGCATCGGCGGCATGGTCGGGATGCGGGTCGTGGTCGAGCTGCGTGAGCGTGCGTACCATGTAGGCGACCTGCCGCTTGTCCGCGGCGCCGGTGCCCACCACGGCCTGTTTGATCTGCATGGGCGTGTACTCGCCAATCTCGAGCGCGCACTCCGAAAGCGCCACAAGCGCAGCACCTCGGGCATGCGCCGTGGGAATGGCCGAACGAACGTTGGCACCAAAGTAGATGCTCTCGACAGCAGCCGTGTCGGGTCGATAACGCTCAACGACATCCTTGAGGTCGCGGGCGATATGCGACAGGCGCACCGCGAGCGGACTTCCGGCACTGGTCTCGATGCAGCCATAGGCACGGCAGCGAACCTCGCCACGCCGCTCCTCGATAATCCCCCAACCCGTATGAGCCAAACCGGGGTCAATGCCCAAGATAACCAAGCCGACCTCCCCTCGCCACAAGCACAGCGCAAGACAAGGCCCCGCGCATCATTCACGAACGTCTGTTCTATAATAACACAATGGGGCCAAGATGCTTAGTTGAAGTATCGGGGTTGAGAGCGAATCCTATCCCATAATTAGTTCTGCGAGAAAAAGGGGAACTGCCTCGGATCCACTGGCGGGTGCGACATCGGTCCGCTCTGGGGCCCACCCTGCGAGCCGCCCTGACCGCCCATCATCTTATCGATGGCGTCCTGAACTTCGCCCTCGAACTTTTTCATTCCCTCGTGCAAACGACGCTGACCGTCCTCAGAGCGCAGCTCCTCCATTTGCTCGGGCGAAATACCCAACAGGTCACCCAGTATGCCCATCATCTCGTTTCGCACGCGCTCGCTCGTATCCTCGTCGGCAAAGCGGCGCACCTCGGCGCGCGCCAGCGAATCGACCGTCATGCGCTCCTTGCCGCTGAGTCCCAGATCGGACCACGCAAGCATGTAGGGCCAGGAGCGCTCAACAAACGAACGTGCCGAGACGATCGGAGCCGTCGGCAGCATGCGGCGAGCAGCCTCACCCTGTCGAACGAGCATCAGCAGCAGCGAGCAAGCCTCAGGCTTGCCGGCGGCCATTGGGATGTCGTCGAAAGATCGATTGCGGTCCACGTGCGCCTCGAGCGCGCCATCGACCTCGCCCGGCTCAAGTCCGCCGAGCAGCTGCGCCGCACGATCGAGCATGTCGACCGGGCCGTCGAGCGTCGAGAGCGCCCGCGCCAGCACGCGCTCCATGCAATCCTCCACCGCGTTGAGCGTCACGAGCTCCTGCGGCACCACGGCGGACGTGCGGTTACGCACACGCGCCACAAACTCGAGCGTCGACAGGTATACGTCACCAAAGGGCGCATAATCGCCCTGGTAGCCACCGCAAAGCGCGGGCGCCGCCAGCGCGTACTCAGTTTTGGACAGTGGGCTCAACGCCATCGCACCCAGCTCGAGCGCCGTATCCTCCAGCATGAGGCCCAGCGTACGCGAGCGCAGGCGCTCGGCGTCGCCCGCCGACACATCGCGGTCGAGCACACGCGCCGCATCCGGTGCATCGCGCTCGACGGTGCGAATGTGCAGACGCTCGGCGATGGCGCGGACGGCGGCACAGCGGGCAGCCTCGGCCTCTTCCTGCGCCGGCGTAAAGATACGGTTGCGCCCCAGCACCAGGCCAATCACATTGCGCGGGCCCAGAGCGTCGACGGCCAGCGCCGCCAGCAGGGACGACGGCAAGTCACCCTCGAGTGCCACCACAGCACGCGACGCACCGTGGGCTCGGGCGTTGTCGCGCACGGCGAGCACCAGCGCCTGCCACAGCCACTCCTCGGAACGGAACTCGGGCAGTTCGTGATCCTCCAGGGCATCGAGCATCACGCCGCGCTGAATCTCCTGAACCAGCAGGCTCTCCTCAAAGCACGGCGCCTGGGCCACCACGCGACCGCAGTCGTCGAGCACAAACGAACCGCCGGTATACACCGACTCGTCATAGGCACCGACCGGCGCCATGCAGGCAAACCACACGCTGCGCTTGGATGCGATCTTGCGGTAGGCGCCGCTGCGAACGGCAGCAATGGCGGCAGTCTCGCAGTCGGTCATGTCAAACGCGTTGAATTGGAAATACGCAATGAGGTCAACACCGGTCGGCAGCATCTCGAGTTCGCGGTCCAAGTCAAAAATCACGGCGATGCGCACGCCGTCCACGTCGAACACCGGCGGCGCCCAACGTGTGTCGTTGTTCTCGCCACGCTGCAGGGCAATGCTCGAACGCGCCGGCACCACATGACCGTCCTTGAGCATCATGTAGTCGAGCAGCGGCTGGCCCTCAAACGAAACCGCCGCGGGCACGATGCAGATCATGTCAAGCTCCTGGATACGCTCGGCGACACCAGTCAAACCGGCAAGCACGTCGTGCTCAAAGTCGGCAGCGCCCACCAGGCCAGCGGGCATGGCGCCCATAAAGAGCGGAGCCGGAACGCACAGCACGCGCGCCCCGCGCTCGTGGGCCAGACGAGCCTGGTCCTCGATGCGGCCGCAAATGCCCTCAATATCACCCAGGCGCATATCGATCTGTGCAAGCGCGAGCTTCATGCCCCAGCCCTTTCCGTCGTAAACCATCGAAATCGTAGTAAAAGCGCCGGCCGCATAATGCAGCCGGCGCTTGCATGTGCATATGCTAGCTATGATACCCCGAGCGGGGGCGCGCTCCTAGAATGTCGCGGACCACAGCCCGTGCAGGTTGCAGTAGGCATAGACGGTACCGGTCTTGGAGCCGCCCGCGAAAAACGTCGCGGGTTTCATGCCGGGCTCAAGGTAATGAACCTCTAAGCGGCCCTCGGCCTCAAGCGCAATCCACTCAATGTAGTGTTCGGGCAGGCTGGGGTGCTCGACCGAGCCAACGCGTGCACGAATCACGTGACCGTCGCGCTCGGTCTCGACAACAGGCACGTGCTTCTCGTGCGCCGCGTCCTCAGTGTTTGCGGTCAGTTCCGTGCAACCGGCAGGGGTCGCAACGTCGTCGCCAAGGGCAGCGATGAGCTTACCGTCGGGGTCCTTAAAGAATTTCGCCATGATGTTCTCCTTTGCTGATGTGCCAATGTTCTTGATGGTTCTTATGCCCAAAGGCAGACAAACCATCCACGGCATTGCAAATGAACACATAACGGATCAGGCAAGCGGTCGGGCCAAAATGCGTCGACCGTCCTGCCCGCTCCAGCAGTCCCACCCCGCGCGCGGCTAGCGCCCGTCGCCGCCGAGCAGCGCCAGAACATCCTCGCGCGTGAACAGTGCCGACGAGATGCCGTCGCCGCCGAGCACGCTGTTGACCAGGTCGCGCTTGGACTCCTGCATCTGCATAATGCGCTCCTCGATCGTGTCCTTGGCGATGAGCTTGTACACGGTCACGGTATGTTGCTGGCCAATACGATGCGCGCGGTCAGTCGCTTGGTCCTGCGCCGCCACGTTCCACCACGGGTCGTAGTGGATGACCACGTCGGCCGCCGTCAGGTTAAGGCCCACGCCGCCCGCCTTGAGCGAGATCAAAAAGACCGGCACCTCGCCCGCCTGGAACTGTGCGACCATCTTGGCGCGGCTCTCCTTAGACGAAGCGCCCGTGAGCTTAAGGAAGGCGATGTCCTCCTTGGCCAAGCGCTTACCGATAATATCGAGCATACCCGTAAACTGGCTGAACAACAGGATGCGATGCCCGCCGTCGAGTGCGCCGTGCACGAGCTCCATGCACGTATCGAGTTTGGCGCTCCCCGCCTTGTAATCCTCGTAGTGTAGACGCGGGTCGCAGCAAATCTGGCGCAGCTTGGTGAGCTCGGCGAGCACCTTGAGCTTGTCTTTCTTAAATTCGGATGCCTCGCGGTGCTGCACCTGCTGGGCGATGCGGTCCTGGTTGGCCAGGTAGAGCTTGCGCTGCTCGCCGGTGAGCTGAGCCACGACGGTGTCCTCGATCTTTTCGGGCAGATCGGCCACCACGTCTTCCTTGACACGGCGCAGCACAAACGGCGACACGAGTGCCTGCAGGCGAGCGGCGCTGTCACCCTCGGCGTGCTCGACCGGGCTTTCGAAACGCTTGGCAAACGACTCGCGCGTGCCAAGCAGGCCCGGCATCAAAAAGTCGAAGATGCTCCAGAGCTCGGACAAGCGGTTTTCGATGGGCGTGCCCGTCAGGGCAAAGCGCACGCCTGCCGGCAGGCGCTTGGCGGCGCGCGCCACCTGCGTGAGCGGGTTTTTAATGTACTGGGCCTCATCGAGCACCACACGGGCAAAGTCCTGCTCGACGTACTCGTCGATATCGCGTCGCATAAGGTCATACGACGTTACAACCACGTTATGCTCGGCCACGCCGGCGATCTGCACGCGGCGTTGAGCCTTGGCGCCCACAATGGCGCACACGTCGAGCGAAGGCGCAAAGCGCTCCAGCTCGGCAGTCCAGTTGTACACAAGCGACGCAGGGCACACCACAAGCGTGGGCTTGGCGTCCCCCGCCTCCACGCGCGCCAGGATATGCGCGATCATCTGCAGCGTTTTGCCCAGGCCCATATCGTCGGCCAAGATGCCGCCAAGACCCAGGTGCTCGAGCGAGCCGAGCCACTGGTAGCCGTCGACCTGATAGCCGCGCAGTGTGGCCTTGAGCGAGACCGGCACCGTAAAATCCATCTTGCCGAGCGTATCCAAGCGCTCGACAGTACGACGGAATGCAGCGTCGCGATCGGCTTCGAGCGCGGGCGTGCGCGCAAGCATGCTGTCAACGAACAGAGTACTCGACGCGGGAAGCGACACGCCGTCGAGCAGGTCGACGGCATCGACCCCCAAATCCTCGGCAAGGCCAAACGCAGCGCGCGCTCCCTCGTCCAGGCGAACGATGTCGCCCGACGTGAGACGTGCAAACGTCTGGTGACGCTTGTAGG
This sequence comes from uncultured Collinsella sp., assembly GCA_900544645.1. Classification (GTDB taxonomy): domain Bacteria; phylum Actinomycetota; class Coriobacteriia; order Coriobacteriales; family Coriobacteriaceae; genus Collinsella. The sequence continues at coordinate 29,313 of UQWG01000002.1, forward strand.
AGTCGAGGTAGATGGCAAGGTCTGCCGCCGAAAGGCCGCTCGCGCCCAGTTCGACATCGAGCAGGTTGCTCTTGACGGTCGCGCGCACCGAAAGCTTGGGCGCAGGGCGCACCGAGATCTGGCGCAGACGATCGCTGAGCATGACCTCGCCCAGCTCGGACAAGGCAGACAGGCCCTCGGTCAGCAGGCGGAACAGGCTCTCGTCATCGCGTTCCTCAAACGCCAGGCCGCCCTCGTAAAAGTCGAAATACAGGGCCGCCGTATCCATAACGCGAAACTCCGCTATCTCGTCGCGCGGCGGCACACCAGGGCGCGGCTCTTCGAAGGGGCTGCCCGGAGCACCCAGGCTAAAGAGATCTGCCGACCAGTCGCCGTAGGCAACTGTAATCTTGCAGGTCACAAGCCCGTCATCGACACCGATCGCCATGGCAAAGCTCGGCTCGGGCGCCACGGTATCGAGCGCAGCGGGCGCGGTAAGGTCGGTGTAGTCGCGCAGAATGGGCAGCGCCATACGACAGAACTCCCCCACCTGGTCGGCAGCGATGTGGACCGGCGTGCGACAGGGCAGCAAGCGCGATAGGAACGGCGCCGCATGCTGGGCAAACGCCACATCGGTGCGGCGCGCGCGGCGGGTGTCGACCAGATAGGCAACGTCGCCCGAAGCAAAGCAGTATGCATCGGCCGGCAGGCGCAGATCGTAGCTGCCACCAGCCGCCGGCGCGATTTTGGCGGCAAGAAGCGGCGGGCGCTTAGCCAGCGCCTCGTCCTCCCCTTCCGGAGGCATCTCAACCGCCACGTCATAGGTGCGATGCGTCGTCGTCCCCCGCGACCAGGCGGGCTCAAAGGAGATGGTCTGGCCACGCAGCAGGTCCAGCACATATACGATGCTATGCTCGGACAGCGGCAGCTGACGCTCGGCGACAAAACCGCTGCGGGCAAAGTCGTACGACGCCGAACGCGAGCTTGTGATGTCATCGAGATAGGCAACGGTCGTCACAACAAGGTTGAGCAGCTTTATCGACACGTCTTCGAAGGCTTCGGGCGTATGGACAAACGTGAGCTTCTTGCCGTACGAGAAGGTACCGCCTCGGACATAGGCGTCGGTCATGCCGTCGATATCCTTGACCACGTAGGACACCGAACCGCAGCGAATGCGGAACTCGAGCGCCCAGCTAAAGCGGTCGGCGAACAGCGGATTGTAGTACGGCACCAACGAGGGCTCCAACGCCGCTTTGGGGGCGTCGGGATCAACGGCACCGGCAAGCTTGCGACGCATGCTCGCCAGCTCATCCATGCGCGCGTCCGAAAGATCGGAGAGCGCCGCCATGAGACTGGGGCTCGTGGGGACGGGCGCCGGAAAGGGAAAATTGGGGTTGACGGCCGGCGCTTTGGGCGCGGTGCGCGCGGGCTGTTTCGGCTGCGCCGTAAACGTGCGAACCGGCGTGCGCAGCCCCTCAACAGGCTCAATGCCGCTGGCGTCCAGATACGCCAGCGCTGTAGCGATGGCGTGCTTGCACATGCCGGGGTAGCGATAGACAGCGGGGCAATCGCAGTCGTAGTCGATCACCTCGTGCTCGTCCATGTCGAGCGCCACGTGCGTCTTGTACAGGTCGCCGCGCGAGCCGCGCACCGAACCCTCGATGTTCACGTTTTTGGAGAGGCGCGAGCCGGAGTCCTCAAACGACAGCACAGCGCCGTTGAGCATGAGCGAGCGCCCCTTCATAAAGGTACTGCTGAGCGCCGCCTCTTTCCGGAGCGCCTGCACAAACGTCCCCTGCGCCATCACTTCCTCCAATCTCACCCGGGGTAGCTTAGATAACCGTCACGCGGCCTTGGTTGCCGACGATGGCCTTTGCCTCTGCCAACAGCGGAATCGAGCGTGCGTTGACCTTGGCCGGCACCTCGGCACGCAGTACGCGCCCGTCCACCTGCTCGATAAAGATCTCCACGCGGTCGCCGCCCGGGTTGGCGGTAAGCACCGTGGCAAGACGCGCCATATTGCCCTGGCTAAAGCGGCTGTTGGGCACCATGACCTCAAACACCTTGGGCTTGTTGTTCTCCTCGTTGAGCTCAAGCGGCACGATCTCCTGCGCGATGATCTGGTCGCCGCGGTCCGAGCGCTCGAGCTTGCCCTTAATGCGAACAAACGCATCGGACAGCTGCGCGCCGGTCTCGGGATCGACCTCGCCGTACAGGTACCCCTCAGCCTCTTTATAGGTCTTGGGGAACACCACGACCGTGGCCTCGCCTTCCATGTCCTCGAGCTGCACAATGCCCATGGGGTCGCCGTTTTTGGTCACGCGCTTGGACACGCTCGAGACCATGCCGGCCCACCACAGTGCCTTGCCCTCGGGAATCTCCTGGTTGATGGTACCGCCCGTGGGGTTTTGCACCTCGTAGCCGGTGTCGATCTGCGAGAACGAGAAGTCGCGCGCCTTGGCTAGCGCATACTCAAACGGGCGCAGCGGGTGGTCCGAGACATAGATGCCCAGAACCTCCTTCTCCTGGCTCAGCTTAAGGTGGCGGTCCCACTCCTGGCCATCCGGATCGGGCACGCTCACCTCAAAGCCCGAGCCCTCAACGTCGCCAAACATATCGAAGAACGACGTCTGGCCGCTCGCGCGATCCTTCTGGCGCTTTACTGCGGCATCGATGATGTTCTCGGGGTTGTTCTTGTCCACAAAGTGCATCATCTGGCGACGCGGATACCCCGTGGAGTCGAAGGCGCCTGCCTTGATGAGCGATTCGATCACGCGGCGGTTTGCCTGGCTGGAGTCCACGCGCTCGACAAAGTCGTGCAGCGTCTTAAACGGACCGCCCGCCTCGCGCTCGGCGATAATCGCCTGCGCCACGCCGGTGCCCACGCCGCGGATGCCGGCCAGACCAAAGCGCACGCCCTCCTTGGTAGCCGTGAACTCGGTACCGGACTCGTTGACATCTGGCGAAAGCACGGGGATGCCGTCGTGACGGCATGCCGAGACGTAGTGCACGATCTTGTCGGTCTTACCCGTATAGGACGTCAGAACGGCCGCCATGTACTCGTGCGGATAGTGCGCCTTGAGCCACGCCGTCTGCATAACCAGGATGGCGTAGCCGGCGGAGTGCGACTTGTTGAAGGCGTAGGATGCGAACTCGAGAACATCGTCCCAAATCTTCTGGGCGACCTCGCGCGTGTAGTTGTTCTTGATAGCGCCGTTCATCCAGTGGTCGTAGGTGGTCTCGTCCGAGCCATCCTCCCAGTGGAGCACCGTCGACGTGAGCAGCTTAATCTTTTTCTTAGCCACGGGCTTACGGATACGCGAGTCCGATTCGCCCTTGGAGAAGCCGCACATCTCGACGGAGATGAGCATAACCTGCTCCTGGTAGACCATGGTGCCGTAGGTTTCGCCCAGGATGTCGTCCAGGCGGTCGTCGTAGGAGACGGCCGGCTCCTTGCCGTTCATACGGTTGATGTAGGACGAGACCATGCCGGCGCCCAGCGGGCCCGGGCGGTACAGAGCGATCAATGCCACGACGTGCTTGTACTCGGTGGGCTTCATGTTCTTGATCGTGGCCGTCATGCCGGCGGACTCGACCTGGAAGACGCCGGCGGTGTGGCCGGAGCCCATGAGTTTAAAGATCTCGGGATCGTCAAAGGGAATCTCTTCCTCTTTGATGTCGATGCCGAAGTTCTTTTTGATGTTTGCCTTGGCCTTGGAAATAACCGTCAGCGTACGCAGGCCCAAGAAGTCCATCTTGAGCAGGCCCATGTCGGCAACGGTATGGCCCTCGTACTGGGTAATCTCGACGCCGCCCTTGGTGTCGAGCTTGGTGGGCACATGCTCGTTGACGGGGTCGCGGCAGATCAGAACGGCGCACGCGTGCACGCCCTCGCCACGGGTGAGGCCCTCAATCGAGAGCGCCGTGTCGATGATGCGGCGGGCGTCGTCGTCCTTTTTATAGGCCTCGGCAAAGTCGGGGTTAAACAGATCCTCTTTGCCGGGTTGTTTTTCGAGCACCTGCTTGAGCTTGACCTTGGGGTCGCTCGAGACCATCTTGGACAGGCGCTGGCCCATGTAGACCGGGTAGTCCAGGACGCGCGCGGCGTCGTTGATGGCCTGCTTGGCCTTAATGGTCGAGTAGGTGATGACGTGGGTGACCTTCTCGGGGCCGTAGAGCTGGCGAACGTGCTCCACGACCTCGAGGCGCCGCTCATCGTCGAAGTCCATATCGATATCGGGCATCTCGGTACGCTGCGGGGACAGGAACCTCTCGAACATCAGGCCGTTCTCGAGCGGGTCAAACGCGGTGATGTTCATGGCGTAGGCGACGATAGCGCCGGCGGCCGAGCCACGGCCGGGGCCGACGCCGATGCCGTTGTCCTTAGCCCATTGCACGTACTCGGCGACGATCAAAAAGTAGGCGGCAAAGCCCTTGTCGCAGATGACCTTGTATTCGTACTCAAAGCGCTCTTTGATGTTGACGCCGCCGATCTCGCGCGTGGCCCAGTCGTCACCGTAGTGCTGGCGCAGGCCCTTCTCGCACTCGCGGCGGAACTGGCTCTCGTGCGTCTCGCCGGGATCGAGCAACGGGAAGCGCGGCAGGATGATGGAGTCCCAGTCCAGTTCCACGTAGCACTTGTCGGCAATCTCGAGCGTGTTGTCACAGGCCTCGGGGCAATACGGGAACATCGCCCGCATCTCCTCCTCGGTCTTCATATAAAACTCCGAGCCGGTCATGCGCATGCGGTTGGGGTCGTCGACCTTGGCGTTCATGCCGATGCACATGATGACGTCCTGCACGGGCGCGTCCTCGCGGCGCAGGTAGTGAAAGTCGTTGGTAGCGATGACCTTGACGCCCACCTGTTTGGCGATGTCGATGAGCGTACGGTCCATCTGCTCGTCGGTCAGGCCATTATCGGTGGTAATGCCGTGTTCCTGAATCTCGATATAGAAGTCGCCGGGATCGAAGGTGTCGCGGAAGGTTTCGGCCCACTTGATGGCGCCTTCCATGTCGCCGCGGTCGATGTATTTGGGGATGATGCCCGCAATGCAGGCGCTCGTGCAAATCATGCCCTTGGCATGGCGACGCAGGTTGTCGAGCGTCACGCGCGGCTTGTAGTAAAAGCCCTGCACGGCGGCCTCGGAAACCGTCTGCATCAGGTTGACATAGCCCTCCTGGTCCTTGGCCAGAAGGATCATGTGGTAGAGCTCGGGCTTGTGGTCGCGGGCAAGGGTCTCGTCCGGCGTAAAGTAGACCTCGCAGCCAAAGATGGGTTTGATGACCAGGGGCGGCTTGAGCTCGTCGATATTGCCCTTCTCGTCCCACATGGCCATGTCCTTCACATACTGGGCATGCTCGCGCGGGTTTTCCTCGGGATCGGGCTCCACCAGCTCGTCACGACGGTCCTTTTCCAAGAAGGCCTTGTCGTGGCTCCAGGTTTTGTACTCGGGCGTGTTGTGGTTGACGGCGTCGCAGGCCAGCGCCAGGTCGGGCACGCCATACATGTAGCCGTGGTCGGTAATGGCCACGGCGGGCATGCCCAGCTCAACGGCACGGTTGACCATATCCTGGATACGGGTTGCGCCGTCGAGCATGGAAAAGACAGTGTGGTTGTGCAGATGGACGAATGCCATGTGATGAGCTCCGATGCGGGTTCGTGTTCTGACTGAACGATTTTACCGCACGGCACGGACAGCACCCGAACCTAGCCAAACCAACACGGCTCCTCTTGCAGTTGCGGTGGAATAGTTCCCGCTTGGGCCACCTGGACCGCAATACAGGAACTATTCCACCGCAAGTTATCTGAGGGCTAGAGATTGTAGGTGACTACTTGAGGTTCGGCGGGTTCGACGAAGATGGCTGGATTCGCCTGCTCCACGCGAACGAACTTGACCGTCACCGTCTCAACGCCCGCCTTGTGCAACACGTCGGCGTAGACGCGCGCCTGCAGGGCGTGCTTCTCGAGCAGTTGGTCCGGCGTCTCATCCGGCGTGCCACCCGTCTTGTAATCGATGACCAGTGCGCGCGACGGATCGGCCGGGTCGGTGGCCAGTGCATCGATGGCGCCCTCGGCATAGGCACCGTAGCGGGCGATGTCCTCGTCCTCGCAGCCCAGCGAAAAGAACGGCACCTCGGCACGAACGCACGGCCACGCGAGCAGGTCAGCACGAACAGCCGACTTGAGCCAGCGATTCAGGGCGACATCGAAGCGCTCGCGCTGCTCCGGCGTCAGGCGCCACAGGCGCGCCAGCGCATCGGCGCGCGCAGCGGGCAGCGCATCGGCACCCATCTCGATGAGCCACTGGCAAGCGGCGTGGAACGCCGAGCCCAGCGCCATGGGGTTGCCGGCGGGCCCAACGGCGGCCACGTCTGCATCCGTCATCTCCGAGCCATCCGACTCCGCATCATCGCCGACCTCGTCCATGGGCACGTGTGCCTCGGCGGCACGATCTTCCGTCTCGGCATGGAGCGCCGCGGCGATTGACGAGTAGCTATACGAATCACGCATCGGATACGGACAGATGCCCATGCGCACGCCCACTGCCTGGGGATACACAAGCTCAAACGAATCGGGCTTGGGGTCGGCAGGACCGGGCACGGTTGAGCGCGCAGCATTATCGGCGGCATCGGCATCGCCGCGAACAAGCCTGCCCTCGACATCCAGCGAAGCGTTGGCCTCAAACGCCTGCTCGCCAAACGTAAAGTCCGCCAGCGAGATAAGCTCGTAGTCGCCCGGCTTGGAGTTGTCGAACACCAAACGGTCGCTATCGAGCTGCGGCATGTCCAGACTGTCGGCCGGCAGGATGCGGCGCAGCACGTCGTAGGTCAGATCGATCTCGACGTCGAAGGTCGGCGCCGTCACCTTGCCACGGCTCACGCCGGCATCCATCGCCAAGATCACCAGCTCGCGCGCACGCGTCATGGCGACATAGAGCAGACGAGCCCGCTCTTCGAGCGAAAGTTGCAGGTCGTCGTTGCGCAGACGGGCAAATGCCTCGGCGGGAGAGCCCGTCGCGCATACGTCCTCCATAAGCTCTGGCGGCAACCACAGCGACGTGCCCTTGCCCTTAAACGCGTGTTCAAACTGCTTTTTGACGTCATCGCCCTTCACGAACGTACCGTCCGCGAGTTTAACGCCGTCGAAGCGTGCCGGCAGCGCCACGACCTGCGCTCCGCCCTCGACGCGACCCATCTGCGCCGCACCGGACGGCTTGCGCACGCCAAAACACTCGGCAACCGCCACGACCGGATACTCCAGACCCTTGGACGCATGCACGGTCATGATGCGTACCGCGCCGTCACCCTCCTCGTTGAGGGCGCCCGGGGCCTCCTTGCCCGCCAAGAAGCGGTCGAAGGCGAGCGCGATGGAGCGCGGAGAATTGCCGAGCTCGGCCTCTGCCTCGGCCACGGCGTCGAGCGACTTGAGCACGTTGGCGGCAATGGCCTTCCCCTCGGGGCCGCGCTGCGCCAGGCGCACGAACCAGCCGGAGGCATTGACCGCGTCGCGCGCGATGGCGGCGAACGAATCACGTCCCACGCGACGAAGCGCGTAGCGCAGCACCTCGCGGGCACGCGTCACGAGCGGCAGGTTCTGCAAACCCGGCACATCGGAATCGCTCATGATGCCCGCATCGATGTTGCGGCGCGACGTCTCGCCCGTCTGATCGTCGAGTTTGGTCGCCAGCGCCAGGAACTCCTGAGCGCCGAGTGCAAACATCGGCGAGGCCAGCAGTGGCATGAGACCCTGCGCCGTATCGGCCGGATTGGCAAGCGCGCACACCAGGGCACGCACCGTTTGGACCTCGGCGGCTTGGGCAAAGACCGAGCCGCCTGCGATCACGCAGTCGAGCCCTTGGTCGCGGAAGGCCTGGGCGTAGACGTCGGCGTTGGTCATGCGGCCCAGCAGCAGCACCATGCCGCCCTGGGGCTGGCCGGCATCGGCAAGCGCGCGGAATCGCTCGGCGATCGCACGGGCCTTGGCCTGTGTGCGTTCCTGCGTACTGCCGCCGGCAACAAAGAGGGCCTGGCGACGCGAGGCGTCTGCCACCAGCGTGTCCTTGTGGCCGTCGCTCGCCTCAAGATCCAAAAAGCCCTGCATCAGGCCGCCGTCATCGCCGTCGAAGACGCGTGCCACATAGCGCAGCACCTCGTCGTGGCTGCGGAAGTTGCGCACGAGTTTGACGAGTTCGCCGGCAGGGGCATCGGATGCGACGGACGTCTCGGGCGCAGCAGAGGAGCCCACCTTGCGCTCCTGACGGCGGAACACCTCGACCTCGGCGCCACGGAAGCGATAGATGGACTGCTGCGCATCGCCTACGGTGCACAACGCGCGCTCCCCCGCGCCCGTCAGATAGCGAATCAAATCGACCTGCATCTGGTCGGTATCCTGGAACTCATCGATCATGACCATCTTAAAGCGGCCCTCGTATGCCGCTCGGATGGCCGGGTAATCGCACAGGGCCTCGTAGGCCATGCGCAGCAGGTCGTTGTTGTCGAGGGCAGACTGGCCGGCCTTGAGCGCGCGATACTCAGCCTCCACGGAACGGGCCAGGCCCACCAGCGCATCGAGCGCCGGGCCACCGCAGGCAAGCACGATATTGATAAACGCATCGGCGGCCTCGGCCTTGAGCAGCTCGACCTGCTCCTTAGGGAATGCCTTGCTCGCGCGCGGCATGGTGCACGACATCATGAGTCGCGCTGCATCGGCCATGGTCTTGCCGCTCGCCTCGAACGCGTCAATGGCGTCGAGTGCCATCTGCGCCTTCTCGGTCGCGGCCTTGCTTGCGCCCAGCGCTGCGCGATAGGCATCGGCGAGTGCCGAGGTATCGGCCTGGCCGCGCGCCACGCACACGTCGTCCATACCGCCCGGCAACTGGCTCGACAGCTCCAGCAGGTCGCGCACCAGGCCCTTGATGGTCGTGCCGGTGCCAAAGGAACCGCCCTCGCCCGCCATGGGATACCAGGCATAGAGGGCCTTGAGCGATGCCGCGAGCTCGGGGGCGGCATCGGGCGCCGTCGCGCGGGCCAGCACATGCTCAACAGCCTGGTCCATAAGCTCGTCGGTATCGGTGAGCACCGTGAACTCGGGGTCGATGCCCAGCTCCAGCGCATGCGCGCGCAGGATACGCGAGCACATGCCGTGAATGGTCGAAATCCACGCGTCGTCGACGGTCAGTGCTTCCTCGTCCATGCCCTCGTCGATAAGCGCACGGCGCACGCGGTCGCGAATCTCGGCCGCGGCATCCTTGGTAAAGGTGATGGCGAGCACCTGGTCCAGATGCTCGACGAACGGACCGGATTCGGGCGAGAGCGCGTAGACGATGCGGCGCGTGAGGGTAAAGGTCTTGCCCGAACCGGCGCCCGCCGAGACAAACAGCGGACGGTCGAGCGTCTTGACGATCTGCAGCTGTTGCGGCATCAAAGTCGAAAGATCCATGGTCTACACGCCCCTCCTTACAAACGTTCCTTGGTGGTTATACGAACAGCGCGCATGCGCGGCTTGCGCCGATGTCGGGTCGACAGCGGCGACGTCACCTGCCTCGAGCTCGCGCAGGCGCTCGGCAATGCCGGTCTCCACGCGGTCGAGCAGGGCATCGAAGTCCATGCTGCCGCCCTCGCCCGGGAAACCCTTCTTGAGGCCCGGGATGCGACCGTCACCACGCTCTTCCTCGAGCAACTCGGCACACGCCGCGCCGCGCAGCGCGGGCTTGCCGCCCTTGGTCGAGAAATAGAGCGCAGCACGGGTATCTAGGCCCAGCGCCCGACGCATGGCCTGGGCGTAGATGAGCGTTTGGGTATGTGGTGGCAACCAGCGCGGATCGTCGATGGGCGCCGTGCCCGATTCCTCGTCGCGCACCGTGGGGTCGGCGAGCTTAAACTCCTCAACGCCCGTGCGATGCTTGTAGTCGATCACCACGGCACGATTCTCGGCGTCCACGTCCACGCGGTCGATGCGCCCGCCAAGCGGCCAACCGGCATACTCGACCTTGAGCTCGTTGAAGGCGAACTCCAGGTAGCGCGGGGCAAAGGGGGCAAGTGCCTCGGACTCGTAGGCAAGCACACCCTCCAGCTGCGGCAAGATCTCGGCCACCTGGCGTTCCTCCACCGCAGAGAGCGGCACCAGCGGGCCCTCCGTGCCGCGCTTGCCGGCGTGCTCGGCCAACGTCTCGTCAAAGACCTCGTGCAGCAGCTCCTGTGCGCGCGGCAGATTCTCGGGCGTCACGCGCTCCATGCCCTCTTGGGGCAGACGGGCATGCAGATGCTCCAGCACGTCGTGGACAAAGTTGCCCTTTTCCATGTTGCCAAAGCCCGCGTCGATCGACTGGGGCTTCACGCGGTACGAGACGAACCAGCATAGCGGGCAGGTCGAATAGGCCTCGATCTGCGAGGCGGACGTCAGACGCGGCACGAGCGGCGCGTCCTCACCCTCGCCATCGCGACGGCGCAGGACCAAATACGGCACGGCCTCGGCACTCAGATGCTGAGGGGCTTCACAGGTCACGCGCTCGCGCTTGAGGCCTTCACCTGCCGCGGGATCAAAGTCGGCGATGATATCGCTCTCGCCCACGCGCATGGGCTTGGCAGCGCCAGCGGCCTCGGCATGTGCCCACAGCTCGGTCCATACGGCTGCCGGGTAGCACTCGCGTGCCTGGCGATCGTGCGTCACACGGGCGAGCGCGACCGGACCGCTCGCCGCCTGCATCGCACGGCCAAAGCGCACGCGCAGCAGGGCAGCGGGCTCCAAAGACACGCCGTCGCGGCGCAGCTCGGCTGTCAACGTGGCAAGCGGGCCCTCTTCGTGCGAAAGCGGATAGCTGTCCAGGTCGACATCGGCAAACAGCACGGCATCGTAGCTGCCAGGGCGAAGAACCGACGCATCGGCAAGCGAAACAAAACGAACCTGAGCACGTGGCGCACGGTCAACCTCGTAGGTCTCGTAATCGTAGGCGGTGCTACGCTTGTCCACCTTGGTGCGAATGCCATCGAGCACGGGCACGGTTGCAGCCTGCGACACGTCGAGCGTGCGGGCGCCATTCATAAGGATGTCGATGGCGTGGCGCAGCAAAGCCGTCTCTGCCTGACGACGGGCCTGGCCGTCAAGACCGCCTAGAGCGCGATCGGGCAGCGCCTCTGCAACGGCGAGCATGGCCTTGAGCGCCGTCACGGGTTTGTCGCGCCACAGCGCCTGAAACACGTCCGAGACCACGCACGGCACATTCTTAAACCAGTTATCGTCGCTGGCGGCCTTGCGGGCGCCCCTCACCTGGCCCTGCACGCTCTGCAGCAGGCTCTTGACGCCCGCAGCGGTCTTGCTGCGCGACAGGCGTATGTTCTTGTCGAAGCCGCGGGCGCTCGCGGCGTCGGCACCCGAAAGCGGACTGTAGATCCAGTCGGTAAGCTGCGGCGCGGGCCACCACTCGGTCTTTGACGCCATGCCCTCATCGGCGGCCTTCATGCGCCCGATCAGGCCGGCAAGCGCCGCAAACTGCCTGCCCGCGATGGACTGGGAAAACGCCGTGAACTCAGTTGTCTCGGCAGCGATATGACGAGCCGCCAGACGAGAGGCGAGCTCACCGAACAGCTGGGGTGCCCGGGCAGAAACGGCAAGCACGCGCACGGGGTCGGCAGAAGCGCCGTCGACCTCGGAACCCCGGCACGTTTTTACCAGATCATCAATTGCGTCCGCATAAGCATGAGCACGGGCATGGGGGCCAGCGACCTCAATAAAGGCAGGCTGAGCGGCGGTCCCGTAAGCGGCATCAGACGCGCCGACACCCTCCCCTAGCGGCGCGATCTCAAACAACACATCGCGGGCATCAAATGCCGTGGCAAGCTCCTCGCGCATCGCCGCCTGCTCGCGGGCAAGCAGCACGACGACCTCTCCCCCATTGTTCGCCACGGCAGACAGCAGCTCGAGCAGACCGTGCGTAAACGACGTGATACCGCGCACGCATACGGCGCGAGTGCACGCCGGCAGGCTATCGGCCAGGACACTGGTCATAATGTCAGCTGCCTCGCAGGGCTCAACCATATCTCGACGGTCCAAACCGCCCGCGTAGGCGCGCAAAAGCTCGAACACACGAGCCTCGGCATCGCTTTTTGGCTCAGGCTGGCAGTTGTCGCCACGGCATCGTTCGGCACCCGTCCCCGCAACGCCCGGCAACACGTCGCGGGCCATGCGCGCGAGCATGCGCACTGTGCCCTGGCTGCGCGAAAGCGGCTGCAGGTCGGCATCGTCGAGACGCGTGACCATGTCCGAGAACAGCATCTGGCGCTGCAGGTTGTCGACGAAACCGCGCCCGTCGCCCAAAAGCTCCCAAAGCGAGCGAAGCCACGATGTAGACGTCTTGTAGTCGATACCCAGCGAAACGCCGGCTTCCGCCGCATCATGACGGCACAGGTCGAGCTCGGCAAACGTAGGTGCCAGCAACACGGCACGCCCGTGGCGGACAATAAGGTCGGCAAGCAGCGCCGACTCGGCATCGCTCAAATCCGTGCCGGCATTGGTGGTATAGATTCGAACAGGCATGGTCCTCCGCTCAAACTGTTCGCAATAATCAATGCATCCATCCTACCCGCCCACGCGGACACATTGCCACCACAGCTCCATCTTTTGGTACAAAGCAACCTGACCCCAACGAACCAGCCGATTGCGGGCATATAAAAACCGCCCCCGGAGGAGCGGTTTTGCACAATTCGTTTTTGTCGCCGGCCTACTCGCCATCCTCCAACTTAATGAGGATCTTGCGGTAGCCACCGTACTCGCCGTTCAGCGCCTTTGAAACGCGGCTCACCGTGGTGGACGAAGCGCCGGTACGGGCCTGAACCTCAACATAAGGCTCGCCCTCGTCCAAATAGCGCGCAACCTGCAAACGCTGAGAAAGGTCGCAAATCTCGCGCGGCGTGCAGATATCGGTCAAAAACGCTTGGATATCCTTCTCGTCGTCCAAAAGGCTAAATGCGTGGACCAGCTGCTTGACATCAGGCTTGTCAAACATGTTCTCGATATTCATCGATCACCGCCAAACCCGCCAAAAGGCATCGAAGTTGATACTGACATCGGGCATCGTTCGCCCGTTCTATGCAATAGGGCAACGCCTGTGGCTTTTGCCCGTAGCAGTGTAGCACACCACCAAACTAAAGCGACAAGACTCTCTGCCAGCGGCGCGTTTTTCAGGACGAACGCCGTTTAGAAACCATATGCGCACGTAAGCTCCACGAATATTTGAGACAATGGGCGCCCAAACACCGCGGCGCGCCCGCGCAACCATCCAGGTCGCCGCCGCAAGCCGCTTCACGCGACGCCAGCAACCCCGGCGCAAGAAAGGATTCACGCCATGCGCTTTATGCTTAACTGGCTCTTCACCTCGATCGCCATCGCGATCGCCACGTTCCTCGTCCCCGGTATCCAACCCTTCGGCTTTGCCGAGGCTTGGGTCTGCTTTGCCTTCGTGGGACTGTTCCTCAACATCGTCGACTCGCTCGTCAAGCCGTTCCTGACGGTCATCTCGCTGCCGCTCACTATTATCACGCTTGGTATTTTTCAGCTCGTAGTCAACAGCTTTATGCTCGAGCTGGCCAGCTACCTGTCGGTCAATCTGCTGGGCGCGGGTATCTCCATTGCCGGCTTTGGATCGGCCTTTATGGGCAGCATCCTGGTATCCATCATGCGCAGCATTCTGGACAGCATCGCCGAGGGCTAAAACGGCCATTCCGGCCGTGCCCGTCTCAACAGCCTAAAACGAAGGCCGCCCATCGCAAAAATGGGCGGCCTTCTTATTTGTCAAGTCTCAAAGGACGAGAGAATCTACTATTTCTACCCCGTCCCCAAATGCAGGTGTGGGTTAGATGACGTAGTCGTAGCCATGGTTGGGAGCGACAAGTTGATCGAGCGTCACACCGTCGAGGTAGTCGTTGATGAGCTTGTCCAGGTTCTTCCACACGTCGAGCGTGGGGCACTCGTCCGAACGCGAACAGCCCTTGCAGTCGCCGTCCAGGCATGCGACCGGCGCCAGGCTGCCCTCGGTCAGACGCAAGATCTCGCCCACCGTGTACTGCTCGGGCGGGCGCGTGAGCACGTAGCCGCCGCCCTTGCCACGCATACCCGAGAGCATGTTGGCACGTACGAGCGTAGCCAAGATGTTCTCGAGATATTTCTCGGAAATCCCCTGTCGCGCCGCGATCTCTTTGAGCGGGATGCGACCGGCCGCCTGGTGCTCGGCCAGATCGACCATAACGCGCAGGGCATATCTGCCCTTAGTAGAAACCAACATGTATAGTGCTGCCTTTCGGTCATTTTGTCCGTAGAAATTCTAGCCGAAAAATTGGTTTTGAAAATACCCATTCCCGTCAAGATGGTTAATCGACTCGTAATAATCTTCTATTTCCTATTGCGTTACTAGGCTTTAGTGTCTACTATGCTTGCCAACAGCAAAACGAACAACCTATACGGTTTGTGGGTTTCGCTGCTACACACACCGTAAAACCACACGGTATCCAGTCATTTGAACACTTTGGAGGTTCATCATGAGCAAGGTTTACACGTCCATCGATCAGCTTATCGGCCACACTCCGCTTCTGGAGCTCACTCACTTTGAGGCCGATGAAGACCTCAAGGCCCGCGTGCTCGTCAAGCTGGAATACTTCAACCCCGCCGGGTCCGTCAAAGACCGTGTCGCCAAGAACATGATCGACGAGGCCGAGAAGGCCGGCAAGCTCGTGCGCGGCGGCGACTACACCATCATCGAGCCCACGAGTGGCAACACCGGCGTCGGCATCGCCTCGGTGGCGGCGGCTCGCGGCTACAAGGTGATCATCACCATGCCCGAGACCATGTCCGTCGAGCGCCGCAAACTTATGCAGGCATACGGCGCACAGCTCGTGCTCACCGACGGCTCCAAGGGCATGAAGGGCGCCATCGCCAAGGCCGAGGAACTGCAGAAGGAGACACCCAACAGCATTATCGCCGGCCAGTTTGTAAACCCCGCCAACCCCGCCATCCACAAGGCCACGACCGGCCCCGAGATCTGGGATGACACCGACGGCAAGGTCGACATCTTCGTCGCCGGCGTCGGCACCGGCGGCACCGTGACCGGCGTGGGCGAGTTCCTCAAGGAGCAGAACCCCCAGATTCAGGTTGTCGCCGTCGAGCCCGCCACCTCCCCGGTGCTCTCCAAGGGCCAGGCCGGCCCGCACAAGATCCAGGGCATCGGCGCCGGCTTTGTGCCCGACGTTCTCGACACCAAAGTCTATGACGAGATCATCCCCGTCGAGAACGACGACGCCTTTGCCACCGGCCGCGCCGTGGGCCACAAGGAGGGCGTGCTCGTGGGCATTTCGTCCGGCGCCGCCGTGTGGGCTGCGCTGCAGCTGGCTAAGCGCCCCGAGAACGAGGGCAAGACCATCGTGGCGCTGCTCGCCGACACCGGCGAGCGTTACCTGTCCACGGCGCTCTTCCAAGACTAGAGCTTCTCGTTCTTAGAACGAGTCCAAGGCACGCCGGTCTCCCCTCTCTTCTGGCAGCCTGAGCTCATCCCAACAGGGTGTCCCACAGGACGCCCGAACTTGCTACAATGTCTGCGGCGCGGAACCAGCCTCCCGCGCCGCTTTTCTTTTTTGGCCACATGCCACCAAGGAGAACCTCCCCATGCACAATAAGCGCGTGCTCGTCGCCATGAGCGGCGGCGTCGATTCCAGCGTGACCGCGTATCTGCTCAAGCGCCAGGGCTATGAATGCGTCGGCGCCACCATGCGCCTCACCTGCCCCGCACCCGACCCCGCCACGGGCATGAATAAGGTCGACCGCGATATCGCCGATGCAAAGGCCGTCGCCGAGCGCCTGGGGATACCCCATCATGTGCTCGACCTGCAGCAGACGTTCGACCACAGCGTTATCGAGCGTTTTGTGACCGCCTACCAGAAGGGGCTGACGCCCAACCCGTGCATCATCTGCAACCGCCACATAAAGTTTGGCGCGTTGCTCGATGCGGCGCTGGACATGGGCTGCGACTACATCGCAACGGGACATTACGCCAAAACAAGCCAGGCGGCAGACGGCACCTGGCAGCTCCATCGCGGCGAGGACCCCAAAAAGGACCAGAGTTACTTTTTGTATTCGCTTACGCAGGAGCGCCTGGCGCACGCGATCTTTCCGCTGGCAGGCCTAGACAAAGAGCGCGACGTGCGCCGCATAGCCGCCGAACAGGGCTTTACCAACGCCCAGAAGGCCGAAAGCGAGGACATCTGCTTTATTCCAGACGGTGACTACGCGGGCTATATCGAGCGCCGCTGCGGACATCCCGCTGCACCGGGCGACATTGTGTGGCGCGACGGCAGCGTGGTCGGGCACCACAACGGCGCGCTGCGTTATACCATCGGCCAGCGCAAGGGCCTGGGCGTCGCGATGGCGCATCCCGTGTATGTGACGGGCGTCGACGCCGCCAACAACACTGTGCATCTGGGCGAGGCCGAGGACCTGACGGCCACAGCGCTCACGGCCAACGACTGGATCTGGAGCGCCCCTGCCGACCGCATGGAGGCAGAGCTCACGTCCGGCGGCATTCACGTGGGCGCCAAGTACCGCTATCGTCAGAAAGACCAGGCAGCGACCCTTGCGCGCGGCGAAGACGGGCAAATGCTGCTAACTTTTGACGACCCGCAGCGCGCCATCGCCCCCGGCCAGGCAGTCGTCGTCTACCGCGGCGACATCGTCTTGGGCGGCGGTACCGTGACCGGCGCCATCAAGTAGCCCCATCCCCTTCATAAGTTGCGATGAAATAGGGACTGTTTAAGCATTTAAAACCGCCAAACAGTCCCTATTTCACCGCAACTTAGAGAGGACGGCCTCGGTCGGTACTGCTGTGCCAGCCGAGGCCGCTGCATCGTTAGCGCTGCACGTAGGCGCGAACCAGTTCAAAGGTGTTGCGCACGCCGTCGATGTGGCTGCGCTCGTAGTTGTGGCTCGCGTACACACCGGGGCCGATCAGGCCGTGACGGATGTCGTAGCCGGCAGAAAGCGTGGCCTCAACGTCCGAGCCGTAATGCGGGTACACGTCGATGGCGTAATCGAGCTCGAGCTCGCGCGCGATGTTGGACAGCGTGGTCACCAGGTCGTAGTTGTAGGGGCCACCCGAATCCTTAGCGCAAATCGAAACCATGCGCTCGGTGCAGCCCAGGTCGTCACCTACGCAGCCCATGTCCACGCTGATCATCTCGCGCGTGTCAGCCGGCACAAAGGCACCGCCGTGGCCGACCTCCTCGTACACCGTAAAGAGCAGCGAAACCTTGCGCGAAAGGGTCACCTCGCCGTCAGCAACGGCACGGGCCAGACCCAGCAGAATCGACGCCGACAGCTTGTCATCCAGGAAGCGGCTCTTAATGTAGCCGCTCTCCGTCACCGTGGTACGCGGATCCATAGCGATGATGTCGCCAGTCTGAATACCCAGCTCGAGCACATCGTCCTTGCTGTCGACGTTCTCGTCGAGCAGGATCTCCATGTTCTTCTCGATGGTCTTGACCGGCTCATCGGCCACATGCGCCGAAGGCTCGGTATTGAGGACCACACCCGTGTAGACATTGCCATCGCGCGTATAAACGGTGCAGTTCTCGCCATCGGCCGTGGACCACTGGTGCCCACCGAGGGTCGTGGGGCGCAGGCGACCATTGTCCTTAATGGAGCGCACCATGGCACCCAGGGTATCGACATGGCTCGCCAACACGAGCGGCTCACCCTCACCACCAAGCTCAACGAGCACATTGCCCTTGTTAGAACGCTCGGGCCCAAAGCCCATATCGCGCAACGTTTCCATCAGATAGTCTGTCGCCGCACGGGTATAGCCCGTAGGCGAAGCAATCGAGGTAAGTGCCTTCAACTGGTCAGTAATATAGGAGAGCGTAGAATCCATCTTGGACACCAAAGTCACCCTTTCATATCGAATTAAACCCACAGCAACAATACCACCGCGAACCATCATTTTACCTAGCGAGATGGCCCGTCGAGCTCCCCAGAGCTGCGCCCGCCACGATAACGAGCCGGCGGGCCCCTGCCCGTTAGCCCCACAATCTTTCCGCAGGACGGAGGAAGCCCCCGCCGCACGAAGTGCGCAGCGGGGGCTTCCGACATGTCCGAGGACGATTGTGGGGCTAGCGGGCAGGGGCCCGCCGAACCAAGTTAGGCAGCCGGGCAGATCTTCTTGAAGAGCTCGATGACGTCGTCGAGCGTCGCCTCGCGCGGGTTACCCGGGAAGCAAGCGTCGGCCATGGCGTCCTTGGCCAGGACCTCGATCTCGTCGGCCTTCATGGCCTCGCAGACGTGCGGGATATTCACGTCGGCGGAAAGCTGCTTGACGGCGGCGATAGCGGCGTCGGCAGCCTCGTCGGTGCTCATGCCCGTGGTGTCAACGCCCATGGCAACGGCGACCTTGGCCAGGCGCTCGGCGCAAACCGGCTTGTTGAACTCCATGGCGATCGGCAGCAGCATGGCGCAGGCGACGCCGTGCGGGGTGTCGTAATGAGCGGACAGGGTGTGAGCCATTGCATGGTCGATACCCAGGCCGACATTGGAGAAGCCCATGCCGGCGACATACTGGCCAAGGGCCATGCCCTCACGGCCGGAGCCGGGCTGGCCGGACTTGGCCTCGGCGACAGAGTCGCGCAGGTTCTCGCTGATCAGCTTAATAGCCTCAAAGTGGAACATGTCGGAGAGCTCCCAAGCGCCCTTGGTGGTATAGCCCTCGATGGCGTGGGTCAGAGCGTCCATGCCGGTGGAGGCGGTCAGGCCGGCGGGCATGGAAGCCATCATGTCGGGGTCGACGACGGCGACCTCGGGGGCGTCGTTGGTGTCGACGCACACGAACTTGCGGACCTTCTCGGGGTCGGTGATGACGTAGTTGATGGTCACCTCGGCAGCGGTACCGGCGGTCGTCGGCACAGCGATGGTGAACACGGCGTGGTTCTTAGTGGGAGCAACGCCCTCGAGGCTGCGGACATCGGCGAACTCGGGGTTGTTGATGATGATGCCAATGGCCTTAGCGGTGTCCATGGAGGAGCCGCCACCGATGGTCACGATAGCGTCAGCCTCGGCGGCCTTGAAGGCCTCGACGCCGTCCTTGACGTTCTGGATAGTGGGGTTGGGCTTGATCTCGGAGTAGAGGCTCCAAGCGATGCCGGCAGCGTCGAGCTCGTCGGTCACCTTAGCGGTAACGCCGAACTTGACCAGATCGGGGTCGGAACAGACGAAGATCTTCTTGTAGCCGCGACGCTGGAGCTCGCCGGGGATCTCCTTGATGGCGCCGGAACCATGATAAGAAATGGTGTTGAGAACGAAACGATTAGCCATTGATAGCCTCCCATCGTGTGCGGGGCACCCATTACGCCCCACGCTATGAGTCCCATCCTAACGCTTTTGAAACAAAAAACGCGTGAGAACGTCAAATTTGTTAAAGCGTTTCAACAGGTGATGAAAAACATTGCGGCAAAGGGACAGCCCCTTTGCCGCATTCGGTTACTTTCGACAGCCCTCTTTCCAAGCCTCGGCCGCAACCTTCCAGCGTAAGCGCAAGTCGCGCTCGCGGTCGATGAACATGATGGCAAACGCGACAAACAGCAGCAAGCTCGCCACGACGATGGCGTGCAGGCCCATGCGCTCAATACACCAGTTGCCCAACACGGCGCCAAACACAAAGGTAAAGATCACGCCAAAGTACAGCAGGCCGTTTTCCAAAAAGCCGCGCCTGTGGGTGATGATGTAATCGTCCACGTTTTGCAGCGCGTTGCGCAAGTTGCCGATGCACATGGTCGTAGCGATGCCATGACCGTGAATCTTGCGGAAGCTCTCGACCTGCATGCCGCAGGCAAACGAAGTGAGGCAGTTGGCGAGCAGGTTGTAACCGCCACCGGGGATAAAGCTCACGCCCAGCAAGATGACGGCTTCAAAGAACACCGTCACCTGGCGCCAATGAATCACACTGCCAAACCGTTCGTGTACCAGGTCGGCAAGCATAATGCCCACGGCAAACGACACCACAGGGAAGAAGTAGCGCCCCGCAAGTGCCCAATTGCCCTCCGAGATGCTCACGCCCACCAGCAAGATGTTGCCCGTCTGCGCGTTAGCGAAAACATGGTCGCGCCCAATGTACGAATAAACGTCCATAAAGCCACCGGCGAGCGCCAAGATGATGCCCAGCTCAATAGACTCCGATATCTGTTTGGCACGCTGCATCGTCGTGCATCCTCCTTGTTGACGACCCTCTCGTGCGTTGGCGGAAACATAACCGCCGTTCATACTGTAACCCATTGACAACATGGCGTGCGCGCGAGACGGCCCCTTCGACACGGGGATACACAGTCTGGAAACAAACGGCACCCGCATCGACACGCCGATCCGCCAGCCCATGTACTCCACCAGTCTTTTTAGCCCCGTCCCAAAAAGACTGGTTACAATTACGTGCAGCATACAGACACCGGGAGGGATCGTGGCAAAAAAGCCTCAGCACGCTCAGAACAGCCAACGCAGTCAGCAGGGCAAACAGGGCCAGCAGCAAAAGCGCGGCGGCAAGGCCCAGGGCGGCCACGCCGCTCATACCCCGGCAGCGCCCGCCCGTCCCTGGCGCCCGGGCCGCGATAAGTTCCTCCCCGTCAGCCGCGCCGATATGGATGCGCGCGGCTGGGACCAGTGCGACTTTGTCTACATCTGCGGCGATGCCTACGTGGACCATCCCAGCTTTGGCATGGCCATCATCAGCCGCGTACTCGACGCGCACGGCTACAAGGTGGGCATCATCTGCCAGCCCGACTGGACCGACCCCGCCAGCATTACCGCGCTCGGCGAGCCGCGCCTAGGCTTTCTCGTCAGTGCCGGTAACATGGACTCCATGGTCAACCACTATTCGGTGACCAAGCACCGCCGCCACACCGACGCCTATACCCCCGGTGGCGAGGAGGGGCGCCGTCCCAATCGCGCCGTCACGGTCTACGGCAACCTCATCCGCCAGACGTTTAAGGACACCCCCATCATTATCGGCGGCATCGAGGCGAGCCTGCGCCGTCTGGCCCACTACGACTACTGGCAGGACAAGCTCAAGCGCTCGGTACTGCTCGACTCGGGCGCCGACATCCTCATCTACGGCATGGGCGAGCACGCGATCGTCGAGATCGCCGACGCGCTCGACGCGGGGCTGCCCGTCGATCAGATCACCTATATCAATGGCACCGTCTACCGCACCAGCTCGCTCGACGAGGTCTACGACTACGACCTGCTGCCCAGCTGGGACGACCTTGCCGCCGACAAGCTCAACTACGCGCGCAGCTTTAACGTCCAGCAGCAGAACATGGACCCCATCACCGGGCATCGTCTGGTAGAGCCCTACCCCAACAACGTCTATGTGGTGCAAAACCCGCCGTCGACGACGCTCACCACCGACGAGATGGACGAGGTGGCCGAGCTCCCCTACGCACGCGATTGGCATCCCGACTACGACGCGGCGGGCGGCGTGCCGGCCTTTGCCGAGATCAAGTTTTCCATAAGCTCCAACCGCGGCTGTTTTGGCGAGTGCTCGTTTTGCGCCCTCACCTTCCACCAGGGCCGCGTGTTGCAGATGCGCAGCCACGACTCGATCATGCGCGAGGCCGAGCTGCTCACGCGCGATCCCGAGTTTAAGGGCTACATCAACGACGTGGGCGGACCGACGGCCAACTTTAGCCGCCCGGCCTGCGACAAGCAGCTCAAACACGGCGTGTGCAAGAACAAGCGCTGCCTATGGCCGAGCGTGTGCAAGAACATGGTGGTCGACGAGAGCGGCTACACGCAGCTGCTGCGCGACCTGCGCCAGCTGCCGGGCGTCAAGAAGGTCTTCGTCCGCAGCGGCATCCGTTTTGACTACACTATGGCCGATGCCTCGGACGAGTTTTTGCGCGAGCTGTTGGAGCACCATGTCTCGGGCCAGCTACGCGTGGCGCCCGAGCATGTGAGCGACGCGGTGCTCTCCGTGATGGGCAAGCCGAGCCGCGCCGTCTACGATGCGTTCTGTCGCAAATTTGAGCGCCTGAACCGCGAGTACGGACTCAAGCAGTACGTGGTGCCGTATCTGATCTCGAGCCACCCCGGCTCGACGATGAAGGAAGCCGTGGACCTTGCCGAGGCCGTGCGCGACATGGGCTACATGCCCGAGCAGGTGCAGGACTTCTACCCTACGCCGTCCACCATGTCGACCTGCATGTACTACACCGGCGTGGACCCGCGCACCATGGAGCCGATCTACGTGGCGCGCGACCCGCACGAGAAGGCCATGCAACGCGCGCTCATCCAGTATCGCAAGCCCGAGAACTACAAGCTGGTACGTGAGGCGCTGGAGAAGGCCGGCCGCCGCGATCTGATCGGCTACACCAAGCATTGCCTGATCCGTCCCGTGCCGCCGCGACCGGGCGAGACGTCTGCTGGCGGCGGACATGGCGCCGGCAATAAGGGCGGCAAGGCCCACGGTGGCGCTGGCGGCGCCGGCAAGGGGCCTAAGGGCAGCAAGGGTCACGGCGGCATGTCGCGCGCGCAGAACACTGCCGGCCGCAACCGCGCGGCCCAGGGACGGCAGGGCGCCAACGGAGGCGGCAGGCGCAACTAAGGCAGCGGTGCCGTCGCTATGTCCGTCTCGCATGCGTGGCGCAGTGAGCGCATCGCCTCCACGAGGATGATGCCGGCGATGGCAACCGTGACCGCCACGTCGAGCGGCGTGTTCACAAACCAGAGCATCGTCATGAGATACGACCCGGCATTAAAGGCAAAGTGCAGCAGAATCGTGTAGCGGAGCTTTCCGGTGGTCACGAGTACCCAGCCAAAGATGAGGCCGGCGGCACCCGCATAGCAGCCCTGTACCCAATTCATGTGCATAAAGCCGAAGATTGCCGCCTGCAGCACAATCGCCGCGGCGATACCCCAGGTACTCGGGGCCGCCCAGGGCACCATGGCGCCGTCTTGCGGTCGCACGAGACGTCGGCGCTTCCAAAGTGGGCGACACTGCGGGTTAAACGCTCGGAGCGAAAACTCAAAAATGATGCCGCGCACCAGCAGCTCCTCGCAAAACGGAGCGCCGAGCACCGTAGTCAGGACGGCGAGATAGCTGGTGTCGCCCATGCCTGTTTCCTCGACAAGTTCACTGTAATCGGCCGCGACCTCGGGCAACAATGACAGTACGGCGTCGGTCACGTAGCCAACGACCACCTGCAGTGCCAAGCCGATCACGATAACGCAGGCAATGCGCTTCCACGCGCTACGCACTCCCCCGCCAAGCGGATGTTCGCTTTGCCGGCGTGCCATAAACGAACGCGGCCACAGATAGCGCCACCACAGCAACGCCATCAAAAACGATGCCGTCTGAGCGGCAGCCTGGAACCATTGGATATCGAGATTGTCGATCGGATAGCCCGTCAGCACCGACACGGCATCGAGAGCAGAAAACAGAACCACGCTCAGGGCTATATCGGCAGCGACAACGCCAAAACAGGCAAGCGCCCAAATCATCGCATTGAGCATGCCAACCTCCTCAAAACCGTTCCCCAGTTCTACCACAACTCGGCAGAGAGCTGATCCCATGGGGACGGAGGAAAACGGATCACTTATTGATGAGAATCGGGCGCAGTGCCAAAGGCCCCGCTGGGAGAAATGTCGAACGGAAAGGTGCCGCAGCGATTGAAGGCGGCGATGAACATGCGGATGGCGTTGGACGGCGTGGTGCCTACGAGTTGGGTTGCCGCCGCGAAGGCCGCCTTTTCCTCGGGCAAGACCTTCGCGACAACCGGGGTCATGTGTTCTGCCATGGCGCTTCCTTTTTGAAACGACGGTGGTGCGGATAGATGCGGGCCACGCGGCTGGGCGACGGGCTGTGAAGGCAACCCGATTGGCCCGCATCCGGAGTTTGTTTCTGCGGCGTTGGTATTACTTGGTATTCCTAAGTATTACCCCGCAGATAGAATACCACACCCGACCCCATGGGGACGGAGGAAAACGAATCATTTTGTTGCTGAGTTAGTATTTAGAGCGTGATGATGTCCGAGATATCGAGGGCCTGAGCGTCGGCGACATCGTGCGTGGCAAGCAAGAGCGTGCGGCTGTCGAGCAGGTCGAGCACAGCCTCGGCCGTCGCATCGCGCGCGGAGGCGTCCAGGCCGGTAAAGGGCTCATCCAGAATGACGGCACAGCCACCACACAGCAGGGCTCGAGCGATCTCGACGCGACGGCGCTGCCCGCCCGAAAGCTCAGCCACACGAGCATGAACATCGACCCCCGGCACCAGCAGGCGCAGCAGGGCCGCAGCGCTCGAGGCGTCCACGCGTGCATCGGCGCACACCAGCACGTTATCCAGGGCAGAAGCATCCTCGACTAGGCGCACATCCTGAAACACCATGGAACACGGCGCGCATTCCCCCGCAGCCAGCGCAAGCAACGTCGACTTGCCCACACCCGAGGCGCCCATCACGCAGGTGCGCCCACCGGCGGGTACACAGAGCACCAGTCCGTCGAGCGCCGGCGCCCAGGGCGCGCGATCGCCCACGGCAAGCGCAAGCTCCGCTGCAGCGCCATCGCTCGCAGCCCCCGCACGCCCGCGAGCGCCGCGCCCATGCGCCCGAACGGCCGCGCGCCACGCCGCGGGTCCCGAAGCACGCAGCAGCCACACCAGCACGCGCTCACACGCCCACGAGGCGGCAACGACCAGCACGGTCCACGCCAGCAAATCAGCCGTCTCAATCAAAAGCTTTGCCTGATAGATGCGCTCACCCACGGTGCCCACCGCCATGCCGATCAGCTCGGCTGCCACGCCGGCTTTCCAGCTCATGCCGATCACGGCGCGGGCGCACGAAAGCACAAACGGCAGGACTTCGCGCCAGGTATGAGCACAAAACAGGCGCCAGCCGCGCACGCCATGCAGACGGAACATCTGCTCCAGCGGTTTATCCGCTTGCGTCAAGCCCTCGACCAGCGAAAAATACACTCCCGGCAGCGCCATCAAAAAGACCGCCGCAATGCTTACGCGCGCCGACCCCAGCCAAATGAGCAGCAGGACCACCACGCAGGCAACCGGCGTCGCCTTAACAAACGAAAGCGCCGGAGCCACCAAGCGGGCAAACGCCCGCGAGCGCGACGAAATTCCGGCCAGCAAACCACCGCACACCGCGGCAAGCGCCAAACCGCCTAGAATCCGCGCACCCGAGCCCGCCAGAATCGCCCACGTGCCGGCATCGCATACCAGCCGCAGCAACGCCACCACAACAGCACCCGGACCCGGCAAAATCAGCGGCTGTGCCACCAGCGCCGCCACGAAGACCCACACGGCAAGCCAAAAGGCGGCAACGGCACCTGCTGCCGCCACCGCCTTCATACGCTCTATCATTTGTCGAGCAAACGCACGCACGGGTTACTCCATGTAGTAGAAATCATCAGCCGGGAGCTTGCTGCCCACGGCGCTCGCGTCCGCATCGGCCAGCACCTTCAGGTACCCACCGAGCGCGGCCTTCATATCCTTCCCTGTCTGGCAGACAAGCATGCATCCGGGAATCGCCTTTTCGGCAATCGTGGCGTTATCCACGATGCCCGCATCGACCACGGCCTGAGCCCAGTCCGCCGGCGCCGCATTGACGGCCTTCACGCTCGCCTCATGGCAGCGCAAGAATTCCGCCACGGCCTCGGGATGCTCCTCGGCAAAGGCACGGCGCACCACGGTTACGCCCGTCAGCAAACGGGAGCCCGTGTCACCCGCCAGTTCATCCCACACATCGGTCAGGCTCACCGGCGCCGACAGCTTGCCTTCGCTCTTGACGATGGCAGCGGTCTTGAACGGCTCCGGCAGCACGCCCACGGCGGACGGGTCGGCAAGCAGGGCCGACAGCACTTCGGTGGGCTCGCTCTTAAACTCAAGCGCCACCTGGTCGGTCAGGCCCGCGCGCTCCAACAGGTAGTTCATGACGTACTCCGGCGTGGTGCCCTTGCCCGTCATGTAGACGGTATGGCCCGCCAGATCGCCAAACGAAGTAACGTCCGCGTTACCCGTCACCACGTTCAGCACGCCCAGCGTGTTGATATCGATGACCTGCACCGCACCCTCGGTCTTGTTGTAGAGTACGCTCGCCACGTTGGCGGGCACCAGGGCGATATCGATATCGCCCTGAATGACCTTGGGCACAATCTCGTCGGCGGCAGTGTTGATCGCAAAGTCGAACTCATTGTCCGTGGCACCGTCGGCCGCCTGGTCCATAAACTGCACCAGCCCAATCGACGTCGGACCCTTGAGCGAGGCGACGTGCACCTCAACCGGCTCGGCAGCGGCACCGTCAGCGGCAGACCCGGCAGCCGAGCCCGCGGCAGACCCGGCACCGGCAGCCCCGCCGCCACAGCCCGCGAGCGCAAGCGACAGGGCGCCCACGGCGAGCGCCGAGGCAAACCCCCGGCGCGACATCTCAAAATCAAACGCGCGCATCGCTAGCACGTCCCCTCGTTAGGCATCGACCAGGCATGATGGTCGGTATGCAGCAACTCCTCGGCCAGCGGCGAGAGCGGCGCACCCAAGAACTCGCGATAGCACGCCTGGACATCGGGATTCTCGTGCGAGAAACGAATGTCCGCCTTCGCATCCAGGCTCCACAGCACCTGGCCACGCTCAGCCGCCAGCTCGCAGCCGTCGTGGATGGGCTGACCGCCGCCACCGACGCAGCCGCCCGGGCACGCCATGACCTCAACAAAGTCATATCTCACACGGCCGTCGCGAATCGCGTCGAGCAGACGGGCGGCGTTGCCCAGCCCGTGCGCCACGGCGACGCGCACCTTGGTACCGTCGATATCGGCCACGGCCTCCTTCCAGCCCTCGAGTCCGCGCACGTCAGTGAAGAAGTCGGCATCCGGGTTCTTGCCCGTCACCAGGTAATATGCCGAGCGCACGGCGGCCTCCATCACGCCGCCCGTGGCGCCAAAGATCACACCCGCGCCCGTGCCAAAGCCCAACGGCGTATCGAGCGGCTCCTCGACCAGCGTGTCAACGCTCACGTGGCTCGCGCGGATCATGCGCACCATCTCGCGCACCGTCAGCGCAACGTCCACGTCGGGCGCGCCGCCCTCGCCCATCATGCTCGGCAGCGCACACTCGGCCTTCTTGGCCGTGCATGGCATAACGGACACCACGAACAGACGCTCGGGCTCCACGCCCAGCACCTTGGCGTAGTAGGTCTTGGCGATAGCGCCGAACATCTGCTGCGGCGACTTTGACGTGGACAGGCTGTCGACAAACTCGGGGTAACGTGCCTTCACAAAGCGCACCCAGCCCGGGCAGCAGCTCGTAAACATGGGCCAGCCGCGGCTGTCGCCCTCACCCTTAGCGGCGGCGCCCAGGCGCTCGAGCAGCTCGGAGCCCTCCTCCATAATGGTGAGGTCGGCCGAGAAATCGGTATCGAACACATACTCAAAGCCTACGCGGCGCAGCGCGCAAGCCAGACGCTCGACGGTTGCCTCCTCGCGCGGAATGCCGAGCTCCTCGCCCCAAGCACTACGCACGGCCGGCGCGATCTGCACCAGCACGATCTTGTCGGGATTAGCGAGCGCGTCAAACACGGTCTCGGTGTCGTCGCGCTCGCGCAGCGCGCCCGTCGGGCAATGCGTGATGCACTGGCCGCACGCGACGCAATCGGTCTTGCCGATCGGCACGCGCCCGCGGGTGCCCACGGCGGTATGCGTGGCGCGGTTGGTCAGGTCCCAAATCCCTAGGCCCTGTACGCTCTCGCACACCTTGATGCAGCGCATGCATTTAATGCACTTGTCGTTTTCGCGGATGATGGGGAAATCGAAATCCCAGCCCTCGCCCGCCAAATGCCTTTGATACGGCAGATAGAAAATGCCCAGGTCGTTGGCAATGGTCTGCAGGTTGCAGTTACCGCTGCGCACACAGCTCGTGCAGCGTGAATCGTGCTGCGAAAGCAGCAGCTGCACGTTGGTGCGGCGCGCCTCGCGGGCCTTGGGGCTGTTGGTGTGGACCACCATGCCATCGAGCACGTAGTTGTTGCAGGCGGCAACCAGCTGGTCGCAGCCCTCAACCTCGACCACGCACACGCGGCAGCCGCCGATCTCGTTCAGATCGCGCAGGTAGCACAGGGTGGGAATCTGGATGCCGACGGACTTGGCCGCGTCCAGGATCGTGGTGTGCTCGGGCACCACGACCTCGCAATTATCGATAGTGAGCTTGACCATATTGAGTGCTCCGCTTTCGGTGTTATCGCTGACAGTGGGGTTGTTGAGCTCTACCATTCCAGGTTCCTCCCTCCGCGGAACGCGCCAAAACCAAAGTGGTCGCAACGCAGGCAGCGGCTTGCCTCCTGGCGCGCCTCCTCCTCGGTAAGGCCCTGCTCGACCAGATTCCAATCGTGAATACGCTCGCCGGCCTCGCGCTCACCCAGCTCGCAGCGGCCGCACTCGTGCTTGCCCTTAAACTGAACGGTCGGCAGCTCCACGTCGAGCTTGATCTTGTGGTCGAAGCCCAGATAGCGGTCGATGTTTGCCGAAGCCACGCGGCCGGCGTTGATGGCACGGATGACGGTGGCGGGGCCGGTCTGGCAGTCGCCGCCGCTAAAGAGGCCATCGAAGTTGGGCACGGCACCGTCCGAGTCGGTGACCACGCAACCCCACTTGCAGGCAATGCCCACCTCCTCAAACGGTTTGGAATCGATGTCTTGGCCAATGGCGACGAACACACGCTCGCAGGGGATGACGCGCTCGGGCGTGGCGGCGGCACGCGGAGCCGGACGACCGCGACGGGGCTCGCCGATAATCTGCGGCTGCACGCGCAGGCCGCTCACGCGACCGTCCTCGCCCGTCTCAATACCGAGCGGGGCTGTGAGCTCCAGAACCTCGCAGCCCTCGGCCTGGGCACCGGCAATCTCGGCGTCCTGGGCCGTCATATCGCAGATGCGACGGCGGTAGACAATACTCACCTTTTCGGCACCGCAGCGCACGGCAGAGCGCGCCACGTCCATGGCCACGTTGCCGCCGCCGATGACGCACACGCGCTGGCCGCTCAGGTCGGGCAGCTCGTCGTCGCCGATGGCACGCAGCATCTTGACGGCCGACTCCACGCCGGGAGCCTCTTCGCCCGGAAGGCCGAGCTTCTTATCGCTGTGGGCACCAATGGCCAGATAGACGGCATCGAACTCGTCGCGCAGGCGGGCAAGCTCCTCGCCGTTCACGGAGTGGTCGAGCTCAACGTCGATGCCGGCGCTCAAGATCCAGTCGATCTCGGCCTGCAGACGCTCGCGCGGCAGACGATAGCTGGGGATGCCGTAGCGCAGCATGCCGCCCAGGTGGTGACGCTGCTCAAAGATGGTCACCTTGTGGCCCATCACGGCCAGGTAGTAAGCGCAGGAAAGGCCGGCCGGGCCGCCGCCGATCACGGCGACGCGCTTACCGGTGTTGTCCACTACATGCGGTTTGTGGTCGTTGAGGTCGCTGTGCTCAACGGCAAAACGCTTGAGGGCGAGGATGTTCATGGGGTCGTCGACCATGCCACGGCGACAGTGCATCTCGCAGGGATGCTCGCACACCAGGCCGCAGACGAGCGGCAGCGGGTTATTCTTGCGGATGACCTTGACGGCATCGGCATAGCGGCCGGCCTCGACGAGCGAAATGTACCCGGGAATGTCGACGTGCGCCGGGCAGCCCGAGACGCACGGGACGCGGGCCTCGCGGTCAAAGCCGCAGGAGTGCTCGCGAATGTGATGCTCAAAATCGTCGCGGAAGCCGCGAATGGCCGTGAGCGCCATGGCGCCAGCTTCGTAGCCGATGGCGCAGTCGCTCGAAAGGTAGATGGTGCGGGCCGTGCGCTCGATAAGATTGAGCGTGGACTCGTCGGCGCGGCCCTCGAGCACATCGGCGAGCAGATCGCTCAGCGCGCTCAGGCCCACGCGGCAGGGCGTACACTTGCCGCAGCTCTGGGTGGAACACAGGTTGACGAGCGCTGCCGTAAACTCAACGGGACACGGGGCGAGCGAACTCACCGCCAAACGGCGTCCGAGCGCATCGTGCAGGTCGTCTATGACGGCCTGAGCGTGGCTGCGTTCCATTACATGCAGTCGTGCCATAAGATCCCCTCTCACATGGCAGCCCGGAGGCGAGGCCGGGCGAAAATGCTACACGCACAACACTGACCTAAAAAGTTGTTAGGTCTCCACACGGTTCGGCAGGCGGTATAAAATGCGACCCTCAGCGGTGAAAACGAACATTACCGCAGATAAATGCCATATTTGATAAAACGCGTTACCAAATTGCAATATTCAATGTGAAAAAGAGCGCCTTACTATTTTTCCTTTTTGATCCGTTTTCCTCCGTCTCCTTCGGATCACATGATCCCTTGGGAACGGAGGAAAACGGATCGTTTTTGGTGCAAAAGGGCCAGGTTTGTTTGCACCAATCTCACTTGCGCTAGATGAAGAGCTCGCATTCCTTCCGCGCGACGCAAACCTTGCTCAGCATCTGGGAAACAGCGGATAGTTTGTTGGAATCAAGCTTGCGAGCACCTCGCGGACATACGGCGATGCAGCGCATGCAGGAGATGCACGCCTCGCCAGCTGCTCGTTTGGGGTCACTCTTGTCGATAGCGCAAACGGGGCACGCCGCGGCGCATGCACCGCAGGAGACACAATCCTCTGTTGCCTCG
The DNA here is from genome assembly GCA_900544645.1 of uncultured Collinsella sp. Taxonomy (GTDB): domain Bacteria; phylum Actinomycetota; class Coriobacteriia; order Coriobacteriales; family Coriobacteriaceae; genus Collinsella. Next base: position 59,969 of record UQWG01000002.1, read on the forward strand.
GGTGCCATGCGGTGACCTCCGGCTTGTTTATAAGGACGATTGCCGGGGATAGAGGGCCCGGACGCATCCTCAGCCAACAGCTTTTGCTGAATTTGCTGCGCAAACTCTGCGAGCTGCGCCGCATCCTGCGCATCCGGTCGCCCAGCAGCAAACTGACGAGCAACGGAATGCTCAGCAATAGCAGAAACCGCTGCAACAACCCTAAATACGGCGCGCTTCGCAACGTCCTCCAGCTCTACGAGCGTGTCCTCAAACGCGCGGTTTCCGTATACGCAAACCAAAACAGCCCGAGCCCCGTTGCCGCGCACCATGCCCAACCGGTCAGCCACCACAGCCGGGATTCTACCGGCATACGCCGGCACAGAGATTACGGCCACGTCGTCCTCAGTCATCGAGACAGCGCTGAAATCTAGCCCGCTATCGGTCAGATCGACGGTAACGGTATTCTTGCCCAGTGCCCCGGCCACAAGGCCAGACACCTTCCGCGTTCCACCCGTCGGACTAAACACAATTTCGAATACGCTCATCGAGGCACCCTCCCCCTACGCCTGGCAACGCGTCAAGCCGTTTTCACATCCAGCCAGAGTATACGGCACGTGGGGTCCCCGTTTTAATGCACCAAGCACCCCAATGCACCCACCCTACGCTGTCTGCTTCTTCGTTTTGTATAAATTACGGTACAGATTGTATATATTTACGGGATACCGCCGTGTTCTCCCGAGGTACCCCATCCTGGCCCGTGCAAAAAACGGAGTATTCTGCAACGTGACCGCGCCAGCACCGCCGCGGGCGGGCAAAACTGTAGGGCGCCGTATCATTTTAAGTCCCGACATGGCGAGAATGACGCGCCCCTGCTCCGGAAAACGGCGAAATCTAACTCAAAACGCTCATAAGGGATATCTGAAGGCCACCGTTGGCAATACCGAATCGTATGCAGACAACTCGAACTGCAGAATACTCCAAAAAATGCACGGCGCACCCCATGGGACCCATTGCCGCATGGCAGGAAACAGGTCCACGGCATCCTCTAGATGCATTCCCGAGGAAATCACATTTGAACTAGCGATCGAATACGACAAACAAAAAAGGCCCCGAGCGTAGTTGCTCGGGGCCCTTGGTTCACCTCGCTCTAGCGGGCGATGCGTATGTTACTTGCGCTTGCCGCCGCCGTCACCGGGACGACGGGAGCTGCTACCACGCTTGCCGCCACGGCTGTTGCCATAGCTGCCGCGGTTATCGCGACCGCCGGCACGGCCGCCGCGGGAGCCGGCCTGGTTGCCGCCGCGACCACCACGGTAGCCGCCGCGACGCTCTTCGCGGGTATCGTCGTAGTTGCGCCAGTCATCGCGACGATCGCGGCTGGCCCGCGGGTCACGACGGTCGCGCAACTCGTTAGAACGACCAGCGCCGCCGCGGCCGCCATTGCCGCGAGCACCCTCGCGACGCTCGCCGCCGCGGCTACCGCGCTCTTCAAAGCGCTTGCCGCCACGGGACTCACCGCCACGGGCAGCACGCTCACCACGACCCTCGCCGCCGCGACGCTCGTCACGGCCGCCGCGCTCGTCATCACGACCGGAACGACGGCGGTCGCCCGAACCGCGCTTGCCACCGCGCGAACCGCGGCCCTCGTCCTCGCGCTCGACACGACGACGGCCACCGCGATCCTCGTCCTCGCGGCGGCGGCGATGTGCCTCGCCCTGGAACTGCTTGGCACGACGCTCGGCACGGTTGCCACGCGAGGCCTGCTCGACAGCACCGCCGCGCTCCTCGGCAGCCACCTCGCGGGCCACGCTCTCCACAGCCTCGTCCACGCGAGCCTGAACGCCCTCGCGCACGCGGGTCTTGCCGCCGCGCTTGGGACGGCTCGGACGCTCGCCGTCGCCGCGACGCTCGTCGCGACCGCGGTTGGAACGACCGGCCACATCGCCGTAGTCATCGCCGTTGCGCTTGCCGTCGCGACGCGCCTGCTCAAGCTTCTTCTTGCTCTTGGACTTGCCGCGCTTGGTCTTCTTCTTCACCTTAAAAGCGGCAGGATCGCGCTCGGGGTCAACGGCGGGCGGGTTGGGACCCACGTGCAGGTCGCCGGCTTCATAGATGTCGGCGGTCTTGTCCATGAGCTTCTCAATCTCGTAGAACTCGTCGACGTCCTGCTCGGTCACAAACGTGATGGCCCAGCCCAGCTCGCCAGCGCGGCCCGTACGGCCAATGCGGTGGATATAGTCGGTCGGCTCGGCCGGCACGTCAAAGTTCACGACGTAGCGCACGTCGCTAATGTCGATGCCGCGGGCGAGAACATCGGTTGCCACCAGCACGTCAACGGTGCCATCGCGGAAGGCCGAAAGCGCGCGCTCGCGCTGAGCTTGGCTGCGGTTGCCGTGAATCGCGGCGGCCTTGATGCCCTTGCGCTCCAGACGACGGCAGCAGCTGTCGGCGCGGTGCTTGGTGCGCATAAAGACGATAGTGCGCTCCGGGCCCTCCTTCTTGAGGAACTCGGGCAGCAGGTTGTTCTTGGCCTCGATGGACACCGGGAACACAAACTGGTCGACGGTGTCGGCGGTCGACGTGGCGGGCGCGATCTCCACGCGGGCCGGGTCGCTCACCAGGTCGGTGATCTCGCCCACGGCCTCCTCGTCGAGCGTCGCCGAGAACAGCAGCGTCTGGCGCTCGGCCGGCGTCTCGCGCACAATGCGCCGGACGGCGGGCAAAAAGCCCATGTCGAGCATACGGTCGGCCTCGTCGAGCACCAGGACCTTAACCTCGTCCAGGTGGCAGGCGCCCTGCTCGATCAGATCGACCAGACGGCCCGGCGTTGCGACCAGGATGTCGCAGCCGTACTTAAGGGCCGCCGTCTGCGGCTTGTAGCTCACGCCGCCCACGACGGTCACGGCAACATGGCCGGTGACGTCGGCGATTTTGCTTGCGACCTCGTCGATTTGCTGGGCAAGCTCGCGCGTAGGGGTGATGACGAGCATCACGGGGCCGCGACCGTTGCCCTCGGGCTTTTTAGCACCGCGACGACGGTTGCGGCCACCGCGCTCGCGCACGGGTTTGGGAGGAGCGATGTGCTCTAGATTGTTCATGGTCGGCAGCAAAAAGGCGGCCGTCTTGCCGGTGCCGGTCTGAGCGGCGGCAAGCAGGTCGCGGCCCTCGAGCACCACGGGGATGGAGCCGGCCTGCACGGGCGTCGGCGCCGTGTAGCCCAGGTTCTCGATAGCACGAAGCATCTCGTCGGAAAGCCCCAGCTCGTCAAAGGCGGGCAGGCTCTCGGTAGCGGACTCGACGGCCTGGGCAGCATTGGCCTCATCGGCGGCATCGAAGGCAGCCTGGGTCATGGCCTCGCGGGCCTCGTCCAGAATCTCGGCGTCCGTAACGTCGGATACAGAATTACGCATATGTTGTTGTTCCTTATCTGCACGCGCAATGGGCACGGCATGCGGCCGCGCGGGCGTGCTTGGTAGTGCGCTAATACATACAAAAACGGGTGCGCACAGAGAGGACGTTGCTCAGCACGCTGGCGATCGCTTTGGCAGCCCTATCACGCGCCGTCCAGACGCAGCAGCTCTAAGCGATGGAGCAGATTCGCCGCCGGTTAGTATACCCGTGCTTCGCATGCCCCCACGTAAACCACAGATGACGAGGCGGACGAGGTGGGCCCGGCTGATTGTCTCAATCTGTAGCATCTACAGGGCAAATCTTCCTCTACGTGTTACAGATCGAGACAAACGGTCAACACAGTTCACAAACGTCTCAATCTGTAACAGTTACCGAGTAAAATCGGCCCTAATTGTTATAGATCAAGACAGAGGGGGATTTCTGTTCAATCCAAACCAAATCTCTCGCTCTTCCTGCAATTTCGAACATGTGGCCTATAATGTTGCTTTGGTTACGCTATATATTGCGCAGCCATTTAATACGTCGCCCACCGGGGGCCATTAATTCCTATCGCCATATTGACTAGGAAGCAATCAAAGGAGGTATCCGTGGCAGCAGAGACACCTTGCTCGGTCCTCTATAACGATATTCGCTCGTTCGGCGGTCTTAAACATCTCGAGATCGCCCGAATGCTCATCAATGGAAACTCTTATCTCGGCAGTACCCTGCTCGAGAAATGTTCTTCCAACCGCTCGTATCTCACCCGTTACATCGTCCATCGCAAGCCTGACCAGTGCGCACCCTCCATCTACAGCGACTTTACCGTCACCACACTCAACCTTTCCTCGGCAATCTGCAGCAAGCTCGGCGGCGGCGAGTCCGCCTATCGGGCAATCGCCGAGCACTATCGCGGTCCGGCCGCCAACGAAATGATGTCGGCTCTCGCCAGCTACAAGCTGGACAGCCGCCTATATGCAAATGCCCTCAATCGCATCGACAACTTCGACGGCAATGCCGTGCGCGAGAAAAGCACGCTTTACCTTATGCTCTTTGTGGCAACGGGGGCGCTCGCCGATCCCGTTCAGGGCGTGGCCACCGTCGAGCGCTTTTGCGACAGCAAGACGGGCGGGCACTTTGGCACCACCGAAACTACCGTCGGACGTGGCTTTATGAGCAGCCTGGAACAGCCGCGCACCGTCGCCCCCAATCTCGGTCTGCTCAGAACCCATGCCGACAACTGCGCCGGCATGCAAATCCATCCCCTCACACACGATCCACGCGGCACCGTGATTGGTTCTTTGCCCAAAACCTCGCCCAGCATCACCGATGTAGGCGCCGACACCTCGCGCGAGCATCTTCGCATTTGGCTCGAGGGTGAGCACTGGTACGCCCAGGGCCTTGGGTCGACCAATGGCACAGTGCTCGAATCGGGCGCGGGTGACGGCGATATCGTAATCGAGCCGCCCCGCGACCAACGAGAGCCCGGCAAAGTCTATCCCCCAGTGGAAATCGAAAACAGCGACAGGCTCCATCTGGGTCTCTACACGACATTCCTTGTCATTGTGGACTAGCGCGGACGGCGATCAAAAGACGGTCGCCGTCCGTCTTTCGTCTTCTACCTTCTGCGTCGTAAACGACAATACTCAGCGGTATACGTGGGCAGTGCGGCTATCATGGTACTTTACCGATAACCGCACTGCTCACGTATACGTGCGGCAACCCATGCCAGACAAAGGAACGCCATGGATACTACCGATAGCGCCTATGGCGACAAACTCATCCGTCTTGACACGTTCGACACCGCCGTGGCGGTCGACCCCAGCGCCGAGGACGAGGCCAAGCGTCGGTTTATGACGCTTATTCTCCAGACGGCCCACCGCAACAACGGCAACATCGGGCACGTGCTGCGCGCGACCAACACGAGCGGCGAGGTCTTTGCCGTCAAGCTACTCAAGGACAACGCCGTCCTTTCCGGCCAAGCCCCCGACCGCTCCGCCGAGCAATCGGCCGCTCACCTGGCCAACACCGCCGCGCTGTTCGAGGAGTACCGTCATCTGTGTACCGTCTCGCACCTGCGCGGATTTCCGCGCGTCTATGGCTACGGTTCATGCGAGGACGACCCGCTCATCCTCATGGAGTGGGTCGAGGGCACCTCACTCAAGCAGGCGCTGCCCCTGCTTCCGCACGACGCCTCGGGCGGGCTGACCACCCAGATGGTCGCCGCCGTCGGAAACGCCGTGCTTCGTGCGCTCTTGATGACCCAAGGCCTCGTGAATCCGGTCATCCATCGCGACCTGTCGCCTGCCAATATCATGTTCCGCACCACCAGCCGAACGCTCGAGCAGCAGATTGCCGATTGCTCCTTTGACCCCTGCCTCATCGACATGGGCTCCGCGACCATGGCTCTCGGCGACGACACGATCACCCGGCGCGCCGACATCTGGCGCTTTGCCACGCCCGCATACGCCGCGCCCGAGATGCTCACGCGGGATATCGAAGGCATCGCGGCCCTTCGCCGTTCGCCGGCAATCGACGTCTATGCGCTTTCGAGCATTTTGTACCAGCTCTACAGCGGTCGCAAACCGTTTGACTTTGAGTCGACGGACGCCGCTGCAACCGGCTCGTTCTATCTCGTAAAGACCAAGACCAGGCCGGCACCGCTCGAGCCGCGCTGCGAGGGCGATGAAGCGCTTGTCCAAATCATCATGAAGGGTCTCTCAGTCGAGCAGTGCGATCGCCCTACCGAGCAGCAGATGCTCGAGGTGCTCTCGACATACCTCACCGACGCCGAATCCGAGGGCCGCGAGGGCGCGGGCAGTGACGCCGCAATCGACATCGACTCCGGTACGCACCTTAAGGTCGACGTCGCCGGCGAGCGCGCGCGAGAGATTCTGGAGCAGGCCCGACACGATGCCATGACCCGCCGCCGGTTTATTATCGGTGGCGTCGTTGCAGCCGTTGCGGGGCTCAGCGTCGTTGGGGCGGCGACCCATGGCTTTGGCATCCCCGACTACCTGGACGGCATCCGCGGTTCGCTTGACGACTACACCTGGGATCAGCTGCAGGAGATTTCACTCAAGATTAAGGCCGCCGAGACCCGTAGCGAGGCACGCGAGATTGCCAAGCGCTATCACCTGCTCGATGCCGATGGGCATATCCCCTATCCGTGTACCAAACGTGTCACGCTCACCAACGGGCTGGAGGTCGGCGCGCAGCTTGTGGGCATCCGTCACGATGAGCTTCTGGACGGGACGGGCAAGGCCGGGCTGACGTTTATGTTCGACGCCGGTATTGCCGAGCGCAACGCTGCGGCTGAACCGCCGAGCGCCGGCTGGGCAGATTGCGAGCTGCGGGAATGGCTCGACAGCGACGGCCTTAAGCTGCTGCCCAACGAGCTGCGCGCACTCATCAAATCTGTCAAAAAGATTTCGAATAACGTTGGCGCCGCCAGAAGCGCATCGTGTCTGAGCGAGCTGCCCGCAACTCTTTGGCTGCCCGCCATGGTCGAGCTGTGCGGAGTGCAGCCGCCCGAGTCATTTGCCGAGGGCTTTCACTACCTGGCCGACATCTACAACGGCGAAGGCAAGGAGTACCAGCTGTTCCGCGAGCTCAAGGTAAGTCCGTATACCACGAACGAGATGTTGGTTCGCCAGTGGAAGGGCAAGGACACCTGTTGGTGGGAGCGCACGGTGAGCCCCGACACATCGGAGAGCGAAGGCACACTCTATATGAATCGCGTGGGACACGACGGCGACGTCTTTACGTACGCCACGCCTGCGGAAAAGCCAAACAAGCGAACCTGTGTGATCCCCGGATTCTGCATCTAGGGAGCGGGAGTCTTGCCGTGACGGGACCCCACCCCGGCAATTGTCTTGATCTGTAACACTAACTCGGCAGATACGGGTCTAGATGTTACAGAACGAGACAAACCCCAACCCCGCGAGACAACATCTCAATCTGTAACAGTAAGGGGTCAAAAACCTCTCTAGATGTTACAGATCAAGACATTTGAGTTGACCGCGGACGGTCCGTCTCGATCAGTAACAGTTAGAGGTCATATTTGCTGCTAGATGTTACAGAACGAGACATTAGCTTGCCGAGAACTTCGCCTCATAAATGTGATTCAAGTGTGTCGATATTTCCTTGCCAATGTTGCGCAACAGAAGCCCTTTCGGCGGTCGTAACGTACGAATTGTCATAGGTACCCCTTCAACGATTGGGAGAAGAAATGGCAAAGTACGCACCTAAACACTTGGAAGTCTCAAGCGGCGACGAGCCTCGCCCCACATTCTCGGGCCACAAGGCAACACGACTCGCCGTCACCGCGGCAACCACCATCGCTATGACCGGCTCGTCGCTGCTCGCGCCGTTCTCGGCATTTGCCAACGATGTGAGTGATACCACGGCACAGGACGCGATCATGTCCCCGCTTGCTGTCCACGCCGGCGAGGCGGCAGGCTCCGCAGTAAAGGCAGACGCCCAGAAGATTGCCGACTTGCAGGCTGCGATCGACGCCGCAAAGGCTGCCGAGGCAGACGCCAAATCCGACTACGACACGGTGGCTGCCCCCTATACCGAAAAGCAGGCGGCACGCGACAACGCACAAAGCACCTATGACGTCTCCGTCTCCGATAATTCGCAGGCAGAGGCCGCCGCGCGCGCCGAATATGCTCGCCAGCTCGATGAAAGCGTCAAGGCGGCCGACAGCGCCAGCGCCACGCTGAAGGATGCCCAAGGAAAGCTCGATGCAGCCAAGACCGACGCCGAGGACAAGTCGAAGGTCCTTGATGCCGCAAAGCTGACGGCAGCCGACGCGCAGGCCAAGCTCGAGGCAGCCCAGAAGGCAGCCGCCAACGCAACGCCGGAGGAAATCAAGGTCGCCGAGCAGGCTGCCGCAGATGCGCAGGCCGCTCTGGACCAAGCAAAGGCTGCGAAGGCCACTGCCGATTCCGCGCTCGCCGATGCCCAGCAGGCTCAGAGCGCCGCGCAGAGCGCTTACGACGAAGCGGCAGGCACGTTGGCTTCCGCTCAGCAGGAAAAGAACGCCGCGGATGGTAAGGTAGTCGCGGCACAGAAAGCGTATAACAGCGCACAAGCCGATTTGGCGGCCGCAAAGGCAGGCGCCGAGGGCCCGGAGTATGACGCCGCCCAGGCAAAGGTCGATGCTGCCCAAAGCGCACTCGACCAGGCGAAAAAGCAGCAGGCGATTGCCGAAGCAGGCCTTTCTCAGGCAAATAGCGACGTTGAATCCAAGCAGGACGCCCTCACCGGCGCCGAAAGCGAGCTCGAAGCCAAGAAGCAGACAGTCGCAGCAGCCGAAAATGATGTAACGGCAGCCCAGACGAAAGCCGATGCGGCGCAATCGGAGTTGACCTCGGCAAAGCAGGCACATGCTGCCGAACTGGAGAAGGCAAAGGCCGCTCAGAAACAAGTCGACCAGGCAAAAGCCGAGAAGGAGCAGGCAGACAAGGCGCTCGAAACTGCCAAGGCAAACCAGGCGGCCGCCGATCAAGCCGTTATCGATGCACAGAAAGCATACGATACGTGCAAGGCAGCAACCGATAAGGCAACGACGGCGGAGGCGCAGAGCGTCATCGGCTTCTACCAGTTCATCGGTGCCAACGACGCTGCAAACATCATCTATAGGCAGAGCGATAAAAACCCGACGACCATTGGCGATAAAAAAGACGGCACGTCACTCGACAACGCCAAGCTATCGTTTAACAAGCTGCGCGAGATTAACGAATACCGTGCAAGCGTTGGATTGAGTGAGCTTAGGGTGACGGCCGAGCAAATGGCAATCGCCCAATCCGACTCCAATTACTCTGACAAAACGCTAGGTCACTCAGATTACGCCAATTGTGAAAATGCCGCTTGGAACTTCAGTACTAAAGAAAACATCGCTCACCAATGGGTCGATGATGAAAAGGAGATATTTGACGAGGCTGCAGCGAAAGCCGGCCTTGGCAACGTTGCCCCCAAAGATGCTTGGGATACTTTCTGGAGCCACAAAACCGAATTCGAAAAGCACGGGGCAGACTTTGGCACCATCGGCCATTATTTGAATATCGTACAACCTAACGCCAAAACCATGGGATACGGCATCAACTCGCGCGGAACCCTTTGGCCGCATGTGTTCGTCTTGGAGATCGACAACAATTACGGTTCGTACGAGAAAGAATACTCGATCGATGAACTCGAGAATCTCTTTGATCAGTATCAGCTGAGCCTCTCCAAAGCCAGCGAAAAGCTCGCCGCCGCAAAGACGGACCTTGAGCAAAAGCGCAGCACAGCGGCATCGAAAGCCGATGCCGTAAAGGCAGCTGAAACCCTCGTCGCTCAAAAGCAGGAAGGCATTGTTGCCGCGAATAGCGACCTTGCCGCCAAGAACGACAGCGTAGCAAGTGCCGCCGCCGCTGTTGCCCTAGCAAAGCAGAATCTCGCCAAGGCAAACGGAAAAGTTGCCGAAGCCGAAGACCAGGTCAAAGCCGCCCAAAGCAACGTGGCGACCGCAGAGCAGGTCGTCAACCAGAAGCGCGCCGAGCTTAAGGCATCGAAAGAGCAAGCCGCTCAGAGTCAGAAGAAGGTTGATGACGCCAAGGCAGAGACTCTCGTAAAGCAGCAGGCTCTGCAAGATGCAAAGAAGGAACTTGCCAAGTATTCAGCCGATGTTGCTGCGGCTCAGGAGAAAGCCGACGAGGCCCATCAGGCGCTTGATGAAGCCACGGCAGCCCAGACGTCTGCCCAGAGCGCTCTCGAAAAGGCGAAGCTCGACGAGGCTGCCAAAAAGCAGGCCCTCGACACCGCGAAGGACAACGCTGAGGCCAAGGCGGCGACCGCGGAGCACGCTGCGAGCGATCTGACCACGGCGAAAAACGACTTTGCTTCAAAGAAGGCCCGTGCCGACGCCCTGAGCAATGCAGCCGATAATCTTGCCACCGCCAAGGCGGCCAAGAAGGAGGCCGACGTAGCAGTTACCGAGGCCGGAGTCGCCCTTGGTGCGGCAAATGATGCCATCGCGAACGCCGAGCAGGCGGTCGAGAATTCTCAGGCCGCATCGGACGCCGCTGTCGCTACTCTCGGAAAGCTCAAGTCCATCAACGTTGAAAACGGCATTGCTACTGGCTCTGACGCAAACGCGAACGATACGCTCAATGCCCTCTTTGCCAAGTGCGTCGCCGCCAAGCAGGCAGAACATAACGCAAAGGTCGCACTTGATGCCGCTCAGGCAGACCTTGATGCTGCGACGCCCGCCTACACCGCGGCTCTCAACAGCTACAACGAGGCGAAGGCAAAACGCGTAGCCGCCGAGCAAGCCCTGAAGGACGAGATCGCCCGCCAGGAGCAAGAGGCGGCGAAGGCCGAGCAGGCCAAGATCACGCAGGCTGCCGCTAAGCCGGTTACTGGAAAGCCGTCTGCCGGCAACGCCAAGACGGCCGCCAACTCGGCACTTCCCACCACAGGCGACAATGCCGCGCTCGCCGGTGAGACGTTTATCATCGGAGGTGTCGTGCTCGTAGCCGCCGGCGTCTTTCTGACTGACAAGAAGCGTCGTCAGGAGTAAGGATTTCGGGAGGACTGCCTCTCCTCCCTCCCACCGCTTCGCAAACCCTGCCCAGTATGCGCCGGGGCGCCCATCACTCGGGCGTCCCGGCGTTTTACGTTGTATGCCCTGGGCATCTGCTCCGAGATTCTCTCGATCTGTAACAGTAAGACCGATGTTTGGGTCTTACTGTTACAGATCGAGACGTTCGGGTTAGCCTCGAATGGTTTGTCTCGATCTGTAATATCTAGCAGGAAAAACGGTCTTTAGGTGTTACAGATTGAGACGTTAAGTTGTGGCTCGATGCAATGTCTCGATCTGTAACAGTTATTCGACAAAAACGGGTCTAGTTGTTACAGACTGAGACATTAGACCGAGATCGAGACATTAGACCGGCTACGGTCCGCCGACCTGGCTATCACCTCGGCCAATAACAGAATGGCATACATTTCAATCTCCACTGGACACCCCCCGGGGGTATGGGTGTATAGTGTCAACGGGTTAACAATTCCAACACCAAATTACAGAAAGGAGGAGCCATGGCTCAAGATAAGTTCGACGTGGGCGGCATGACGTGCGCCGCCTGCCAGGCACATGTAGACCGTGCCGTGAGCAAACTCGACGGCGTCCAAAGCGTCGCGGTCAACCTGCTCGCCGGTTCCATGATGGTCGACTATGACCCCGCGCAAGTCACCCCCGACGATATCTGCACCGCTGTCGATCGCGCGGGCTACTCGGCCTCGCCCATCAGCACGGGCACCGACGCTGTCCAAAGCGGCAGCTCGCAGACCAGGTCTGGCGCAGCCCATATGGAGTCGCCGACCAAAAAGCTGGAGGCCGCCGCCTCCGCCATGCGCACCCGCCTCATCATCTCGATCATCTTCCTCATCCCGCTGTTCTACATAGGCATGGGACACATGCTCGGTTGGCCACTGCCCGGCGTCTTCACCGACCACACCCACAGCATGACACTCGCGCTTACCGAGCTCGTCCTGCTCATCCCCATCGTCTACGTCAACGACGCGTACTTTATCAACGGGTTTAAATCGCTCGCGCACGGCGCGCCCACCATGGACGCCCTTATTGCCGTGGGCGCCACCGCCTCCATCGCCTGGTCGCTCTACGCCATGTTCATCATGGCCGACCAGCTAGCCGCAGGTCAGGTGCACGAGGCCATGATGACGAGGATGGACAACCTGTATTTTGAGAGCGCTGGCACCATCCTGTCGCTCGTCACCGTGGGCAAATACCTCGAGACGCGCAGCAAGTCCAAGACCGGCGGCGCTATCGAGGCGCTCATCGACTTAGCACCCAAGACCGCGACCGTCGTGGCAGAGGACGGCAGCGAGGCCACCGTCGACGTCGATGCCATTCTGCCCGGCCAGGTGCTGCGTGTGCGCCCCGGCGAGTCCATCCCTGTCGACGGCGTGGTACTCGAGGGCGCTTCGGCCGTGGACGAAAGTGCACTGACCGGCGAGTCCATCCCCGTGGAGAAGACCGCCGGCGCCACCGTCAACGCCGCCACCGTCAACCGCACTGGATCGTTTACCTTCCGCGCTACGCGTGTGGGCGCTGACACGTCGCTCGCCAAGATTATCCAGCTCGTCGAGGACGCCAATGCCACCAAGGCACCCATTGCTCGACTGGCCGACAAGGTCGCCGGCGTGTTCGTGCCCGTGGTATTCGTGATCTCGGCCGTGACCTTTGTGGTGTGGATGGCACTGACCAGCGACGTGAATGAGGCGCTCACCTCCGCCGTCGCTGTGCTGGTGATCAGCTGCCCGTGCGCGCTGGGCCTGGCCACGCCCGTCGCCATTATGGTCGGCACCGGCAAGGGCGCCGAGATGGGCATTCTATTTAAGAGCGCCGAGGCGCTGGAGAACCTGCGCAGCGTGGGCACCGTGGTGCTCGATAAGACGGGCACGGTCACCCGCGGCAAGCCTGCCGTGACCGATATCGTGGTAGCCACGCGCGCTGACGGCTCGCCCGCCATGAGCGAAAAGGCGTTGCTCAAGCTGGCCGCTGCGCTGGAGCGCTCAAGCGAGCACCCGCTGGCCGAGGCGATTATGGCCGAGTGCGAGGCGCGCGGAATCGTCGCACGCATGGTCGAGGACTTTACCGCCGTGCCCGGGCGAGGCGTTACGGCACGCGAGGGGCAGAATGTCATCGCCGCCGGCAACGTGCGTCTGATGGACGAGCTGGGCGTGAAGGTTCCCGCCGGCCTTGCCGAACAGTTCGCGGCCGAGGGCAAGACGCCGCTGTTCTTTGCCAAGAACAGCGAGCTTGTCGGTACCATCGCCGTGGCGGACGAGGTCAAGGAGACGAGCGCCGGGGCCATCGCCGCACTGCGCTCGCTTGGCGTCGACGTGCGCATGCTCACCGGCGACAACCGCGTGACGGCCGAGGCCATCGCCCGCCGCGTGGGGCTGAGCAGCGAACAGGTCATCGCCGACGTCCTCCCTGCCGACAAGGAGCGCCACGTCCGCGAGCTGCAGGATGTGGGCGGCAAGGTCGCCATGGTAGGCGACGGCATCAACGACTCCCCCGCCCTGGCGCGCGCCGACGTGGGCCTTGCTATCGGCACCGGCGCCGACATCGCCAAGGAGGGCGCCGACGTGGTTCTCATGCGCAGCGACCTCATGGACGTCGCCCGTGCCATCGAGCTGTCACGTGCCACAATCCGCAACATCAAGCAGGACCTGTTCTGGGCGCTGTTCTACAACGGCATCGGCATTCCGCTCGCCGCGGGCGTGTTCTTCCCGCTCACCGGATGGCAACTCTCGCCGATGTTTGGCGCCGCGGCCATGAGCCTGTCGAGCGTATGCGTTGTAAGCAATGCGCTGCGCCTGAAATCCTTTAAGCCTAAAGTGGCAAAATAGGCTCACCATTAAGTCAATTTAGAACGGGTTTTCCAGGTGCCCGAGATTGACCTGAAAGAGGAGCGACGCGTACTTTGGTACGCGGGCGGCGGCTTGAAGGTCAAGGTCGGATGTCTGGGAAAGCCGACACAACAGAGAGGGATACCCATGCGATACACAATCAAGACTTCCGGCCTTATGTGCGGCCACTGCGACGCCACCATCGAGACGGCGCTGCTCAACGTGGCCGGCGTGACCGATGCCGACGCCGATCACGAGACCCAGACCGTCCAGGTGGAGTGCGCCGACACCGTGACCGCCGAGCAGCTCACCGCTGCCATCGAGGGCGCCGGCGAGAAGTTCCACGCCCTGTCCGTGACCGCCGCGTAGCAGCTACCAGAGACATTCGACTCCATCGACCAGAAACGAGGACCCGCCATGATGGCAGACCACAAATCGGTGACCCGCATGCTCAAGACGGCACGCGGTCAGATCGACGGCATCTTGCGGATGGTCGAGGAGGACCGCTATTGCGTCGATATTTCCACGCAGCTCATGGCCACACAGGCGCTCCTCGCGCGCATTAACGCCGACGTGCTTAAGGCGCATATCGAGGGCTGTGTGACTTCGGCAATCGAATCGGGCGACGAAGACCTCAAAGCCGCCAAGCTCGCCGAAATCGAACGCGTCGTCGACAAGCTCTCCAAGTAATTGGGGCATTGGGGACAAACTTCTTTGCACCGTCTTGGTATTCCGGGGACAGGTATGTTTGCACCACATTGGTGCAGATTAACCTGTCCCCCTTGCTCTAAATCGGGTATAAAGGCGTGCAGCATATCGAACGAAAGGCAATTTGCATGAATGACTTTATGAAGGGTCGCAATGGTGCCGATGAACTCACCATCGTGATGGGTTTTGCCGGCATCGTCATCGCGATGATCGGATCGATAGCCCGCATCCAGTGGCTCAGCTGGATTGCCATCGCCGTAATCGTGATTGGCGTGCTGCGCGGCCTGTCCAAAAATATCGACGCACGTCACAAGGAGAACGAGGCCTTTGTCGCCGCGACTGCAAACGTACCCGGCTTGGGCAAGTTTGTAGCTAGCTTGGGCGGCGGAGCTGCAGCGGCCAACGCCTCGCGCGCAGCCGGTACTAGCAAGGAAGACTTTGAACGTGCCAAGCGCACAGCCAAGAAGATGTGGAAGGGCCGCAAGACCACGGCCTATCTCAAGTGCCCCAACTGCGGCCAGATGCTCTCCGTTCCCAAGGGCAAAGGCAAGATCCGCGTCACCTGCCCCAAGTGCCATGCCAAGATGGAGACGCGCTCCTAGCGCCCGCACGCGGGACAATTAATCAGGTTTGTTTGTCCCAGTCTTAAGTATTTGTTCGAAAATAGCCGAGGCCTCGTGTTGAGACCTCGGCTTTTTGTATGCGACAACGGAGCTGTCCCTTTGTCACACCTATGCCACGCCGTCGCGGGCCAGCTCCTCGGCAAGCGCTTCGGCAGGCATGGTCATAATCGCGTCGAGCTCGGCGTCCACCTCGGGAATACGCTTCACCTTGAGCTTGCGCACCAGATCGCCGCGACACATCACGTGCGTCGGCTCACGCAGTGCGCACAGGTCATCGAGCGGGTTCTCGCGCGTCACCAGGATATCGGCGGTCTTGCCGCACTCGATTGTGCCGGTCTCGCCGTCCAGCCCCAGCAGCTCGGCGTTGACTTGCGTAGCCGTATGCAGTGCGAAGGCGTTGCTCACGCCGACATACTTGGCAAAATAGGCCACCTCACGCCACATGTCGTACTGCGTCACGAACGGGCAGCTCGAGTCCGTGCCCAGGCCCACCTTAACGCCAGCTTCCAGTGCGGCACGGGCGCTCTCGATAATGCCCGAGCACACGATGTCGCCGTTCTTCTTTTGCGTATCGGTCGAATGGGTCTTTTTCGGGTCGAGCAATACAAACGGCAGCGCCGGGCTGATAGTGCAGGTAACGCTGGGCGCGCGATCCTCAAGCTGCGTGCCCGCGGCGCCGCGGTACAGTTCCAAGATCTCAGGAGTCATCGGGGCACCGTGCTCGATCGTGTCAACGCCGGCCTCAAGCGCGGCCTTCACGCCCTCGGTACTCTCGACATGAGCCATAACCGGAAGGCCCATGTCGTGCGCCGCCTTGCACGCCGCTGCGGCAACCTCCACGGGCATACGCAGCACGCCAGGCTCGCCCACCTCGGTCGCGTCGAACACGCCGCCCGTCACGAACAGCTTGATAACGTCGGCACCACGCGCGTACAAGTCGTACACTTGTTCGACTGCCTCGGCGGGGGTATTGGCGACCTGCGCGAACAGCCCCGCGCCGTGGCCACCCGGCACTGTAACGCCCGTTCCCGGCGCCACCAGGCGAGGACCTTGATACTTGCCGGCGTCGATGGCATTACGAACGGCGATGTCGGCAAACAGTGGGTCGCCCGCGCCGCGCACCGTGGTCACGCCGCTTGCCAGTTGTTGTCGGGCGCTGCCCTTAAGAATATGGCGAACGATGGCGCGCCCCACGGGATTATCGAGCTTCTTCATCAGCGCGCCCGCATCGCCCGCCGAAACCGGCTTGCCCGAACCGCACAGATGCACATGCATATTGATGAGGCCTGGCATGAGATACGCACCCGCCAGGTCGATAACCTCGGCACCCGCAGGCGCCTGCGCCACAGCACTCGGCCCCATCCACGTGATGACACCGCGCTCAACGGCCACGGCCATGTCGGGTTGCGGCTCCATATGCTCCGAACCATCCAGGACGGTCGCATTGATAAACAACGTAGAACGATCGGCAGACGCCATATCGAGCTCCTCCCTCACGATTAACTTGAACATTTGTCCATTATCACCTAGTCCCGTTGGATTACTGCAGACGCATCGGTTAACGGAGGGAAGAGGGGATGTGGGGGACGGAATACGTTGCAGTCCCACCCTAGCGACAACAGGGAAATGTCTCGATCTGTAACAGTTACGGGCCCAAACAGCCGCCAAACGTTACAGATTGAGACAAAGTCAGGGGCAGCAGAGCGACACCAGTAACATCCCTTACTCCCATTCCTGCTCGTAGATGTTGAGCGACTTAACGTAGCGCCCCTGGGCGCCCATGATGTCGCGGACCAGACGCAAGAAGAAACTGATGCACGAGGTGTCAAAGCCATCCTGCAGGTCCTCCGGATGCACCGCACCAGGCCCATCGACCGCCGTGTCACTCAGGCGTGCGATGTCATACAGATAGAGTTGTCCCGCCGTCAGCCAGACATCGTCGACGCAGGCGAGGCGCACCGCAATCGCTCCGTCGCTCCAATGCTCCTTTTGCACGATATGCGGATCGTAGACGTCAAAGCGACGGTCGGTGCGTGTGTCCTTCAGCGCGACCATACCAGTCGCAGAATCCTTGTCCAAAATGCCAAAGCGCGAGAAATACTGCGTGTCGCATACCTGCTCGAGCCGCTTGAGCGAGGCAGGCGAAAGCGATGCCGGCGGCTCATCAACATACAGCTCGAGCAGCGTCTTGCCATGGCGATAGGGGCGCTCGAAGAGCAGCCAATCGGTAAATGCCATGTTGTAGGCCATGATTTCGTTTTGGGAAGGCTCGGTGCAATAGCCGAGCCACGGGTCGACAATGATCTCGAACTGCTC
Organism: uncultured Collinsella sp.; assembly: GCA_900544645.1. Lineage (GTDB taxonomy): Bacteria > Actinomycetota > Coriobacteriia > Coriobacteriales > Coriobacteriaceae > Collinsella. Next base: position 77,410 of record UQWG01000002.1, read on the forward strand.
GCGCGCCGGCTCCAAAAACTGAAACTTCCGCAGCATCCAAAAATGGGCCATGTCGGCAATATCGTTGCCGACGGCTTCGGCTAGCTGCGCTCGGTCTAAAGCGTGATCAGTCATGGCATCCTCCTCAAACTGATGGACCTCAATTTGAGCTTACGAGGAGGGTGGGCAGCCACGACCAGCGCGGGCAAAATAGGCCTCCGGCTGCAAACCAACTGCTGACCAAACACTTGACGAAAAGCTTGATCGAAAATGCGCACCGCAACAAAACCGCAGGTAAACATAGACGGCAAACCCGCCCTTTTGAGCCAGATACCCACAGCCACCACAGAAACAACAGGTGACCACAGCCCAAGAAGTCGACAAATGAACACCCGTACGTCGACAAACGAGCAAATCGCTCGCAAAGAGTGTCCCCAACGACTAGACAAAAAAATGACTAGTCATTGGGGACGTTCTTAAATGACTACTTTACAGCTCCAGCGCATCGGCGACTTCGGCTGCGCAGGCCAGGGCATCGGCCATGGCGTTCACCACGAGCGAGCTGCCGTTGCGAGCATCACCCGCCACATACACCGGCGCGGCATCCGCGGCGACGCCGTCGACACGGGCCGCAAGGTGCGAGCCCTCGGTAGCCATCACCGGCAGCGGACGACCAGCGGTGGCAACAGGCACGCTCACTGCATCGAACACACCGTGCTCCGGGCCCGTAAAACCGCAGGCGATAAGCACCAGCTGGGCCGGCACCTCGTGCTCGGAGCCCGCGATGCGCTCGGGCTTGCCAGCCGACCAATCCAGATCGACCACGCGCAGGCCCGCGGCCGCGCCCTTCTTGTCCAACAGTACCTCGATCGTATCCACACCCCAAGCGCGCATCTCGCCGCCCATGGTAGCGATGGCCTCCTGCTGGCCGTAATCGGTCTTCTTCACGTTGGGCCACTGCGGCCAGGGGTTGCTCGCCGCGCGCGCATCAGGCGCCGCCGGCAAGAACTCAAACTGGCGCACGCTGCGCGCACCCTGACGTACCGCGGTGCCCACGCAGTCGTTACCGGTATCGCCGCCGCCAATGACCACAACGTCCAGGCCGCGCGCGTTCACCGCGGGGTCGCCGCCATCGAGCACCGAGACGGTCGAAGCCGTCAGGTAGTCCACGGCATACACCACGCCCGGGGCATCAATGTTCGCAGCCGAAAGCCCACGCGGAGCACGGGCGCCGGCAGCCACCACGACGGCGTCAAAGTCGTCGAGCTTGGCGGTAACCTTGGGATCGCTCACGTCGGCACTCAGCTCGAACACAATGCCCAGCTCGCGCATGAGCGCCACGCGACGCTCGACCACGGACTTCTCGAGCTTCATGTTGGGAATGCCGTACATGAGCAGGCCGCCCGGGCGGTCGTCACGCTCAAACACCGTCACGCGGGCACCGCGACGCGCAAGCTCCCATGCTGCCACCAGACCAGCAGGACCGGAGCCCACCACGGCAACCGTGGGTGCGCCCTCCCCTGCCGGCTCAAAGCGGCGCGGACCGCCGTTGGCCCACTCATGGTCGCTGATCGCGCGCTCATTGTCGTGAATCGTCGTGGGCTGGCCATCGACCGAGCCCAGGTTGCATGCGGCCTCGCACAGCGCCGGGCACACGCGACTCGTGAACTCGGGCATGGGCGAGGTGAGTGACAGGCGCTCGGCAGCCTCGTCCCAACGGCCGCGGTACACCAGCTGGTTCCACTCGGGAATCAGGTTGTGCAGCGGACAGCCGCTCGGACGTGCCTTGCCAAAGCTCGCGCCCATCTGACAAAACGCCACACCGCACATCATGCAGCGACTCGCCTGGGCACGGCGCGCGTCGTCGTCGAGCTCCACGTACAGCGGATCGAAATCGCGGCTGCGCTCCTCCACGGGGCGCAGCTCATGGGTCACGCGATCGATATCAAGAAAAGCACCGGGCTTACCCATGGCACTTACGCCTCCTTCTTGGTCGAAGCAACAGAGCTGGCAGCCACGGACGCAGCACCCGCAGCACCGCCCGCAACATCGAAGCGAGCAACATCCGCGTCACTCGCGCGACCGGTCACAATGTCAAACGCCAGCTCCTCGGCCTGCGCATGCGTCTTGCCGACGGCCTCGGCGGCGGCGACAATCGCCAGCACGCGCTCGTACTCGGTCGGAATGACCTTCACAAAGTGTTTGCTCATCGTCTCAAAGCTGTAGAGCAGCTTAATGCCGCGCGGGCTCTGCGTCACGTCCACGTGCTCCTGGATGAGCTCGCGAATCTGCGCCAGCTCGCCGGCCGTCGGGGCTTTAAGCTCAACGCTCTCGTGGTTCACACGGGCATTGAGCGTGCCGTACTGGTCAAAGACATAGGCCACGCCACCCGTCATGCCGGCGGCGAAGTTCTGCCCGACCTCGCCCAGGATGAGCGCCAGACCACCCGTCATGTACTCGCAGCCATGGTTGCCGCAGCCCTCGACCACCACCGTGGCACCGGAGTTGCGTACGCCAAAGCGCTGGCCTGCCAGGCCGTTAATGAAGCCGCGGCCGCTCGTGGCGCCAAAGAACGCAACGTTGCCCACGATGATGTTCTCATCGAACTTGTAGGTCGCATGCGGGTTGGGGCGCACCGACACCTCGCCGCCCGAAAGGCCCTTGCCAAAGTAGTCGTTGGCGTCGCCGCACACGTTGAGCGTAATGCCGCGCGGCAGGAAGGCGCCAAAGCTCTGACCGGCCGAACCGTCGCAATCGATAGTGATGGAGCCGGCGGGCAGGCCCTCGGGATGCGCCTTGGTCACCGCGTTGCCCAAGATGGTGCCCACGCAGCGGTTGACGTTGGCGATATCGGCGCGGAAGCGAATCGGACGCAGGTGCGCACGGGCATCGGCCGTGTAGGGCACAAACAACGTGGAGTCGAGCGTCTTGTCGAGCTCGCTGTCCGCAGCCATCTGGGGCAGGAAGTGACGGCCGTCGGCACCCGGGATGTGGGCACCAAACTCACAGGTCGCGCTCGCCAGCACGGGCGACAGATCCAGCAGGTTAGCCTTGCGGTTGCCCGGGACCTCGATCTGGCGCAAGCACTCGGGATGGCCGACCATTTCGTCGACGGTGCGGAAGCCCAGGCTCGCCATGACCTCGCGCAGCTGCTCGGCAACAAAGAGCATAAAGTGCTCAACGTGCTCGGGCTTGCCGCGGAAGCCGTGACGCAGGCGGCAGTTTTGCGTCGCGATGCCGGCCGGGCAGGTATCCTGCTGGCAGTCGCGCTGCATGAGGCAACCCATGGAGATGAGCGGCATGGTCGCAAAACCAAACTCCTCGGCACCCAGCAGGCAGGCGACAGCGACGTCGGTGCCGTCCATGAGCTTGCCGTCGGCCTCGAGCACCACGCGGGAGCGCAGGCCGTTTTGCAGCAACGTCTGCTGAGCCTCGGCAAGGCCGAGCTCCAGCGGCAGGCCGGCGTGCCAAATGGAATCGCGCGCCGCGGCACCCGAGCCGCCGTTATGGCCGCTGATCAAAATTTTGTCGGCGGCACCCTTGGCCACACCGGTGGCAATGGTGCCGACGCCGGCCTCGCTGACCAGCTTGACTGACACGCGCGCACCGGGGTTGGCGTTCTTAAGATCGAAGATAAGCTCCGCCAGGTCCTCGATGGAGTAGATGTCGTGGTGCGGCGGAGGCGAGATCAGGCCGATGCCGGGCGTGGACTGACGGACCTCGGCGATCCAGGGGTAGACCTTCTTGCCGGGCAGGTGGCCACCCTCACCGGGCTTGGCGCCCTGGGCCATCTTGATCTGAATCTCGAAGGCGCTGCACAGATAGCGACTCGTCACGCCAAAGCGTGCGCTTGCCACCTGCTTGATGGCGGAATTCTTGGAGTCACCGTTAGCCAGCGGGGTCTCGCGACGCGGGTCCTCGCCGCCCTCGCCCGAGTTGGAACGGCCGTGCAGGCGGTTCATGGCGATGGCCATGCACTCGTGTGCTTCCTTGCTGATGGAGCCGTACGACATGGCGCCGGTGTTAAAGCGGCGGACGATGTTGAGCGCGGGCTCCACCTCGTCGAGCGAAACCGGCGTGCGACCGTTGGCATTAAAGTCCAGCAGGTCACGCAGGCGCACGGCACGGCCGGTGCGGTGCAGGCGGGCGCTGTACTCCTTAAAGGTGTCGTAGCTGTCCTCGCGGCAGGCGGTCTGCAGCAGGTAGACGGTCTGCGGGTCGATAAGGTGATCCTCGCCGCCGAGCGGGCGCCACTTGGTCAGACCCAGCGTGGGCAGCTGATCGGGAGCCGGGCTCTTGAGGATAGCGAGCGCGGCGTCGTAGCGCTCATTCTGCTCGCGCTCGACGTCCTCGACACCCATACCGCCCACACGGCTCACCGTGCCGGCGAAGTACGCGTTGACGAACTCCGGAGTGAAGCCCACGGCCTCGAAGATCTGCGCGGAGTGGTAGCTCTGCACCGTGGAGATGCCCATCTTGGACATGATGGAGACGATGCCCGCCGTCGCGGCCTTGTTGTAATTGGCGATGCCCTGCTCGGCCGTCACGTCCAGATCGCCGCGTGCCGCCAGATCGCGGATGCACGCATGCGCGTTGTACGGATAGATGCCGCTTGCGGAGTAGCCCACCAGCGTCGCAAAGTCGTGCGGGGACACGGCGTCGCCGCACTCCACCACGATATCGGCAAAGGTGCGCACGCCGGCACGGATCAGGTGGTTGTGCACGCAGCCCACGGCGAGCAGCGACGGCACGGGCACCTCGCCCGCTCCGGCGCGATCGCTCAGCACCACGATGTTCACGCCATCGCGAACCGCAGCCTCGACGTCTTCGGCAAGCTGCTTGAGCGCAGCCTGCAGCGCGCCCTCGCCGGCATCGCGGCGGTAGACGGCACGGAAACGGCGGGTCTTAAAGCCAACACGGTCAATCGCGCAAATGCGGTCGAACTCCTCCTCGCTCAGCAGCGGGCGCTCCAGGCGCACCAGCTGGCAGGCCGTACGGGAGTCCTCGAGCAGGTTGCCGTGGTTGCCCAGGTAGAGCGTGGTCGAAGTCACCATATGCTCGCGCAGGGCGTCGATGGGCGGGTTCGTGACCTGGGCGAACAGCTGATAGAAGTAGTCGAAGAACGAACGCGTCTTCTTGGACAGACAGGCCAGCGGCGCATCGATGCCCATCGAGGCGAGCGGGGCCTTGCCCTGCTGGGCCATGGGACGCACAACCTCGTCGACGTCATCCCAGTGATAGCCGAGCTTGGCCATACGCACGGCGGTAGGCACCTCGCCGTCCTCGGCGGGTGTTGCCGCAACGGGCCCATCGAGCGCGTCGACGGTCAGCGTCTCCTCGGCAATCCAGTCGCGGTAGGGTTTTTCCTTGGCATAGCGGGCGCGCAGCTCATCGTTGTAGATCACGCGGCCGCGGGCAAAGTCAACCTCGAGCATCTGGCCCGGTCCCAGACAGCCGCTCGTCAGGATGTTCTCGGGGCTCACCTCGATGGTGCCCACCTCGCTCGCCAGCATAAAGCGACCGTCGCGCGTCACATAGTAGCGGGCAGGACGCAAGCCGTTGCGGTCGAGGGCGGCGCCCAGCGTGCGACCGTCGGTAAAGGCGATGGCCGCCGGGCCGTCCCACGGCTCCATGAGCATGGACTGGTAAGCGTCGTAGGCGCGGCGCTCCTCACTCAGGCTGTCGTTGTGGTCCCACGGCTCGGGCAGCAACATGGACGCGGCACGCGTGAGCGGTCGACCGTTCATGACCAGGAACTCAAGCACATTGTCCAGAATCGCGGAATCGGAGCCCTCGCGGTTGATGATGGGCATCACGCGCTCAAGATCGTGCTGCAGCACGGGACTGTACAGGTTGGGCTCGCGGGCGCGAATCCAGTTGACGTTACCCTTGAGGGTGTTGATCTCGCCGTTGTGGATGATAAAGCGGTTGGGATGTGCGCGCTCCCAGCTGGGTGTAGTGTTGGTGGAGTAGCGCGAGTGGACGAGCGCCACGGCCGTTTTGACGGCGGCGTCGTTGAGGTCGATGAAGAAACGGCGCATCTGCGTGGCGACCAGCATACCTTTGTATACGATGGTGCGCGAGCTCATGGAGCACACATAGAAGATCTTGTCGCGCAGGGCGAACTCAGCGTCGGCCTTCTTTTCGATGGTGCGGCGGCACACGTACAGGCGGCGCTCAAAGGCATCGCCGGCGGGCGTGTCGTCCGGACGGCCCAGGAAAGCCTGCAAGATGGTGGGCATGCAGGCGCGGGCTGTCTCGCCCAGGTCGTGCGGGTCGACCGGCACCTCGCGCCAAAAGAGCAGCGGCACGCCGGCCTCGGCGCAGCCCTCCTCAAACACGCGACGGGCATCCTCTACGCCCTTGTCGTCCTGCGGGAAGAACAGCATGGCCACGCCATAGTCGCCCTCTGCCGGCAGAATCTGGCCGCACTTTTGAGCCTCTTTGCGGAAAAAGTGATGCGGAACCTGGAACAGGATGCCGGCGCCGTCGCCGGTGTTCTTCTCGAGTCCGGTGCCGCCGCGGTGCTCCAAGTTGACCAGAATGGACAGTGCGTCGTCCAGGATCTGGTGATGGCGCTCGCCGTTGATATCGGCAAGCGCGCCGATGCCACATGCATCGTGGTCGAATTCGGGGCGATAAAGGCCCTGCTGCTGAGCGGAATCTGCCTGCATCGCGATCCTCCCCTAGATATTAGACAGTCAGTTGAATAGGCATACTAGGAGCATCGCCGGCCCGTTGTGTTTCCCGCCCGTTTCGAAACAATCGCGTAACGCACGCCCTACGAGTGGACACCGCCGACCTCAAGGGCGACAACAAGGGCCCCAGGTTCGGCCTGCAAACTCACCTCTTCAAACATCTCAATCTGTAACAGTAAGACCCAATTTCGACGACTAACTGTTACAGATTGAGATTTTCTGCAGGACAGTTTTGGTTTGTCTCGATCTGTAACACGAAGGGCCGGTTTTTGCAGCTAACTGTTACAGATCGAGATTTTCCATAGGACCATTTCTTCCTGTCTCGATCTGTAACACCTAGGTCCAATTTCCATCCCTAGTTGTTACAGATCAAGACATTTCGGCAACTCCTTTCCCCATCCTATTCAAATACAACAATTTTGTTAGTCTCGGTTAACCTTTAAGCCTAAAACGGGTACCCTTTACGGCGTCAAACAAACGGCACGCAGGAGTGCACCATGCTCAACCATCTCAAACAACACTTTGGTTCCCGGCGCACCGGTGGTCACGGAGGCCTAGACATTGCGCGGCATATCGGCCCCGGGTTGCTCGTCACCGTCGGCTTTATCGACCCGGGCAACTGGGCCTCCAATATGGCCGCGGGCTCGCAGTTTGGCTACGCGCTGCTGTGGATCGTCACGCTGTCCACGATCATGCTCATCGTGCTGCAGCACAACGCGGCGCACTTGGGCATCGCCACGGGCATGTGTCTTGCCGAGGCCACGACGCGCCACCTGCCCCGCCTCGTCGGGCGTGCGATACTCGGCAGCGCGTATCTAGCCACGGTCGCCACCGCCATGGCCGAAGTCCTGGGCGGTGCGATCGCGCTCCAGATGCTCTTTGGACTGCCCGTGCGCGCCGGCTGCGTCATCGTGGCCGCGGCATCGATGGCAATGCTCATGACGAACTCCTACAAGCGTGCCGAGCGCTGGATCATCGCCTTCGTCGGCGTGGTAGGACTCTCGTTTTTGGCCGAGCTTGCGCTAGTCAAGGTCGACTGGCCGCAAGCCACCGCAAGCTGGATCACGCCCAGTATGCCCACTGGCTCTGCCGCGATTATCGTGAGTGTCCTGGGTGCGGTCGTTATGCCCCACAACCTTTTTCTGCACTCCGAGGTCATCCAATCCATGCACTTCGAAGGCCAAGGCGAGCAAGTTATCGAGGAACGTCTGCGCTACGAGCTCTTCGACACGCTCTTTTCGATGGGCGTGGGCTGGGCAATCAACTCGGCCATGGTCATCCTGGCCGCAACGACCTTCTTTGCGCACAGCATTGTCGTAGACGACCTCGCCGTCGCAGCGGCCACGCTCTCCCCCATCTTGGGCCCGGCGAGCTCGACCATCTTTGCGGTAGCGCTGCTGTTCGCGGGACTATCGAGCAGCGTGACAGCGGGCATGGCGGCGGGAACCATCACCGCGGGCATGTTCGACGAGGAATACGACATCCACGACCGACATTCCTCGATCGGGGTAGCGGCCTGTTTCGCCGGCGCAGTGGCGGCGTGTCTGGTCATCCCAAATCCTTTTGAAGGTCTCATCTGGAGTCAGGCACTGCTGTCGCTTCAGCTGCCGATTACGGTCTTTGTGCTCATACGGCTCACCAGCTCAGCCCGCGTTATGGGCAAATACGCCAACTCGCGCCCGCTCAACGCGCTGCTCGTAGGGATCGGCGTCATCGTGACGATTCTCGACATCGTGCTGCTAACGGGGATGTAATTGGGATGGCGTGACTGTCCAGATATAACGTCTTAATCTGTAACACGTGAGACCGTTTTAAACCGTCAGATAAATCAAAAGGGTCCCGGCCGAGAATTCGACCGGGACCCTTGGACAGAGCTATGTTCGGCTTTCGCCGTGTGCCTGCGAGTTACTCCTCGACGAGCTCAAACTGATCGGGACCGACGCCGCACACCGGGCACACGTAGTCCTCGGGCAGCTCGGGCGTGTCGACCTCAACCTCGTAACCGCAAACGGTGCACACAAACTTATACGTCTTCTTCTCCTCAGCCATGATGTTCTCCTCTCGAACGTGACTGCTGGTGTACTTACTTATTAGTATATATTCTCAATAACATAATGCAAGTATTTTTAGAACATTTCTAGCCTTGATACGACGAGGCTTTGGGCGGCGTCTTGCCCTTTAGCACCTTGTGATAGTAGTCGTACGTCAGCGGCGTCTCGTCGCTCAGGCGCTCGGCATCCTCGACCTCGCCAATAAACAGCAGATGCGTGCCCACATCCACGGCATCAATCAGACGGCAGCTAAACAGCGCCGCCGCGTGCTCGGGCACATAGGGCATGCCCAGAGCCGTCTCGCGGGTCTCGTATTTGGCAAACTTGTCATAATCGCTGCTGGTGCGGAACCCAAAGTTACCGATGTAGAGCATGTCGGCGGTCTGATCGATCACGGTCAGCGCGAACGCTTTGGCCGATGCGATGACGCCCGAGGTGACATTGTCCTTGTTCACGGCAACCGAAATACGCGGCGGCATGGACGTCACCTGCACCGCAGTGTTGATGACGCAGCCGGCGCGCAGCCCGTCTGCCGCGGCGCTCACCACGTACAGGCCACTCGGCATGGTAAAGAACGCAGTTTTGTCCATAACGATCACTCCCCTAGCTCGGGTTGGAACCTCATGAATGTATGTACCCACAAAAAAGGCGGCACCCATAACGGACGCCGCCTTTGAGACATATGTGTCAGAACAGTAAGAAAGATAAGACGCCCGCAGTTGCGGTGAAATAGGGACTGAATAGCCCCTCAAACAGGCAAAACAGTCCGTATCTCACCGCGACTTATACAGAGTGCCTAGCGGTTGCGTTCCTTAAGGGCGCGGTCGATCTCGCGTTGGACATCACGCTTGGCCATGTCCTCGCGCTTGTCGTAGAGCTTCTTGCCGCGACCCAGACCCAGCAGCAGCTTTACGCGGCCGTCGGTATTAAAGTAGAGCTCCAACGGAACCAGCGCATAACCACGGTTGCGAAGTTTGCCGTCAAGAAAGTCGATCTCCTTGCGGTGCAGCAGCAGACGACGCCGACGGTCGGGATCGCGATTCCACACGCCACCATGGCTATAAGGGTGGATATGCAGTCCGACGAGCCAGCACTCGCCGCCACGGATCAACGCAAAAGTGTCAGTGATCTGACAGGCGCGCTCGCGAATCGACTTGACCTCGGTGCCACTCAGTTCAATACCGCATTCGAACGTCTCATCGATAAAGTACTCGTGATGCGCCGAGCGATTCTTAGAAATGAGCTTGCGTTCACGCTTACTGGGCATCGCCGGCCTCCTTGGCGCCATCGGAACCCTTGCCCGTAGCTTCGCGCTTTGCCTTGCGCTCGGCATTGAGCTCGGCATCGCTCTCGCGCACCAGTTTAATAATCGCCGCGCAGGCCTCCTCGCCCACCAAGTCGCGAGCACGCACCGTCAGGCGCGTCGCCTCCTGCTTGTCGCCGTCGCTTGCAGCATCGGTCGCGCACATAATCAGGCAGATGGCAATCTCGGCCGAAGGCGAGGTCGGAACGCCTTGCAGGGCCAGTTCACCCATCACGTGCTCGTCGCTCTCATCGGCGGCATCCGGATAGGTGGTATGGATCTTGTTGAGCAGGCGCGTCGTATGCGCATCGTTGGGCGCCAGGCGCAGCGCCAGACGCGCGCAGCCCACGGCAGCCGAAACGTTCTCGGTCTCGGGCTCCAAGAAGTACTGACCTAGATTGGCGTAAGCGCGGGCGGCGCACTTGCCATCGCTCGCGCGCTCTAGCACCGAAAACGAAAGCGAAGCCCACTCCTGCTTGTCCTCGAGCGCGCGGAACAGCTCGGCCAAATCCAAGCGATAGTTGCAGTTCATGGGGTCCCAACGCACAGCCTGCATCAGGGCATTACGAGCGCTCACATAATCCTGCTGGCGAATGTAGGCAAACGCTATGTCAGAGTACAGGCGGTCAAACGGCACCTCGACCTGCACGAGCTCGCGCGGATCCTTCTCCACGCGGCGATAGGCCAAGCGCTCAAACTTGCTATCGAAGCTAAAGTATTGGCGCTTCTCCTCCGTCTTGCACTCAGCATCGATATACTCCTCGGCGAGCTCCACCAGACGCTCCAGCAGCGGCGTCGCCGTAGCCAGGTCGCCCTGCGCCAGATAGTTCTCGGCATACGTGATGTCTTGCAAGCTGATGGGCAGATCCATGGCTACTCCTCGATCTGAGCGAAACACGGCAGGCGCCGTATATACGGTCAATACACAAAACCCGGGTCTCTTACGAGGCCCGGGCGTTCAATTTTGGTAGCCCGTACCAGATTCGAACTGGTGATCTCCGCCTTGAGAGGGCGGCGTCCTAAACCGCTAGACGAACGGGCCATATGTAGCAAATGCAATGGCTGGGATGGAGGGAGTCGAACCCCCATTGACGGAACCAGAATCCGCTGTCCTGCCATTAGACGACATCCCAATGACTGCATCGCTGCGCTCGGCTGTGCCTTTGCGCAAGAAAGAAATATACGGGAAGTCTCGCCGTGACGCAAGCCCCAATTTTGACTTTTTTGAAATTCAGTCAAATTGGCCTAATTTAGTCCAACCCGTGAAGGACCTGTGAAGCCAACCGCTGTACACGAAGGGCAAAACACCGCGAGCGGTAGCCGTCAACCGTTGGCAGATTCTACCGTGAAAACGATAGCACCAGGCAACACAATCGAAGTATCAATGATCGCGTAGATATCGAGGCGCCATGGACGAAGAGCTTGATTACCTATGGGAGACCCTGGGCCTCGAGATCACTGCCGACCTTTGGCCCGAACGGGACAAAATTCACCCCACGTTACGCCCCGCCATTACTGTGGTGCAGGCAAAATACCGCCGTGCATCCTTTTTGATCATGCGGATGTCATGGCACGCGGGACTCCCCGACCTTAAGCGAATCCAGGCAAGCCTCGTCGAGCTGTCCGGCATGCCGACCGTCATATCCGAGGCGCACCTGGAGCAGCGCCAGCGCGAGCGACTGCAACAGCAGCGGATTCCCTTTATCTGCCCCGGCGTTCAGGCATATCTGCCCTTTATGGACGAGGAGTACTGGAGCGGCAAGCCCAACAAGCACGTAAAGGTCTACGATCCGCACGAATGGGCGCGGCTTGAGGATTAGCGCATATGCCCGCCAGCCGGGATAGTGCGCATGCCCGCCAACCGGAAAGCTCATCCCGGAATTTACGTCCAGAACGGGACGCGCTTTCCCCTAGAGGCCCCAAACGGAAACCGTATCCCAGATTTCGCGCTCAAACTGGGATACGATTTCCGCTAGCCCCTTCAACCGGAAACTGCGTCCCGGAATCCGAGCTCAAAACGGGACGCACTTTCCGCAACCACTACAGCAGCACCTCGGTCCAGGTCGCTTCCTTAAACCCAGGAATCGCAAAGTCGTCGCCCACCAGCAGCGGACGCTTGACCAGCATGCCGTCGGTCGCCAGCAGCTCGCAGCACTCCTGATCCGTCATGCCCGCATCCAGACGCGCCTTCAGGCCCAGCTCTCGATATTTCATGCCCGACGAATTAAAGAAGCGCCGCACCGGCAGCCCCGAACGAGCAATCCAGGTCGCAAGCTCATCAGCCGTGGGATTGTCCAAAACGATATCGCGATCGATATACTCTACCCCATGTTCGTCCAGCCATGCCTTGGCCTTCTTACAGGTCGAGCACTTGGGATATTCAACAAACAATACCGCCATGGGATTTCCTTTCTTAGAGAAAACAGGTGTCTGGAAAACTGCACATCGACGACCACTCGCGATTGCAGCCGTTATTGTAGTCAATGTCGAAGCATAGGCAGTCGCGATGTCTCGCCTTAAGGCTAGCGCCTCGCATGGGCGCCGATCGGCCGAGTCGCATGGCGCACCAACGCCGCTGCCAGCAATACCAACAGCATGGCGGTGACATAGCCCGCAGCATCGAATCCTAAATCGATAACGTCGAAATGCCTGCCGGGAACAAAGATCTTATGTACCTGATCGCCAACGGAGCAGGCGGCGCAAAAGAGCAATACGGGCACGCAACGGGAGCATACGCTCCACGGACGCCTGGAAAAGCAAACCACGACCACCGAGGCGAACAATCCGACGAAGAAAAACTCTACGGTATGGGCAACGCGACGGACGTTCGTGCCCACCCACATGCGAATGGAAGCAAGTCGGCCAGACCGGACATTCGAGGCAGCCGAATCGGTGCCCCCGGTCATTCCGTTCTCCGCCTGAGCTTCACCCGTGGCATCGACAGCCTGAACGCCCGTAGCCTGGCCCTCCACCACACGCGCGGTGGACTCGCTCAGCAACGACGTCTCCACCGCATTTTGCTCCGTCAGCACCCAGATGCCCGCCAGCGTTGCAGCGAACAGAACGATCGCGGTCCATCCGATTATCTGTTTTACGCGCGCCAAGGGCCAACCTCCTTTTTTGAATATCAGCGAGTGTAGCCCCAAATGGCATCGTCACCGTATCAAAATTTGAATCGCAACAGGAAGCGACAAAGCGACGCAAACCCCTACCCCGCCTCGCGCATCCAGCGATCGAACGTCCCCACGCACACGCCCAGGCACTCTGCTGCCTGGCTGCGGGTAATATCGCCTGCCTCATAGCTATCGCGCACCAGCTCAAACTGAGGAGGGCACGGCTTGCGAGGTCGACCGAAACGGACCCCTCGCGCCCGCGCCGCTGCAATTCCCTCCGCTTGGCGCCGGTGGATATTCTCGCGCTCCACCTGCGCCACGTAGCTCAGCAGTTGCAGCACAATATCGGCAATCAGTACGTTGGTCACATCCGGCGCGCCGCTGGCCCTAGCGCGCGTGTCAAGCAATGGCATGTCCAACACCACAATGGCAACCCCGAGCTCCTTGGTAATGCGTCGCCATTCCTCAAGAATCTCGGAGTAATTACGGCCAAGTCGGTCGATAGAAAGCACCACCAGCACGTCCCCGTCTCCCAGGACGTGCAGCAGCTCGCGATAACGCGGTCGATCGAAGTCCTTGCCGCTCGCATGGTCGGCATAAATATTCGCCGAGCCCACGCCATAGGCGCCCAGCGCATCCAGCTGCCGATTAAGATTCTGATCGCGCGAACTCACCCGCGCATACCCGTACACCGTCGCCATCTCATCCCCGCTTTCTTGTAAACCTGCCAAAAGGGACAGGTTTATTTTGGTAGGTTTTACCTCTCAAATAGCAGGTAAGCGGGCGGCCGAGCAGACGGCAAGGTAGCCACTATTCAAATGCGGAGGGCGGCCCCGAAAGACCGCCCTCCGCTCTCTCGCCACGAGTCGGGATTTAGCTAATGGATAAGCTTAAAGTCCAAGTGTCCACGCGTGGTATTGACGCGCGAGACCTCGATAATCACGCGCTGGCCCAGTTCATAGCGAGTCCCCGTGTCGGCGCCCGTCAGCGTAAGCGCGTCCTCGTCGAACTCGAACCACTCGTTGCCCAGGCTCTTAATTGAAACCAGGCCCTCGACCTGTGTTAGGTCCAAGCGCACAAAGAGGCCCATGCTGCTAACCCACGAGACGGTTCCGGCATAGCGCTCACCCAGACGGTCCTCATAGTACTGGGCAATCTTGATCTTTTGCGTCGCATGGCTGGCGGCATCTGCCGCGCGCTCGGCATCGCTACATGCGCGGCAGATCTGCGGCAGAATGCGCGGCAGCGACTCGCGCCCCTTGCCGATCAGCCGCGGCGTACGGACCAAGGCGTCCTTGCCGCCGAGCTGCTCATAGGCCAACTGCAGTTTGAGCACGCGGTGCACCACCAGATCGGGGTAGCGACGGATGGGACTCGTAAAGTGACAGTAGCACGGCGCGGCGAGCGCAAAGTGGCCCTCGTTGCGCGGCTTGTACAGCGCGCGCTGCATGCTGCGCAGAAGCAGCGTGTTGACGAGCGGTGCGTTGGCCGTACCGGCGGCAGCATCAACTGCAGCCTGCAGCTCATCGGGGCTCCCCAGGGCAATACCGGCAGCACGGCGATCGTCGATGATGCCTAGCTGCGCCAGCGCAACGGCGGCACCGTGCAGGCTATCGGGGCTCGGATCCTCATGCACACGATAGCAGGCCTCGATATCACGGCCTGCCAGCCACTCTGCAACGCACTCGTTGGCGAGCAGCATGGCTTCCTCGATAAGCGACGTGGCACACGAACGCTCACGCGCCACAATCTGCACGGGCACTCCGCCCTCATCCAATAGAGCGCGAATCTCGGCTGTGTCAAAATCGACTGAGCCGCGGGCGCGACGAATACGACGGCGAAGTTCGGCGAGTTCGTTAGCGGCAACAAGGAAATCGCCGAGGTCGATGTTGTAGCCGCGGGCGGCCTCCTCGCACGCAAGACCGCGCTCAAGCGCTTCCTCGCGCGAGGTCTCGGCAGCCGCAACATCCTCGGCTGCACCCTCCAGCACCGAATACTCAACCGCGCCGGCACGCACCAGCAGCGCCTCGGCGCCGTCATAGTCCATACGCACACGCGAGCGAATCACGCTGGGGTACGGATCGTAATGCCGCACGCGACCCTGCGCATCGAGCTCGATATCGACGGTAAACGCAAGACGGTCCTCGTCAGGGCGAAGCGAGCACAGGTCACAGGACAGGCGTTCGGGCAGCATGGGAAGCACGCGATCGGCCAGATACACCGATGTCGTACGATGGCGAGCCTCAAGATCGATATGCCCGTCCCAAGCCACATAGTGTGAAACGTCGGCAATATGCACACCCAGCTTGTAGCCACCCTCGGGCGTACGCTCCAGCGAAATGGCATCGTCAAAGTCGCGCGCGTCGACCGGGTCGATCGTGATGACAAAGCGGTCGCGCAGATCGCGGCGGAGCGGGTCCTTAAGCGCCGCGGACACATCGAGCGAAAGCCCCTCGGCCTCGTCTAGCGCGACCTCGGGATAGCTATCGGTATAGCCGTAGCGCGCCATCACATATTGAACGCCCAAATCGGGCGCGCCATCTCCGCCAATGCGGCGTTCGATCGTCACAGCGCCCGATTCCAGGCGCGTCGGGTAGGTCAAAATGCGCGCGACAACAGCATCACCCGGGTGAACGCCCAGACGATCCGCCGAGGTATCCTCGGGCAGAATGAAGAAGTCAGCCTTCAGACGCGAATCGAGCGGCTCGATCACACCGAGCGGACCGGCGGTCTGGTACGTACCCACCACGCTTATGGCTGCGCGCTCAACCACGCCTTCGATCACGGCGCGCCGCTCACCGTGCGGGCTGTTCTTAATGCTCACGGCAACGGTATCGCCATCCATAATCTCGCGCTTGCCACGACCCATGACCTTGTAGTCGCCATTCTCGGTTATGACATAGGCACTGTGCTCATGGAGCTGCACGCGCCCGGTCAGGCTCGGACGGCGTTCGCTGCGCACCGGCCCGCGCTTATTGCGAGCTCCACGCTTATGCTTGTTATTGCGCCCCATGGCGCCTCCTAACTATCGATTGCGAACTCCAAAGAGTCTACCCAAATGATTCGCTTTCCTGCCGTCCCCTAGGGATCAAAAAACGGGCCGCCCCATAAGAGACGACCCGTTGGAAGGGATGAATTCCAGGCATGCCTACACGCGCAGGTAGCGGCGCATGGCGATGGCAGAACCAAAGAGACCGATAATCACGCCGACCAGAATCAGCGCAGCATAGGTCACCAAGTAGTACTGCATCGGCAGGACAAACGACATCCAGCCGATGCTCTCCTGCAGACGCGGAATCATCAGGTTGCGCAGCAGCTCCAGAACGCCGATGGAAAGCAGCGAGCCCAAAATGGCCTGCAGTACGCCCTCGGTGATAAACGGGCCGCGAATGAAGCCGTTGCTGGCGCCGACCAGACGCATAATCGCAATCTCACGACGACGCGCCGTGATGGACAGGCGAATCGTGTTGTTGATGAAGATGAATGCGATAAAGGTCAGAAGGCCAACGAGCACCACGGCGGCAATGCGGATGTAGTTGGTCACCTGGAACAGGCGGCTCACTTCCTCCTGGCCGTACAGCACGCTCGCGTTGACGTCGCCGTCATCCGCGATCTTCTGGAAATCGGCATCCTTCTTGAGCTTCTCTGCCGTGCTCTCGACCTTGGACGGATCGTCCATCTCAATTGCAAACGAAGCCGGCAGCGGGTTCTGGCCATCGAGCGCGCTCATGGTGGCGTCGGCGTTGCCCGACATCTTGCTCGTATACTCGGCCAGCGCGTCGTCCTTGTCCTTATAGGTCACGGACTTGACGTTATTCCACGTCTTAAGCTCGGCCTCAAAAGCCTGAACATCGGCCTGATCAGCGTCATCGCTAATGAACGCGTTGATGACAACCTGATCCTCGACGGTGCCGATCACGGAGTTCAGCATCGCGGAGCCCATGATGAACAGGCCGATGATAAACAGCGAAAGGAAGATCGTGATAACGGCGCCGAGCGAGGTAGTCCAGTTACGGAAGAAGTGGCTGATTGCCTCTTTGAAAGAGTAGCCCACGTTAGTTGGTGCCATAGTTGCCGTAACCTCCCCTCTCCTGGTCGCGGATAACGTGGCCGCCCTCGAGGGCGATCACGCGACGGTGCATGCTATCGACCATCTCGCGGTCGTGCGTGGCGACGATCACGGTGGTGCCGGTGCGGTTAATACGCTCGAGCAGCTTCATGATGCCCAGCGAGATCGCCGGGTCGAGGTTACCCGTGGGCTCGTCGCAGATCAGCAGCGGCGGACGGTTGACCATAGCGCGGGCGACGGCAACGCGCTGCTGCTCGCCACCGGAAAGCTGGTCGGGCAGCGAGTCCATCTGATCGGCCAGACCGACCAGACGCAGCACCTCGGGCACCTGGCTGCGAATGACGCCCTTGGGCTTGCCGATGCACTGAAGGGCAAACGCCACGTTTTCGTAGGCGGTCTTTTGCGGCAGAAGCTTAAAGTCCTGGAACACGGCGCCAATCTGGCGGCGCAGGAACGGAACCTTGCGGTTCTTGATCTTCATGAGGTCCTGACCGGCAACCAGGATGCGACCGCTCGTCGGCTTGACGTCGCGGTTGAGCGTCGACAGCAGCGTGGTCTTACCCGAACCGGAGTGACCGACCAGGAAGACGAACTCGCCCGGATAGATCTCGATGTTGATGTCGTCGAGTGCAGGCTTGTTGGGCTGTGCCGGATAGATCTTGGTGACATGCTCCATAAGGATGACGGGCTCGACACCGGCCTGCTTGGCCATCTTCTTGCGGCTGGCCTGCGGATCGATGGGCGCAAACACCGACGTGAAATCGGGGTTGTTGAGCGCGTTATCGAGGCTTGCGACCTCGGCGGCCTGATCGCTCTCGACCACCGGGGCAGCAGGCTGAGTGGGGTCGGGAATAGCGGCAAAGAGACCGGACTGCGCAGGCTGAGGAGCCGGCGTCGCAGGGGCCAAGGGGTCGGGAATGCCGGCCATGGTAGGCTGCGGCGTGGCGGCGCCAGCCTGAGGCTGCTCCACGCGAGCGGTCACGGCCTGAACGGGCTCAAAACCCGCCGTGCCGGAAAGCGCGACATCGCTGGTTGGATTGTAGGCAAAGGGATCGGATGCCGGCTGTGCCTGATCTGCCGGCTGAGCGGGGGCCTGAGCAACAGGCTGGCCCTCTGAATCCGGAGTGGCGAAACGACTGCCCTGGACGCCTGCCTGCGTCTTGGGGGCATCATCGCCCGCACCGGAGGTACGGAAGTGGTTACCCACTGGTGCTCCTTATCGTCGTGCGTTTAAACTACATGAGCGCTTAATATTTTAGCAGCATTAGCTTTGCTGCACATAAGAAGCATGGCCGTGTTTGGGTCCCTCCGGCCGGACACAGGCTTACTTTCCAAATCGTCCTCGGACATGTCGGAGCCTCCGCTGCGCACTACGTGCGGCGGGGGCTCCTCCGTCCTGCGGAAAGATTTGGAAAGTAAGCCTGTGTCCGGCCTGCGATAACTAAGGGGTCGCTGCGTTTTACTTGGGTGCAGCAGCGCCGTGCTTGGGGGCTGAATTGCACTTTGCTGGTCTGGGCCCGTTTCCCGGAGAAGCCCTTACTTGGTGCGGGCCTAATTTGTTTGTTGCCGACAAAAAACAGGGGCGTCCTCTTTGAGGACGCCCCTGTTATGGATTGCATACGGTTGCTGAAGCGATACTTTGCCTCGTCTTGCCCTAGGCCAAGAACTCCTTGGTGGTCGCCACGATGTTGGCGGCGTCCAGGCCATACTTGTGC
The DNA here is from genome assembly GCA_900544645.1 of uncultured Collinsella sp. Taxonomy (GTDB): domain Bacteria; phylum Actinomycetota; class Coriobacteriia; order Coriobacteriales; family Coriobacteriaceae; genus Collinsella. The sequence continues at coordinate 96,338 of UQWG01000002.1, forward strand.
AAGAGTTCGGCACCCGGGCCAGACTCACCGAAGGTGTCGTTGACGCCGATCTTCTTGAGCGGCGTCGGGCACTGCTCGCACAGGACGTCGGCGACGGCGCTGCCCAGGCCACCGATCACGGAGTGCTCCTCGACGGTCACGACGTGGCCGGTCTTGGTGGCGCTCTTGACGATCAGGTCGGCATCGATGGGCTTGATGGTGTGCATGTTGATGACCTCGGCGTCGATGCCCTCGGCAGCGAGCTGCTCGGCGGCCTCGAGAGCCTCGCCGACCATCAGGCCGCAGGCAATGATGGTCACATCGGCGCCCTCGCGCATGACAATACCCTTACCCAACTCGAACTTGTAGGTCTCGGGATCGTTGATAACCGGCGAGGCCAGACGGGCAAAGCGCATGTACACGGGGCCGTCGCACTCGTAGGCGGCGCGTGTCACGGCGCGGGCCTCGACGTCGTCGGCGGGAACGATCACGGTCATGCCAGGGATGACGCGCATCAGGGCGATATCCTCGCAGCACTGGTGCGTGGCGCCGTCCTCGCCCACCGAGATACCGGCGTGCGTGGCACCGATCTTAACGTTGAGGTGCGGGTAGCCGATGGAGTTACGGACCTGCTCAAAAGCGCGGCCGGCGGCGAACATGGCAAAGGTGCTCGCAAAGGCAACGCGGCCGGTGGTCGCGATACCGGCGGCGACGCCCATCAGGTTGCTCTCGGCAATGCCCACATCGAAGAAACGATCGGGGCAGGCGGCCTTGAACTTGCCGGTCTGCGTGGCGGCGGCCAGGTCGGCATCGAGGACCACAAAGTCATCGTGCTCGTTGGCGAGCTCGACGAGGGCCTCGCCGTAGCTTACGCGCGTGGCGATTTTCTTGACGTCTGCCATCCTAGAGCTCCTCTCCGGCGGCCGTGAGCTCTGCCATGGCCTGCTCAAACTGTTCATCGTTGGGGGCCTTGCCGTGCCAACCCACCTGGTTCTCCATAAAGGAAACGCCCTTGCCCTTCGTGGTCTCGGCGATAATGGCGGTCGGCTGGCCCTTGGTGGCGCGAGCCTCGGCAAAGGCGGCGCGGATCTGGTCGAAATCGTTGCCGTCGGCAAGCTCCACCACGTGGAACTTAAAGGCACGGAACTTGTCGGCGAGCGGCATGGGGTCGTTGACCTCCTCGACGGGACCGTCAATCTGAAGGCCGTTGTGGTCGACGATCACGCAGAGGTTATCGAGCTGCTGGTTGCCGGCAAACATGGCTGCCTCCCAGACCTGGCCCTCCTCGCTCTCGCCATCACCCAGCAGGGCGTACGTGCGGTAAGTATCGCCCCAGTGCTTGGCGGCAACCGCCATGCCCACGGCGGCGGAGATGCCCTGCCCGAGCGAGCCGGTGGACATGTCGACGCCCGGGGTGTCGTTCATGTTGGGATGACCCTGCAGGTGGCTGCCGATATGGCGCAGCGTCTCGAGATCCTCCTTGGGGAAGAACCCACGCTCGGCGAGCACGGCGTACAGGCCCGGAGCGCAATGGCCCTTGGAGAGCACAAAGCGATCGCGGTCGGCCTTGCGGGGATCGGCCGGGTCGACGTTCATTTCCTCAAAGTACAGATAGGTCATGATGTCGGCAGCGCCGAGCGAACCGCCCGGATGGCCGGACTTGGCAGCGTGCACGCCGGTGACGATGCCCTTCCTTACCTCGTTGGCAACCTTTTTGAGCTCTTCGTCGCTCATTGTGCCTTCCTTTCATCCTCATTAGACAAAATGCGCACGGCACCGAAGGTAATCCCAACACAGCCGCAATGCACGTACGTCATTCATTATGCTGGAAACTGATGGCTTTACCAGAGTTTTTATCATTATTTGAACAATTTAGCAGGCAGAACCGCTGATGAAACGGTTTATCAATGTGAACGTCTTTTGGATGGAACGCGGTGACCCTACGCGCTAATGTCCTTGAATCCCTCACCGAAGGCTTCCGTAACGTCAGCGACCGTCACAATGGCGTGAGGATCGCGCTCGCGCACGATCGTCTTGAGGGTATTGAGCTCTCGACGGCTCACGATGACCATAATCACCGGCTTCTCGGCACCCGAATACATGCCAGTCGCCTTAAACTTGGTACAACCACGACCCAGGCCATACATGATATCGGCAGCGATATCAGGGAACTTGTCCGAGATGATGAGTACCATACGGCGTTTGTTGCCACCATCGACCACGGCATCGATCACGTAGCCGCTAATGACCATCGAAAGGCCTGCATATAGTGCGTTTTCGATTGAAAAGACCGGAGCCGACAGCGCGCATACGGCAACATCGATCGCCATGACGGTCGAGCCCACCGGCAGTGAGGTGTTACGCGAGATGATTTGGCCAATCGTGTCCGAGCCGCCGGTGTTGGCGCCGGCGCGCAACACCATGCCGTAACCGATGCCCGTAATAATGCCGCCCCACATGGCAGGGAGCATCAGGTCCGCATCCGCCAGAGGTGCTACAAACGGGGCGAACAGATCGGTAAAGAAGCCCAGCAGCACAAAGCCCGTCGCGGTCTGCACCACGTAGAACATGCCACCTTCGCGCATAACGACCAGCAACAGCAAGGCGTTCATCACGATCGTCTGAATACCAACGGGAAGCGATAGGCCACGCGATGCACCGACCGCCTGGATAATGGTGGCAAGGCCCGTAACGCCACCGGCAGCAAGGCCGTTGGGAATCAAAAACAGGTCGGTCGCAATAGCGGCCAGAGCGCACCCCAACATAATCTGGGGCAGGTCGTGAAAAAAGTTCATCGAAAGAATGCGCTTGATGTCCAGACGGTATGCCATGCTGCCTCCCTCAAAAAAGCGCACCCCATCGGATGCGCTTTGAACTTCTTCTTGTATTCGATTCTACCGATTCGCAGGACAAAAACCACCCCTGCGCAGGGTTTGCTCTGGATACAAAACCACACTGTTCGGAGGGTTTTAATCCATTTCCACATAAACCCGGGCGGCTTAAGCAGACGGGGTCTCCGCGTCAGCGTTGCCAGTGGCCCAGCGATGGTAGCCAATAACAAACGGGTCCAGGTCGCCATCGTCAAGAACGGCCTCGACATTGCTGGTCTCCACACCCGAGCGCAGGTCCTTGACCATCTGATACGGGTAGAGCACGTAGCTGCGAATCTGGTTGCCAAAACCAATCGTGGTCTTGGGTCCGCGGATCTCATCGAGCGCCTCGGCGCGCTTCTCGAGCTCAATCTCGTACAGGCGAGCCTTGAGGATCTGCATGCACGCGGCCTTGTTCTGGATCTGGCTGCGCTCATTTTGGCAGGTAACTACAATGCCGCTCGGGAAATGCGTCACGCGCACGGCGGAGTCGGTGGTGTTGACGCCCTGACCGCCCGGGCCGCTCGCGTGGTACACGTCCACGCGGATGTCCTCGGGACTGATTTCGATGTCGATATCATCGGGTAGCACGGGGATGACCTCGACGCCGGCAAACGTGGTCTGGCGGCGCTTCTTGTCGTCGGTGGGGCTAATGCGAACCAAGCGGTGGACACCGGCCTCGGCGCGCAGCATGCCAAATGCGTCCTTGCCCTCGACGGTAAAGGTCGCGCGGTCGATGCCGATGACCTCGGCCGCGGGACAGTCGTTGATGGTGACCTTCCAGCCGCGACGCTGGCAATACTTCATGTACATCTTAAAGAGCATGAAGGTCCAGTCCTGGGCCTCCAGACCACCCTGTCCGGGCTTGATGGTCACAATGGCATCGCCGTGATCGAACTCACCGGTAAACCAGCTCGAAAGCTCAAGCTCATCGATGGCACGGGCCAGGCGCTCAGCCGTAGCTGCAGCCTCCTCGCGAAGGGCGGCGGCGTCGGGGTCATCCCCCATCTCCTCGGCAAGCTCCAGCGCGGCGCGGGCATCGGAAAGCTCGCCGCGCGCGGTGTCCACGGCAGCGATATCTTCCTTGGTGCGCGCGATCTCTTCCATGGTGGCACGGGCGGCGTCGGCGTCATCCCAAAAACCAGGGGCAACACTTTTGGCCTCGAGCTCGGTCACGCGCGTGCGCTTTTCGTCCAAATGGAGATACGACTCTACCTCGCCGAGCCGGTCCGCGAACGCGTCCAGCTCGGCGGGCGTTACCTCTAAAGCCTCAGCCATTAACGATTCCTGCCGTGGCAGTACTTAAACTTCTTGCCGCTACCGCAGGGGCACGGATCGTTGCGGCCCACGTTGACGTACGGATCGTCGCTCTCGGACTTGCGATAGGTGGTCACCTTGCCACCGTTGTTGACGGCGGCCGGTCCGCCTTGGACAGCCGTGCGGGCCTGCACCTGCGCCTGCTTGCGCAGCACCGAGTCGCCGTTATCGCCATCGACCTCGGCAGGACCGGAGAAGCGCGCGCCCTCGAGCGCGGGCTCCTCCTTGTGCTCCACGGCACGCGGGGCAGCCTTGATCTCGATGCGCAGAACCGTGCGCAGGTAATCCTCGTACATGGTGTCGACGAGCATCTGGAACGCGCCGTAGGCCTCGGTCTTGTACTCGACCAGCGGATCGCGCTGGCCAAAGCCGCGCAGGCCGATGCCGGTCTTGAGGTAGTCCATCTCCTGCAGGTAGTTCATCCAGCGGGTATCGATGACGCGCAGCATGACCTGGGTGTTGAGCTCGCGCATCAGGTCCTCGCCCAAGCGCTCGGCCTTCATGTTGTAGCACTTCTCTACATAAGCCAGGACATCGGCAGCCAGGGCCTCATAATCCTCGTCGGGGAACTTCGGCGTATCGATGTGGCCGGTGAGCTCCACAACCCACTTGCGCAGGCCCTCCAGGTCGCGCTCGCCATCGTGACTGTCCTTGGTGCAGAACTCCTGCACGCAGCGGTACACGGTGTCGTGCATGACCTCGGTGATGTGGTCGGTCAGGTCCTTGCCGTCCAGAATCTTATTGCGCTCGGCGTAGATGACCTGGCGCTGCTTGTTCATGACGTCGTCGTACTCAAGGACGCTCTTACGCATGGAGAAGTTGATGCTCTCGACCTTGTGCTGGGCGCTCTCGACGGCCTTGGAGATGATCTTGTGCTGGATGGGCATGTCGTCGCCCATGTCGGCCGTGACCATCATCTTGGAGACGCGGTCCATCTTGTCGCCGCCGAACAGGCGCATGAGGTCGTCCTCGAGCGACAGGTAGAACTGGGTCTCGCCTGGATCGCCCTGACGGCCGGAACGGCCGCGCAGCTGGTTGTCGATACGGCGGGACTCATGGCGCTCGGTGCCGATGACGGTCAGGCCGCCGGCGGCAAGCACGCGCTCGCGCTCGGCCTTGCAAGTCTCCTTGGCCTCGGCGTTAAACTGCTCGAGCTGCTCGGGCGTCACATCCTCCATGGTCAGACCCTCGTACTCCAGGCGCTCGCGCACCAGCTCGTCGGGGTTGCCGCCCAGCAGGATGTCGGTACCACGACCAGCCATGTTAGTAGCGATGGTCACGGCGCCGTAGCGTCCGGCCTGGGCAACGATGTGGGCCTCGCGTTCATGGTGCTTGGCGTTGAGGACCTCGTGTGCGATGCCGCGCTTGGTAAGGGCGGCGGACAGCTTCTCGGAGCTCTCGATGGAGACGGTGCCCACCAGGACCGGCTGGCCCTTGGCGTGACGTCGCTCGACATCGTCGGCGACGGCGTTGTACTTGGCCTGAATGGTGCGGTACACCAGGTCCTCGTGATCCACGCGCTGCACGGGCTTGTTGGAAGGGATGACTTCGACGGGCAGCTTGTAGATCTCGCGGAACTCGGCATCCTCGGTAAGTGCCGTGCCGGTCATGCCGGAGAGCTTGTCATACAGACGGAAGTAGTTCTGCAGGGTGATGGTGGCCAGGGTCTGGTTCTCCTCGCGTACGAGCACGCCCTCTTTGGCCTCGATGGCCTGGTGCAGGCCCTCAGAATAGCGGCGGCCCTCCATGATGCGGCCGGTGAACTCGTCGACGATCTTGACCTCGCCGTTGGTGACCACGTACTGCTTATCGCGGTGGAACATGTACTGGGCCTTCAGCGCTTGCTGCAGGTGGTTGACCAGCTGGCCGGAGAGATCGGCATAGATGTCATCGATACCCAGGCGGCGCTCAATTTTCTTAAGGCCGCGCTCGGTGGCGGCAATGGTGTGCTTGGCCTCGTCCATGACGAAGTCGCCCGTGGGCTCCACGTCCTCGGTGGCGGTGAGCATATCGTGCGACACGTCCTCGCCGCGCTCAAGGCCACGCACGGCACGCGCGAAGTCCTTGTAGGTACTGGCGGACTTGGTGCCAGCGCCCGAGATGATCAGCGGGGTGCGGGCCTCATCGATCAGGATGGAGTCAACCTCGTCGACGATGGCGTAGTTGTGACCGCGCTGCACGCGCTGCTCGGGACGGGTGACCATGTTGTCGCGCAGGTAATCAAAGCCGAACTCGGAGTTGGTGCCGTAGGTGACGTCTGCCTGGTAGGCCGGACGCTTGAGCTCGAGCGGCATGTTGTTCTGGAGCAGACCGACGGTCATGCCCAGGTACTTGTAGATGCGGCCCATCCACTCGGAGTCGCGCTTTGCCAGGTAATCGTTGACGGTAACGACATGCACGCCCTTGCCGGCGATAGCGTTGAGATAGCCGGCCAACGTGGAGACGAGGGTCTTACCTTCGCCGGTCTTCATCTCGGCGATGTGGCCCTCGTGCAGTGCCATGGCGCCAATGAGCTGCACGTCAAAGTGGCGCATACCCATGGTGCGCTTGGAAGCCTCACGCACGGTGGCAAAGGCCTCGGGGAGCAT
>UQWG01000003.1 GCA_900544645.1 uncultured Collinsella sp.
AAGAGTCAGCCAGGCGGCCGCGGTGACCGCGATAGATGCCGCCGTCGGTGGGCTCGGTGGAAATGACGAACTCGGGCTTAATGCCGTCCTTGTTGTAGATGTACTGCCAGCACATGCCGTCGCAGTCCTCTTCCTGGACGGTGCCGACGACCATGATCTTATAGCCCTCGGGGATGAGGCCCATGTCCTTCATCATCTTGGCAGCGTAGGTAGCGGAAGCCATGCCGCCCTCCTGGTCAGAGCCGCCGCGGCCGTAGATGATCTCGTCGGTCTCGTAGCCCTCATAGGGATCGGCGTCCCAGTTCTCGATGTTGCCGATGCCGACGGTGTCGATGTGGGAGTCGATGGCGATGATCTTGTCGCCCTCGCCCATAAAGCCCATGACGTTGCCCAGGCCGTCGACCTTGACCTCGTCATAGCCAAGGCTCTCCATCTCGGCCTTGATGCAGGCAACAACCTCACCCTCCTCGCAGGACTCAGAGGGGTGGGAGATCATAGCGCGCAGGAAGCGAGTCATATCAGCACGATGAGACTCAGCAGCAGCCTTGATAGCGTCGAAATCGAGTTCTTTAGCCATTGTTCATAACCTTTCAAACGAAGGAATCTACCTGTGAGGTGGCGGAGCGATACCTATTTACTCCGCCCCAACGATTAGCAAGTGGGATATTCGCCTTCCCAAACAATGCGGCGATACTGGTCGGGATCCGTATCGCCCTCGGTGGAGAAGCAGAGCACGGAGCTCGTCTTGTCCAGGCCGATGAGCTCCTTGAGCTCGGCGTACTCGGGATCGAGCATGAGGGTCTCGACCAGGCCGGTGGTCACAGCGCCGGACTCGCCGGAAATGACGCGCGGGTCGCCCTTCTCGGGAGCGCCCAGGGTGCGCATGCCGCGAGCGGTGACCCAGTCGGGGCAGGACACGAAGGCGGTGGCGTGGTTGCGCAGGATATCCCAGCCCAGAATGTTGGGCTCGCCGCAGCACAGACCGGCCATGATGGAAGGCATGTCGCCGTCCACGATGCGCGGGTCGCCGTCGCCGGCGGCAGCGCCCTTGTACAGACAGGCGGCAGGCGCGCACTCGACCACGACAAAGGTGGGCGGGTTATCGGGATACAGGTTGGTGAAGTAACCCACCACGGCACCGGCGAGCGAACCCACGCCAGCCTGGACAAACACGTGGGTCGGGCGGTTGATGGCCATCTCGCGCAGCTGCTCGGCAGCCTCGGAAGCCATGGTGCCGTAGCCCTCCATGATCCAAGACGGGATCTTCTCGTAGCCCTCCCAGGCGGTGTCCTGAACGATAACGCCGCGCTCGCAGGCATCGGCCTCGGCGGCGGCCATGCGCACGCACTCGTCGTAGTTGACCTCTTCGATGGTCACCGTGGCGCCCTCGGCGGCGATGTTATCGAAGCGGGGCTTGGTGGAACCCTTGGGCATGTGCACGACGGCCTTCTGGCCCAGCTTGTTGGCAGCCCATGCCACGCCGCGGCCATGGTTGCCGTCGGTGGCGGTAAAGAAGGTAGCCTGGCCAAAGTCCTTGGCCAGCTGATCGGAAGTCAGGTAATCGAAGGTGCACTCGGCAACGTCCTTGCCGGTCTCGTCGGCAATGTAGTTGGCCATGGCAAACGAGCCGCCCAGGACCTTAAAGGCGTTGAGGCCAAAGCGATAGCTCTCGTCCTTAACGCACAGGTTGGACAGGCCCAGGCGCGCGGCCTGGCCGTCCAGGCGGGCAAGCGGAGTGACGGTGTACTGGGGGAACGACTGGTGGAAGGCACAGGCCTTCTTCACGTGGTCGAGACTCATGATTCCCAAGTGCTTGTCATCGCTCTTGGGCATCGTGTTGCTCGCCCACTGGATCTTATCGGCCATACGGTGAACTCCTTAAGTCCTCTCTTGCCGGCCCCCGCATACGCGTTTCAGCCCGATCCCATTCACACGACTGAACTTTTATGTGGATGCCAAACAAAAAGTTTGTTAGTAATGTTCTATCACACTTTTTGATTGGTATATCTAACGAATTGTTTGTTGCCGTAATCGGTACTTTTTCGCCGCCGAACGGTCACACAACGCAGCGACGCTTTCGTTATTTGCGAACAGGTGTGGTTTATGGCACAGTGAGCCCAAACTAATTTTTAGGAAGGTACCCATGACCCCCGCACAGATTGAGTTTTACAAGCGCCTCGCACACGGTCTGGCGCTCCAATTTGGCCCCAACTGCGAAGTCGTCGTCCACGATCTGGAGACCGAGGACGTGGACCACTCCATCGTAGTGATCGAAAACGGCCACGTCAGCGGGCGCAAACTGGGTGACGGCCCCAGCCATATCGTGTTTGAGTCCATGCACGAGGGCGCCACCGACGTACACGACCGCGAGCCATACCTCACCAAAACCACCGATGGCAAGCTGCTCAAGTCCTCGACGATCTTTATCCGCAACGATGAGGGCAAACCCGTCGGCATTTTGGGCATCAACTTTGACATTACGCTTATGAAGGCTTTTGAGCGTTCGCTCGACGCCTTTACCGGCACCGGCGGCACGGGCTATACCGAGCCCGAGCCTATTACCAAGAACATCGGCGACCTGCTCGAGGACCTGCTGCACGAGTGCGAGCAGTTTGTGGGCAAGCCCGCGGCACTCATGACCAAAGACGAGCGCATTCGTGCCATTGGCTACCTCGACCGTCGCGGTGCCTTCCTCATTTCCAAGTCGAGCGAGCGCGCCTGCGAGTTCTTTGGCATCTCAAAGTACAGCTTCTATAGCTACCTCAATGAGGCCAAGGCGGCGGCCGGCGACAAGTAGGCACTCGCCTGGATTGCCCCCCTTTGGGCGCGAGTTCTGGAAAGCACGAATCCAAGACCGAGCCGCTTGGGAAGTTCCATATAATCGATGTCATTAGTATTTCGAAAGGATGGAACAGAATGGCGTTGAGCAAGGCATCATGCACCGGTCGCGGATTGATTCCGGCAATTGGTGGACATGTGCACCGCATGTTCGATGAGGGTGAAGACGACCTGTTTTCGCTGAGCCTTGACGACGTGATGGATGATCGCCCGTGGACCGCCGACGAACTCATGGGCGGCGGGGCTCGCCCGTCAAGCCCCAATCCCGCACTTGCGCCTAAGTCCGCACCTGCGCCGACTCCTGCGCAGTCGCCTGTTTCGACGCCCGCGCCTACGCCCGCACCCACTTCGGCGCTCACGCCCGCTCCCCGCCCCGCAAGCGACCCGTCCGAGACGGCGGCATTTCTCGCAGCAGCGACGCAGGGCAAATCGGCCGACAGCACCGTTATGTACAGCGCCCAGCAGTTGCCCGTTCCCGCGGCACGCAAGCCTCCGGTCGCAAGGCTCGATGAGCCCGTTGCCCATCATGTTGCCTACGATTCCTGGGCTGCAACCGATCTGGATGAGACCTCTACCGGCATGCCGGCGCTCGACGTTCCAGTTAACCCGCTTTTTGCCGCCAACACGAGCGCCGCGGACTATGAGGGCGGTGCGGCATATTCCGATTATTCCGATGGCTATGCTGGCACCGGTCGCATCGAGACCGAGGATTATGGCACCGCATCGAGCGATTATCTCAACGATCCGTACGCTGCCACGCCTGCACCGGAATATGACCCGGAGGCCGCGTCCGCACCGGCGTATACGAAAAGCACGGGCGAAGAGCGCTTCGCCGATTATTACGCCGAGGAAAAGGCGCTGCGTTTCTCGGAATTTCCGCAGGCAGTCAAGGTTGCCTTTATCGCCATTATCATTGCCCTGCTCGGCGTCATTGCGTTTGAGGGATTCCAGCTGTTCCGCGGCCCCACCCAAGCGGAGTCGGAGACCCAGCAAAAAGAGGACGATAACCAGTACCTGGACATCAACACCCTCAAGGGCGACCCCAACGACGAGGACGACGAGTAGCGAGGGCCGAAGGCGGCCACAGGGTCCCGCATCCAGCACCGGCTTCTAAGTGCTGTTTTGTCATCCAACTACACTTTTCCGGATAATTTGCCCATCGAATTTGACACTTTTCCGAAGTTTTAAGGTGCCTATTTCGACACTTTTCCGTACTTTTACACGGCTGATTTCGACACTTTTCCGGATGAAAGCCGAATAATCACTTGGGAAACCAACGCCGTTTGCACGTCATTTCGCAGGCGGCGCTTGATTTCTGCCCGCGCGCGCTTATAGACTCCATCTTGCCCGCAAGGAGCGGGCGCGTTTTATCCAGAGTCGGGGTAGAGAGTTGGCTCCACGATCCCGACGCCAACCGGCCAAGAGGCACGGTGGCCCTGCCAACATCGATGAAAGGAGTCTGTATGGACAATTTCTCCGTGCGCAGCGAGCGCAACTTCCACAATCTGGTCGTCAAACCGAATCACATGCATCTTCTGGATAAGCCAAATGGCTACGCCTCGGCCATGGTCAAGAGCAGCCTCTCCCACCAGATGCGCTTTACGATACAGAAGCTCGAGGAAGAGCTCTGTGCTGCCGGCAATCCGCATGTGCTGCAGATCAAGCTGTCCGGGGATAACCTGCGCGAACCGTCGAGTTGGAAGCTGTTTGCAGACGGCACGTGCATCGCGAACGGCTCGGGTGACTTTGCCCGCGAGTGCTTCTGCGAGGGTGCCAAGGTGTTTCTGGACCTGTGTCGCGACGCCGTACGCACGGCCGAGCTGTACCAGTGGAGCCAGAGGGAGTATGAGCTGCTGAGTGCCGCGCGCGGGATCGCGGGGGTGTAGGAACAGAAGCCTCATGACGGTGGCCTCAGCTGGAATGACGTGTCGCTCGATGAATGATCTCAACAACGTAGCCGATGCGCTGCATTTCACCTCAAAGGCACTGAGCGATCGGGCGGCGTCCAGCATTTCTTTGATACCCCCAATTGATTGTTCCAAGAAAGTCTCTTCATGCTCTCATAATCGCCCTTACGAGAAACTTGGACGAGACGGGCGTCCACATGCCGCCTCTAAACTAACGAGCCGTTCGCGGAAAGAACATCTGGCTAGCGTGGGCCAAAGATATACTGGTGTCGTTGCAACAATTATGGAAGATCGGCACCGCCAATGACCTCCTTGAAATTCTCCAGGCGCTTCGCGCTTAGCCTGCTCGCCTCGCTGTCCGCCACCGTGGCATTAGCATTACCCACGACCGCCCTCGCGTTGTCGGACCCGAATCCGCCCATCGTCTCCAACGTGACGATATCCGCGATGTCCGTCACGGCTGGCTCCACGCTGCATGTCGGCTATGACGTCGACGACCCGGACGGGGTGCGGTCCGTCACGCCGATAGTCGAGGTCGTCGTCGATAGCGATGACGGGGGCCAGGGCAACAGCTCCCGCCTCGCCTTCCGGTCGACCGGCGACACGACCGCGGGCTTCGATATCCCCACCTCCCCGAGCGACCGGCCCTGCAGGTACCGGATCATCGGCCTCGGCGTGACCGATAGCCTTGGATGGATTACCGATGTCTACGACGCGGCGTATGCCGAGGAAAAGGGACTCGACTGTCCGACCTTCGCCACCAGCCCCCTCGTCTATGAGGTGACCGAGGGGCCCGCGGACCAGAACCCGCCGACCGTGTCCTCCGTGTCGCTCTCGAGCAGGGAGGTCGCGACCGGTGCCGACTTCCACATCTCTTGGACCGTCTCCGATGCCGACGGCGTTCGCTCCGTTTCCCCCATACTGCGGCAGGGCTGGGAGAATTCGGACGACGGCTGTTCTGTTTCGTCAGCCTATTATCACGGAGGCTCGTCTATCGACGGGTTTGACCTCACATTCGGCAGCAATAGGATCGGAAGGCACAGGCTGATCGGCCTTTCGGTCACCGATGGCCTAGGGTTCGAGACCGATGTGTACGAGAGTTCCTACGCCATGGCCAACGGCATTTCGGGCGCGACTTTCTCGGTTGGCGACCCGAGCGAGCTGCGCTTCGAGGTGACCGGCAGCGCGATCGACCGGAACCCGCCCACGGTCTCGAACGTTTCCATCTCCGCGAAGAGGGTCCCCGTCGGCGGGATCCTCCGTATCTATTGCAATGTAGGCGACGCGGACGGCGTAAAGTCTGTCTCCCCGATCCTCGGCGACCCCGGCTATGTCGAGGACCCGAACTCTTTAAAGACCCGCAAAACGTTGAGCTGCAGCTACGATGCGGCAAGGGGCTATATCGAAATCGAGTTCCCCACGTCGCTCTCGATGAGCTCGTTTGAAATCCAAGCCCTCGCGGTCCTCGACAAGACGGGCCACGAGACCTTCGTCTACAGCTCCGCCTACGCCGAGCGTAACGGCAAGACCGGCGTTCAGACCTTTGATGTCGACGACGCGGGGGACGTCACCTTCGACGTGACCGCTCCGCTGTATGCCGCCACCAAGGGCGACGGGCAGGCGTATGCAAAGGACGGCGAGGCCGGTCTGGCCTTCCGCTTCAGCGGTCCTCTCGATGAGTTCACGCGTCTCCTCGTGGACGGAACTGAGGTCTCCGCCGAGAACTACACCGCAACCAGGGGCAGCACGATTATCGAGCTCAGGCCGTCCTACCTGGACACGCTCGCCGCCGGCGGACACACCGTCACGGCCGTCTGGAAGGACGGGACGGCGACCGATGCGTCCTTCACCGTGGAGGGGAAGGCCCAAGGGGAGCAGGCGGGCGGAAAGACCGACGCAGATTCACCCGGCGACAACAAAAGTGATCCTGCCACTCCTGAAAAGGACGCCGACGAGGCGGCTACAAAAAAGTCGGGACGCACGACAGCCGATGAACCAAAGCTCGCTGCAACCGGCGACTCCACTTGGATGGCCAGCATCGCATTGGCCATGGCGGCCACGGCCTGCTTCACGGCAGCGAGAAGGCTTGAGCCCAAGCAGCATAGGCACGAACAGTAGCTCAAAGCGAACTCAACTGGGAAGGGCAGATGGATAGCCGTCCTTCTCTTATAATCAACCCAATCCGCTGAAATGCAATCAGTTAACGAGTTTCGCCAGACGCTCGGCCTCTACCTCGCTCTAGCAAGCCACCAGGCGATGAGATAATGCCCACGACTATCAACGTAAGCAAGGAGCGCGCTATGGCAGACAACGAGACCAAACCCTCGGCGAACGACGGCCGAGAGGAGCTCGTGGCAAAACAGCTCGCATCGACCAAAATCCACCTCGCGCTCACTCAGAAGCGGGTGGACGTCTCCGGCGCCATCAAGCTACCGCTCGAGCGAATTCCCCAACTCGGCGTGGCGTTCGCCTCGCTCCCCTCGATGTTTCGCACCGTCACCAACACGGTGAGCGTGCCCACGCTGCTCCAGGCGACTGACAAATATGGTAACCCGCTCGATCCGTCGAAACTCAACTCGTTCAAGGACGGCAGCGGTCTCACAGGGGGCTACCGCGACGCCGCCAAGGGCCTTGGGCAGGCGCGCTTCCACGTAGTCGAGGGCGACATCGCCACGAGCGTCACGCAGGTGCCTTACGATCCAACATCGCTATTCATGGCAGCCGCAATCGCGCAGATAAACCAAAAGCTCGACTCCATCCAGGAGTCCGTCGACGAAATGTTCGAGTACATGCGTCAGCGCGACAAGGCCAACATGCGTGGCAACCTCAAGACGCTCGCAGACATCCTCAACGGTTACGGCCTCAACTACGGCAACGCCACCTACATGGCAAACGCCCATATGAAGGTGCTCGACATCAAGCAGTCGTCCGCGCAGGACATGGAACTCTTCCGCTCGCAGGCACAGGCGGATCTGAAAAAGAAAGGGTTCATCGAGGTGCGGGACGGCTTGGGCAGACGCCTCGACAAGGTGCTCGACTACCTCAAAGACTGCCAGCTCGCCACCTACATCCACGCATTCTCGCTGTTCCTCGAACCCATGCTCGCCCAGAACTTCGAGCCCGCAAAGCTCGCGGACGCCACTGCGAAGATTGAGGCTGATTCGATCGCGTACCGCGAGCTCTACACCGACTGCTACAACGCACTCGAAGCGGGGGCTGTCGACACCGTCGATGCGGCACTGCTGGGCGGTATCGCGTCCGCGGGCAAATTGCTCGGCCACGCCATCGCAAAGACCCCCGTGGGCGACCATACACTCATCGACGAGGCGCTCGAAGGCGCAGGAGAGAGCATCGGAAAGTTCAACGACAAGCAATCCGAGAAACTCCTCGAAAAGCTCCATCAGGCAAAGACGCCCGACGTCACGCCGTTTAAGCAGAGCGTAAAGGAGATCGACACCCTCTGCAACCGCCCCGCGCGGATCGCCGTGGACGCCGAGAACGTCTACATCTTGCCTGCCAAGCAGCAGGAAGAGTAACGATACGCGACAGGCACGCGCCATGCAGACAGCTAACGCCCCTACCTTCCCGCCGCCTTCAGCTTCAGCAGCAAGTCGCCCAGCTCGGGGCACTTGCTGGAAACGCGCGTCTGGGCTCGCTCGCCCATCCCCCACCGCTGGCGGACTTCCTGGGCGCGCGGGCTCACGCGGTAGTCCCCGTCCATCACCTGCTTGAGCAGCTTGGCGGTCACGCGCGCATCGGCCAGGGCGCTGTGGGCGTGGCCCGTCGACTCGTCGAACTCGATGCCAAACCACGTTGCCGCGTCACTCAAAGAGACGCGCCCGTGGCTGCCCACGTCCATGATCGAGGTGTAAAACGCCTGCAGGTCGGCCCAGTCCGTAGGAAATGCGGCAAGGTCGATGTGCTTTGCCTGGCACTCGGTCAAAAGCCGTCGACGATCCGCCCCGCTCCAACAAACCACCTGGGCGGAGTAGCGACCGATCCAATCGCTGAGCCTTTTGATCACCATGTAGAGTGGGTCGGCCATCGCGGTGTCCACGGCCGATATCCCTGTAAGCTCGCGGACGGGAAACGCAACGCCTTCGGTAAAATCCGTCTGCACAAACTGCGAGAACTCGCCCATAACGTTGCCGTGGTAATCGAGCTTGACAGCGCCGACCTCGATAATCTCATTGCGCAGTCCACGGCGCTGGCGCTGCTTTGGCACCGGCGCAAACTCAAAGTCCAGCACAATCTGGCGCGCAAAGTTCGTCGTATCGATAGCCGAGATACCCGGCGTCTTTTCAGCTGACACGGTTAAGGCCTTTCTCCGTTGCTGGCCGCTTGCTACACAGGCGGCTACATTGCCGTAAGGATAGGCGCTCGTGCGTACATGAAAGCGGGACGCAATGCCATGCGCCGGGCGCACGCCATGCAAACGGCCCCAAGAGAGTCGCCCACTCTATTCAAATGGATGAAAAAGATTGAGGCCCGGTGACTTGAATCAGCGGTCATCCCGGACCCATCAGAGCTCGTAGAGCTCTTGGTTGCTTTGGTCTCGCTCTTCACGGCGCTTATCGAACTTTCCGAGGCACTCAAGCAGCATTCGAAGCATAACAAGTCGCTGCCATTAAGGCACTGACCTCTTGACCAAGCAACGGCGCTGCCCAGCTATCACCCTTGGGCTGCCGTCAACTTTATTCTATCCGCGAGCATCTGGTTTACCAAATGGATTTTCGGTAAAGGAAGCACGGCACGCCCGCAAAACCACTACGCCCCAAGTGCCGCCATGGGAATCACCGCCACGCCGTCGTCACGTGTGTAGGCAATGCTCCCCTTTCCAACCACGACCGCCAAAAACGCCGGCGCGGCATTCTGGGCGGCAGGATTGGAGAGCACTTTCCTCTCCAGCGCCTTGAGATTTCTCGCTCCATCGCCTGCTTTCGCATCACTCAGCTTGACCTCGATGGCTCCCCAGCGCCCGTCGTGCTCAACGATCAGATCGACCTCAAGGCCCTTCTCATCTCGGAAATAATGGACACTGTTGTCGACACCGCCGTAGGTGGAAAGGAACACGCGCACGTCGCGCAGGACGAGATTCTCAAAGAGCATCCCCAGCGTTTGCATATCGCCAAGCAGCCGCTCAGGGGTAGCCCCCAGCAACGCCGCCGCAAGTGACGGGTCACAGAAGTAGCGCTTGGGGCGCACGCGAACGCGGGCCTTCGAGCGCATGGGCGGCTCCCATCCGCACAGGTCCTCGGTCAGCTTGAGCCTGTTGAAGAGGTCCAAGTACGCAGCGATGGTCCTCTCGTCGGGGCCCGCCTCACCGTACGAGGCGTCCTTTACGAGCGTCTTGTACGTGACAGCCTGGCTCTCGTTCATGGCAAGAGCTCGCAAAAGGCCGTGTGCAAGCTCGGGCGACATGCCCTCGTCCAGCACGTTGACGTCGAGCACCGAGTGCACGTACTGGCTTGCCGTCTCTCGCGCAAGATCTTCCGAAAGCCCAAGATTTGCAGGCCAACCGCCCCTGCAGCACCAGCGGGCGACGTCATCCACCGTGCTCTCGCGACGCTGAGGGGCAAAATCCTCGCCCTTAAAGAGGCTTGCCAGTGACACGAGCGGCTCGCCGTCGCCCGACTCACACAGGGCCATGGGGCGCATTGACAGACGGGCGATCCTACCCGTGCCGGAATGACGAACATGGCTGCGCTCCTCGCTTTTGAGCGCGGTCGAGCCCGTGAGCAAAAGTGTCCCGCGTTCGTTGCCGCTCGCGTCCACGAAGCGCCGGGCGGCATCCCAAACCTCGGGCACCTCCTGCCATTCATCGACCAGGTGTGGCGCATCGCCGATGAGCGCCAGGCTTGGGTCGACCTCTGCCGCCGCACGCTGCGCAGGCTCATCGAGCCTGGAGACGCTCGCCGAGCGAGAGAGCGCCGTCCAGGTCTTGCCGCACCATTTGGGGCCGTTGATCTCCACACAGCCAAACGCCCGCATAAGGGTGTCGAGGCGCTCCTCTATGAGCCGGGGCCTATATCCCTTTTGGGTCAATCTCTTTGGTGCATCCATAGACGGCCGTCCCTCTCTATCACGCGATATGCGAAATTACGCCATTCTCAATGCTGATTTTACGCTACTTTCAATGTAGTTTTTACGCCATGACAGATGTAGTTTTTACGCCATTTTCATTGAAGGTTTTACGCTTGGCATCCTTAGCGCGACCCATTCCGAGCATCACATCAGAGCGCGCTTGGTTATCTCCGCCCTCACATCTCGGCAAACGAGATCAGCTTGACGTCTCCCCTACTCTCCGCGGTATCCCGACATCCCTGCGTAAAGCCGTGCTTCGAGAAGATCGCATAGCTTTTGTGCTGCCGCCTAAAGAGCTCGCTTCGGTACACGAGCTTTTCCAGAACATCCTCGCCTACCGGTTCATTGCGCCATTTGCACTCCGCAAACAGCGCAGCGCCCTCGCCATCGTCAACAATCAAGTCGATTTCTTCCTGCGTATGCGTGCGATTATCCGTCCCCCACCAGCGCCCAACGCTTGCCGGAACCACATCGAGCTGGCCCGCGCGCGCGAGTTCGTACACGTATTGTCTGCATATAAGCTCAAAGACCGTACCCATGTAATCCGATACGTGCGGCTCAATGCGCTTATACGCCATCTCGGCCATATCGTTTTGAATCAGCCCGATGTTCTGCGGAACAAACTTGTACCAGAACCTAAACATCTGGTCGCTCAGCAGATACACGGCTCGCTTATTGCTCGTCTCGTTTAGGGGCAGCTCGCGCTCGACAATCCCAAGCGACGCCAGCTTATCCACATAGCTCTTTACATTGCTCGCAGGGATTCCCGTAGAGCTCGCAATCTCCGAGATCCTCGAGCGCCCCTGAGCAATTGCTTGCACGATCGCATCATATTGCTCGGGATTGCGGCACTCTTGCAATAGCAGGTTACTCGGCTCCTCAAAGAGATAGCCCGTAGGAGTAAGAAAAAGACGTTTGATGTTGTCCTTGAGCGGTGCGACAGGATCGACTTTCTCGATATATGCAGGAATGCCGCCCGTCATGCCGTAGCAAACCGCAGCGTCTTCGCGACTCATGCCCTGCCACAGGCCGAGGGTCGTCGTAAAATCGAGCGGCATGATCTTAAACTGGGCCGTACGCCTACCGCATAGCGGACTCTCGTAGCCCAGCACCTGCTCTTCCATGAACGAAAGCGACGACCCGCACAGGATAAGCATGAGCCTGGTCTCTTTGTACAGGTGATCAATCTTGTCTTGCAGCAACGAGCTGATCTCGGGATTCGATTGGGCGAGATAGGGATACTCGTCAATCACGACAATCAAACGTTCCGCGCGAGCCATGGTGGCCAATACATCGAACGCTTCGTCAAGACTACGAAACGACACGCCTGCAGCACCAACCGAGCCTGCAAGTATCGCCTGGCTAAAGCCATGCAGGTTTGCCTCTGCATTGGTACGACGAGCTTGAAAGTAAATAGCCTTCTTGCCTTGGATGAACTCTGTGATAAGACGCGTTTTGCCCACGCGACGGCGGCCGTAAATCACAGGCATCTCAAAGGAGCCCGTGCCATACAGTCGATTGAGCTCGGACATTTCCGCTGTTCTTCCGATAAACATAGGGCCATCCTTCCTTTACGTTATAGCTAGCTATATTATACCTTCCTATAATATGTCTAGCTATAACGTAATTCGACAAGCGGAGCACGAAAAGGGGAGGTACACCCCCGCACGTGGACCGTTCCGGAAAATGTATCCCGTTCTGGAGCCAGAAACTGGGCCGTAGTTTCCGCCAAACATGCCATCCGGAAAGCGCGTCCCATTCCGAGTGGCAATTCCGGGACGCAGTTTCCGCTCCAAACAAAAGGCCCCGACTCGCGATGGAGCCGGGGCCAAAGGCGCAGCGTATGTAGTTGATGTTGAGCGCGAACAGCTCGTCAGCAATGGCCGTCCGCGCCCTACCCTACCCGCGGTTGCGGGCGCGGCTGTAGGGCGTATCCACCATGGGCAGATCCGGACGCAGCTTGCCGTCAAATGCGCGATAGGCGTTCTGTACGGCGGGCGCCGTGGGAATCGTTGCGATCTCGCCGATGCCCTTGCCGCCGTATGCCACGGGCAGTAGCTCGTCCTTCTCCACGTAGATGGCGTGGATATCCGGAATCTCGGGCGCACGGAACAGCCCGAGCGTGCCGTACCTTGCCTGGGGCACGCAGTCCTTGAGCGGCCAGTCCTCGGTAAGCGCATAGCCCATACCCATAAGCACACCGCCTTCGATCTGACCCTGGATGGAGATGGGGTTGACCACCTTGCCGGAATCGTGCGCGGCATAGACCTCGCTCACGCGACCGTCATCGTCCAGAATGACCACATGCGTGGTAAAGCCGTAGCAGATGTGGCTCTTGGGATTGGGAACGTCGGCGCCCAGCTTGTCGGTCGGCTCCAGGTACACGTAGCCAAACTCGCATCCCTCGAGCGCCTTGATGGCGGCCGCGGGATCCTGAGGATGCATACCCTGGCCGGCGACGAGCTCCTGCGTGTGCAGCTGATAGGCGCGACCGTCGTCGTACTCGATCTTGACGCCGTCGCCATGCGCATTCACGGGAGCGGCGGGCGCAGACTTGCCGGCCTCGATATCAAGCATGGCATCGCGCAGCAGGAAGGCGGCACCGCGCACGGCCTCGCCGGTCACGACCGTCTGACGTGAACCAGACGTGGTGCCGGAGTCGGGAGCGTTCTCGGTGGAGCACTCGCCGTTGGCAATGCAGCGAAGCGGCAGGCCGCATGCCTCGGCAACGTCCTGCAAAAAGACGGTGTTGCAGCCCTGGCCGATGTCGGACGTGGCGGCATAGACCACAGCCACGCCGTCCTCGATGCGAATCTTGCAGCGGCCGGCATCGGGCAGGCCCACGCCCACGCCGGCGTTCTTCATGGCGCAGGCGATACCGGCGTGTCCGGGATGCGCATAGTAGGCATCCTTGACCTCGAGCAGCGTCTCTTTAAGCGCCGTGGAGCAGTCGGCAATCTGGCCGTTGGGCAAAACCTCGCCCGGCTCGATGGCGTTACGGTAGCGGATCTCCCACGGATCCAGGCCGACCTTCTCTGCCAGCAAGTCGATCAGGCTCTCGAGCGCAAACTCGGACTGGCAAACGCCAAAGCCGCGGTACGCGCCGGCGGGCGGGTTGTTGGTGTAGTAGCCATAACCGCGAATGTCGGTGTTCTGGTACTTGTAGGGGCCGACGGCATGCGTGCAGGCGCGCTCGAGCACCGGGCCGCACAGCGACGCGTAGGCGCCGGTGTCAAAGTTGATCTCGCAATCTAGGCCGGTAAAGTTGCCCTCGGCGTCGCAACCCAGCGTAAAGGTGCCGTCCATGGCGTGGCGCTTGGGATGGAACGCGAGCGACTCGGCGCGCGTGAGTTTGCACTTCACGGGACGCTGGAACTTATATGCGGCGAGCGCGGCCAGGTGCTGGATGGACACGTCCTCCTTGCCGCCAAAGCCGCCACCCACGAGCATGGTCTCGACGACCACGCGCTCGGGCTCGTTGTCCCAGCCAAACATGTGGGCACACTCTTTGCGCGTGTCGTAGGCACCCTGGTCGGTCGACTGCACCTTGACGCCGTTCTTATACGGGAACGCCACGGCGCACTCGGGCTCCAAGAAGGCATGCTCGGTAAAGGGCGTGGTAAAGCGCTGCGTCACGGTGAATGCGCTCTCCGCCAGCGCCTTGGCGGCGTCGCCGCGCGTCACGTGACGGCTCTGACACACATTGTCCTTGAGCTCCACCGTGTTGCCAAAGGCAAAGAAGCTGTCGTGCAGGCGTGGGGCGTCGGCAGCCCTGGCCTCGACAATGTTGCGCACGGGCTCCAGCGGCTCGTAATCGATCTTTACGAGCTTCTTGGCCTTTTCGAGCGTCGCTTCGTCCTCGGCAACCACCAGCACGATAGCGTCACCCACGCAGCGGGTGATATCGCCCTGGGCGATCATGACGTCCCAGTCCTGGATAAGGTGGCCGACCTGGTTGACCGGCACGTCCTCGGCGCGCAGGATGCCCACCACGCCGGGCAGGGCCTCGGCCTTGGAAGTATCGATGGAGAGCACACGGGCGCGCGGGTACTTGGAGCGCACGGCGCTGGCATAGGTCAGACCCGGCTGATCGAGCTCGTCGATGTCGTCGGGATACTTGCCCTCGCCGAGCACCTTCTTGCGCACGTCGATGCGGAAGGCGCGCTTGCCCACGCCGTAGTCGTCGCCGCGCTCCAAATCCTCGTCGATCTGCTTTTCGCCACGGAGCACCGCAGCTGCCAGCGAAATGCCCTCGATAATCTTTTTGTAGCCGGTGCAGCGGCAGACATTGCCACGGATGGCGTACTTGATCTGCTCCTCGGTGGGCTCGGGGTCCTCGGCGATCAGCGCTGCACCCGCCATGACCATGCCGGGGATGCAAAAACCGCACTGCACGGCGCCCACGGCGCCAAAGGCGTACACAAAGGCCTCGCGCACGTCCTCGGGCAGGCCCTCGACGGTCACGATGTTACGGCCGGCGGCAAGAGCAGTGGTCAGTACGCACGCCTTGACGGCCGCACCGTCCACATGGATGGTGCAGGTGCCGCAGGCGCCCTCGGAGCAGCCGTCCTTGGCGGAGTGAATGTGCAGGTCGTCGCGCAGATAGCGCAGCAGTGGTTTATTCTCCGTCGTCGTGTGCTCGACACCGTTAACGGTAAAAGTGAATTCCTGTGCCATGGTGATTCCCTTCTACACGCCGGCGGCGATGCCGGTGCGGTCGTGGATGGCGCCATGCGGGCAGACGACGGCGCACATGCCGCACGACAGGCAGTCCACGCCGTCGATATGGGCGCAGTTGTCCTCGATGCGGATAGCGCCGGCAGGGCACTTTTTGGCGCACATACCGCAACCGATACAGCTCGTGTCGCAGACCTTGCGCGCAATGGCACCCTTATCGGTGTTGTTGCAGCGCACCAGAATGTTCTGGTAGCCGGGGACGAAGGCAATCACGCGCTGCGGGCACGCCACGCCGCACAGGCCACAGCCCGTGCACTTGGAGCGGTCCACGCGGGCGATGCCATCGACCAGCGCAATGGCGCCGTGGGGGCAGGCCGTGACGCAGGCGCCACAGCCAATGCAGCCTTCGCTGCAGCGGGCATCGCCGCCTGCGGAGGCGCAACCGCTTCCGCAGGCAACGTAGGCCACGTTATGTTGAATGGATTTGGCCATAAGAGACTCGCCTATTTCTTAAGAAGGTACGAATAGTTGTCGCGCACAGCCCTGATGGTCAGGCGGACGGCCTCGGGAAGACCGGTGTTGACGGCATCGACCGAGACGGTGCGGACCGTGCCGGCGACGCGAACCTTAAAGTGGTCCTCGTCCACGGCCAGGAAGCCCTCGTTCTCGGAGTTCTCCATGTCCTCCTCGCTCCAGAACAGGGTGAGCTTGTCCTTGTAGGGACGACCCTCCTGGTAAGGGCAGAACACGGCGCAGTTGCCGCACTCGTTGCACATGCCGTCGACATGGACGACCTGATGCTTGGCCAGGCCCGGCACCTTAATTGCCACGTTGGCGCGGTTGGGGCACACGTCGCAGCAGACCTCGCACACCGAGCCGCAGCCCAGGCAGCGGGTCTTGGTGCAGTTGCGTTTGTCGCGGCACAGCGACCCCTTGCGCTCGTAGCAGGTGTCCTCGCGGCCGGCCTGAGCATTCTGGTCGGCGTACTTGTTAAAGTCCACGCCGGCGATGGCACGGGCAACCTCGGCGGCATCGGCGATGGCCTCGACCACGGTGGCAGGACCGCGACGGCAGTCGCCCGCAGCCCAGACGCCCTCGACGCCGGTGGAGGTGGCGGCAAGGCGGCCGCGACGGTCGTGCTCGACGCCCGCGGCATCGTACAGGCTGGCGTCGATGCCCTCGCCCACGGCGCAGATCACCGTGGTGGCGGGAAGCTCGACGGTCTCGCCCGTGGCGACGGGGCTGCGACGGCCGCTTGCATCCGGCTCGCCAAGCTCCATAACATCGCAGGTCAGCACGGCGCCGTTGAACGCCTTGGGCGCCAGCAACTCGCAGAACTCAACGCCGTCGGTAAGAGCAAGATCGAGCTCTTCCTCGTCAGCGGGCATCTGCTTCTTGGTGCGGCGATACACCAGGCGCACGTTCTTCACGCCAGCCAGACGCTTGGCCACGCGGGCCGCGTCCATGGCGGTGTTACCGGCGCCAATGACCACGACGTCCTCGCCCAGCTCGAGTTTCTCGCCCTTCTTGGCGGCCTCGAGGAACTCCAGCACGTCGAGCTCGGCACCCTCGCCTAGGCCCGCAGAGCCGGGCATCCAGGCACCGGTGGCCACGACCACGTCGGTAAAGCCCTGGGCCTTGAGCTCGTCAATGGAATCAACGCGAGCGTTGAGCTGCACCTTGGCGCCAAAGGCCAGGCAGAGCTCGGCATCGTGGGAGATATCGTCGCTCGCGATGCGGAACTCGGGAATCACGTGACGGACCACGCCGCCGAGCGAATCGCGGGCCTCAAAGATGGTGACGGGCACGCCGGCACGCGTCAGGAAGAACGCGGTCGCCAGGCCGGCCGGGCCGCCGCCGATAACGGCAACGTTGCGCTCGCCGTCGTTTGCGATGGCCTGGGCGCGCAGCTTGGGCAGCACGGCGGTCATGGCCTCGCGGGCGGCCTTGAGCTTGCTGGCGCGAATCTGGGCGCCCTCGGGCTCGTAAAATGCACGCTCGCAGGCACGACCGCAGGGATGCGGGCAGATGGTGCCGGTAATGAACGGCAGGGCGTTGCGCTCGATGATGATGTTGAGCGCGTCCTCGTAGCGGCCCTCATCAACAGCCGCCAGATAGGCGGGAATATCCTGCTGGATGGGGCAGCTCGTGCGGCACGGCGTGGTAAAGCAATCGGAAAGCGGGCTCTTGCCGGCGACCTTGCGGTCGGGCAGCGGACGCAGCGGCTTCTTGTAGAGCGGGTTGGTGAGCGAATCAGCCTGGATCGCGGTCACGGCCTCGAGAGAGACGCCCGCGAACGGCTTGCCGTCCAGATCGGTAAACTCACCAGCCATCTGGCTAAAGCGCTCGTAGCCACCGGGCTTGAGCACGTCGGTCGCCAGGGTAACGGGCCAAATGCCGGCATCGTACAGGGCGCGGATGTTGTAGACCGTGGCACCGCCAGAGTAGCTAATGCGTAGTTTGCCATCGAACTGCTCGGTAATGCGGCGGGCAGCCTCGATGGTCAGCGAGAACAGCGAACGGCCGGACATGTACATCTCGGTGGAGGGCAGCTCGTTCCTCGTCACGTCGACGGGGAACGTGTTGGTCAGCTTGACGCCAAACTCCAAGCCGCGCTCGGCGCACAGGGCAATCAGGCGTTCGAACATGGGCACGGCATCGGCCCACTGCAGGTCCTCGCGGAAGTGCGTGTCATCGAAGACGATGTAGTCAAAGCCCAGCTCGTTCAGACGCTGGCGGGCAAACTCATAGCCCAGCAGCGTGGGGTTGCACTTGATGTAGGTGTTGAGGCCCTTCTCGGTGATCAGATAGGTCGCGATGCGCTCGATCTCCGCCGGCGGGCAGCCATGCAGCGTGGACTCGGTAATGGAGTTGGAGACGCGCCCCGGGATGGACTCGACAAACGCGGCGTCGACATGCTCAAACTTGTCCAGGTTGGCGAGCGCCCATGCGCGGCACTCGTTCCAAACCTCGGAGCCGCTGACGTCCTTCATGCCCTCGATGTAGGCGTCGACCTTGGGGCTCTTAATGCCCTCCAGGTCATAACCCACCGACATGTTAAAGACAAAACCGTCCGGGCTGCCCAGACCGTACTCGCGAGCGATGAGGTGGCAGGCAAACCATGCCTTCACGTACTCGGCAAAGGCCTGCGGAACCTCGAGCTCGGTCGACCACTCGCAGTTGTAGCACTCGTCCTGCGCCACGATGCAAGGCTTGTTGACGCACTTGGAGAGCTCCTCGCCGTCCATAACCTGAACGGTCTTGAGCTCAAAGAAGCGGGAACCGGCCACGTAGGATGCCACGATGTTCTGGGCAAGCTGCGTATTGGGACCGGCAGCCGGGCCAAACGGAGTCTCGATGCGCTCGTCAAAAATGGGAAGCGCACCCTCCTGGTTGGCCGTGACCATCTTGCGCACGCCAAAGACGGCGCCCTGAGTCTTGTGCTCCTCGATGATCCAGTTCATCAGCTGCGAAAACGGGATCGGCCTCATGATGTCGCTCATAATGAGCTCCTCTCTGTAACGCCCGGCGAGACCGCGCGGCGGGCGCAAATACGGTGTAGCGCTAGCACAGCGCCGGCGACCCCGCGGAGGCCGCCTATACGCGCGCCGGATGCGGCGAAACATCCGACGCGCGTGAATCTACTTGTAATTAGTAGGCGCGATCGTTGAGCGTGCTCCAGAGCTTCTTGGACTCAGCCATGGTCCACGCGTTGATCTTTTCCTCATCAATCCCAACGAACTCGCGATCCTTGTACAGGACGCGGCCGTTGATGATGGTGGTGCGGCAGTTTTTGCCCATCATGCCAAAGAGCATGTGGCCGTCGATGTTCTCCTCGCTCAGCGGCGTAAAGGGCTTGTAGTCCATAACGATAACGTCGGCGGCAGCGCCGGCCTCGAGCACACCGAGCTTGCGATCGAAGTACTTGCTCGCCATCTTGGCGTTGTTCTCGAACAGCATGGTCATGGCCTCGCACCAGCCCACGTTGGGCATGGCGGCGTTGTGGCGCTGAATGATCAGGAAGACCTTAAGGCTCTCGAGCATATCGTGGGTGTAGGCGTCGGTGCCCATGCACACGGGGATACCGCGGCGGAAGAACTCGAGCACGGGGGCGCAGCCCACGGCGTTGCCCATATTGGATTC
This sequence comes from uncultured Collinsella sp., assembly GCA_900544645.1. GTDB lineage: Bacteria > Actinomycetota > Coriobacteriia > Coriobacteriales > Coriobacteriaceae > Collinsella. Next base: position 19,650 of record UQWG01000003.1, read on the forward strand.
GGGGTTGTTGACGAGCCAGGTGCCGGACTCCTTGACGATATCCATCTCGGCAGGCGTCACGTGGATGCAGTGGCCGAGCATGGTGTCGGGACCCAGCAGGTTGTGCTGCAGCAGGCGCTCGACGGGGCTGATACCACCGCGGTTGAGGCGGGAATCCCACACGTCGTTCATGCCCTCGCACACGTGGATGTGGAAGCCGGTCAGGCCGTTGTTGGCCTCGGCCATCTTATCCATGGTCTCGTCCGACAGCGTAAAGGTAGCATGTCCGCCAAACATGGCGGCGATCATGTGGTTGTCGTTATCGCGACGCTCTTTGGCGGCCCACTGGGCAAATTCGGCGTTCTCGGCAATGGCCTGGTCGCATTTTTCCTGGCCACGGCGATCGGAGACCTCGTAGCACAGGCACGAACGCATGCCCAGCTCCTGAGCTGCATCCTTAATGGTAAAGAGGCTTCCCGGGATCTCGCAGAAGCTCGCATGGTGATCGAAAATCGTGGTGACGCCATCGCGGATAGAGTCCAAAATCGTGGCATAGGCGCTGGCCTTGGTGCCGTCGAGCGTCAGATTGTCGTCGATCTTCCACCACTGCTGCTCGAGATTCTCCAGGAAGTTGGTGGGGTTGCAGCCCTTAATGGCAAGGCCGCGGGCCAGACCCGAGTAGATGTGGGTGTGGCAGTTGATGAGTCCGGGCATGATGAGGTTGCCCCGGGCATCGACGTACTCGGCATCCGGGTACTTGGCCTTGAGCTCGCGCTCGGGGCCCACTTCGACGATCGTATCTCCGTCAATGGCGACCGCACCGTTTGGAATGAACGGGGTCTGAGCGTTGCGGGTAAAGACGGAACCGTTAGCGACCAGAAGCATGGATGCTCCCTTCAACATCAGAGGCGGGGTTTGACACCTCTGACATGGCGGAGTGCGAAGCGCCGGCCTACACCGGAAACGGGCCCTCTCCCGTCAACGCTTCACCAAAGGGACAAACCCTTTGAAGTGCGGCTTGGCGCCGCATGGCGTCGGCGGACGAGGCGATACGTCCGCCGACGAATAGCACCGAATTGGTTACTTCTTGCTCTCGGGCAAGACCAGATCCACGGCAGCGTCCTTGGCAGCATCGATGTGCTGAGCCACGACCGGCGTCTGCGGAAGGATCAGGTTAAGGACAATGGCCATGATGGCGGTGGGGGTTACGGCATTGGAGCCGATGACGGTGGACACCCAGGCGGGCATACCCTCGCCGGCAAGGCAACCGCTGGCCATCCAGATACCCAGGCCAAAGACGACGGAGGTGCCGACGATAGTGGTAGTGCGCTGCGTGAGGCCCTCGCGGGTGAACATGCGCACGCCGTTCATGGTGATGGTGCCAAAGACGCCGACGGTCGCGCCGCCGATGACGGGCTGCGGGATAGCGGAAAGAACGGCAGAGAGCTGCGGGAACAGACCGGCGACGGCAAAGACGGCCGCGATGATCACAAAGACCCACTTGTTGACGACTTTGTTGGAGCAGATGATGCCCACGTTCTGGCCAAGGGCGCTGGTGGGAAGACCGCCCAGCAGGCCGCCGACCATAGAGGTGAGGCCCTGGGACACGATAGCGCCGGAGAGCTCGCGCTCGGTGGGCATACGGTCGATGGAGCCCAGGCAGGCGGCGGAGACGTCGCCAATAACCTGGATGGCAACCATGGGGAACACGACGGCGAGGGTAATGCAGACCTCGGGATCAAACTCGAGCGCGTAGGGCATGAGCTTGGGAAGGGCGAAGACCTGAGCGGTGGCGACGCTGGAGAAGTCGATCATGCCAAAGGGGATGGAAACGATCATGCCAACGATCATGCCAAAGAACACGGATCCCAGCTTGAGCGTGCCCTTGCCAAAGTTGGCGAGCGCAAAGACCACGGCGAAGGTGATGAGAGCGACGCACCATGCCTGCGGGGTGCCCCACAACGGCGTACCCATACCGCCGGCCATATACTTGACGGCCGTGGGATACAGCGAAACGCCAATGGAGAAGATGACCGTACCGGTCACGACGGGCGGGAACAGCCACTTGATCTTGCTGTAGGCCAGACCAAAGAGGACCGCGACGGCGCCGCCGACGATCTCGCCGCCCAGCAGCGCACCAAAGCTAAAACCCGAGGCACCCATGGCCTGCAGGGCCGGCAGGAACGCGAACGAAACGCCCATGACGATGGGCAGGCCGCCGCCGATGCGACGGAAGGGAGCGAAGGCCTGAAGGGCCGTATCGATCGCCGAAAGAATGAGGGCGACCTGGATGATGTCGGTGCTCTGCTGGCTATTAAAGCCGTAGACGCCGGCCATGATGACCGCCGGGGTAATGATGCCGGCAAACGATGCCAGTACGTGCTGAAGGGCACACGGGATCATTTCCTTAACGGGAGGCATGCCTTCGCGAGTGAACAGGGCTTCAGTGCCGTTCGTAACCGTCTCCTGGGTCATTTGACCACCAATCCTCGAAGTAGTTGTTTTCGCATCTAACGCTCTATTGTGACGCAGTGCGGGGTTGAGGTTGTGCCTTCATTGCATATCGTATTAAAGATGATTCTCATTCTCAATAATAATTTTTTGTTATCAGACCATTCTTCAGCTGAAATAACGCATTTCCGCAGGTCAGGAAAGTGTCTGGTCAAAATAACATCTAACTTTTCTTTTGGTCAACCGTTTACCGCTAAATTCCTACCGTTCGTCTGCATTACGCAATGTACCTGCGGATATACGAGATGGTGGGCAGCGTGTTACCATGAGAAAAAATTGTTATGAACATTTCCGTTTTCACCCAAAGGAGTTGCCCGTGAACGAGACCGTACGCCGCTTTTTGCCGATGGTCGATTTTCTGGAGCAGATACTCGGCAAAAACAGCGAAATCGTGCTGCACGATTTCTCGGATCCCGACCACGCCATCGTCGATATTCGCAACGGCATCGTGAGCGGCCGCAAGGTCGGCGGCCCCGCCACCGATCTGGCGCTCAAGATCATGCACGACCCCAAGTATCGCGACCTGCCGTTTATTACGGGCTACGAGGGGCGCGGTGCCGGCGGCAAGACGTTGGAGTCGGCGACGTACTTTATCCGCGAGAATGACGAGATCGTCGGTATGCTCTGCGTCAACACCGACCTCTCGACCGTACGCTCCATCAACGCCATGGCGCAGCAGCTCATGACGTGCTTCGATGCGGCGCCGACGCGCACGGAGCCCGCCCCTATCGAGGTCGAAAGCCTTTCGGAGTCCACACAGGAGCTCATCGACCGCAGCATTGCCGAGTTGCTGAGCGCGCGCGGGCTGGATGTAGCGTCGCTTGGTCAGAGCGACCGCGTGGACGTCATTCGCCACCTCAACGGCAACGGGGTGTTCATGCTCAAGGGCGCCGTGGCCTGCGCCGCCACCGCGCTGGGCATCTCGGAGCCCAGCGTCTACCGCTACCTGCAAAAAGTTCGCAAGGAGGGCTAACGAGCAAAATGGAGCGCGGCTCCACAAGCGATCCGTCACTTAACAAAAGACCCTGCAGTTCGCACGCGCTGCAGGGTCTTTTTGCATGTCATGTTTAGTTGTTGCCAACGCCTTAGAGAGCGGCGACGACCTCGATCTCGACCAGACCGCCAGCCGGAAGGGCGGCAACCTGGAAAGCGCTGCGCGCGGGGAACGGGGCCTCGAACTTGGAGGCGTAGATCTCGTTCACGGCAGCGAAGTCGGCAATGTCGGCCAGGTAGACCGTGGTCTTGACGACATCGGCAAACGTAGCGCCGGCGGCAGTCAGCAGGGCCTCGACGTTAGCAAGGGACTGCTTGGCCTGGGCCTCGACGCCCTCGGGCATCTTGCCAGTTGTGGGGTCGATGCCCAGCTGGCCGGACAGGAACACCATGTTGCCGGTCTGGATACCGGGGGAATACGGTCCGATGGCTGCGGGTGCGTTATCGGAAGACACGACGGTCTTGCTCATGTTTTTCTCCTTACGATCAGATAGAGAGCGTGAGCGCGGCGTTCGCACCGGGAGGCACAATTCGGTCTGAACACCGCGCTTGATTTGGGATAGTACTCAAGGTTTCTGTTTGATGCAAGAATATTATCAGCTGGAGAGAATATTTTATCGACCAACGGCGCCCGTTGGCAGCTGAACGGTTCTCCACGGGGTCAGCCAGCCTAAGCTGCTGAAGACTTTATCCCGCTTGGAGCACGGGCATCGCCTGCCGCAACGGCACCACTATACTTTTGAATATCTGAGCATTTTGAAAGGCAGGATATGACCGCAACCGCCAGTCGAACCACCAACCGCAGACCCGAGCTTTTGGCGCCCGCCGGAGGGCCCGAGCCCTTTGCCGCCGCGCTCGCTGCCGGGGCAGACGCCATCTACTGCGGCATGGGCAGCTTCAACGCCCGCCGCAAGGCAACCAACTTTACCGACGAGGCCTTTGAGCAAGCCTGCCGCGCCGCGCATCTAGCCGGGTCGCGCGTCTACGTCACGGTAAACATCGTCATCAAGCAGTCCGAGATGGGCGATGCGCTGCAACTCATCCATCGCTGCTCCACGCTGGGCGCCGACGCCTTCATTATCCAGGACTGGGGTCTGTTCTTTGAGGTCAAGCGCACCATGCCCGGCATCGAGACACACATCTCGACCCAGGCGAACATCCACGACGACCGCGGAACCCTTTGGTGCCGTGAGCAGGGCGCCGACCGCGTGACTCTCTCGCGCGAGCTCTCCATCGACGAGATCGCCGCCATTCACAACGCCGCGCCCGATGTGGACCTTGAGGTCTTTAGCCACGGTGCCATCTGCTTTTGCTACTCGGGTCTGTGCCTGCTGTCGAGCTTTGCCATGGCTGGCCGCTCGGCCAACCGCGGCATGTGCGCCCAGCCCTGCCGCCTACCCTACGAGCTAATTGACGAGAACGGCCGCTCGCTCTCCCCTGCCGGTCGCGAGCGCGCGCTGTGCCCGCGCGACACCAACACTTCGCAGCTTGTTCGCCGTCTGTATGACGCCGGCGCCGCATCGCTCAAGCTCGAGGGCCGCATGAAGGCCCCCGATTACGTGTATTCCATCGTCGACGTGTATCGTCATCAGATTGATGACATGCTGGCCGATGTTTCGACCTCTAAGGATGAGGATGCGGCCCGCCAGCGACAGCTCAAGCGCTGCTTTAACCGCGACTTTACGCACGCCTACCAAGACGGTACCTCGGGTGACGAGATGATGAGCTACGAGCGCTCCAACAACCGCGGCCAGATCGTGGGCACGGTGCTGGGCAGCCGCCCGGCCAACCGCGATGTGCGCGGCCTCAAGCCCGACGACCGCCGTCGGCGCGCCGCCATCGCCCGCATTGAGTTGTTTGAGCCCGTGGGCAAGGGCGACCTGCTGGAGCTTCGCCACGATAACGAGTTTGACCAGTTCCTGACCACCATTGCCGCCGATGATGCCGCCGCCGGTGACATCATTGAGTGCCGCGTGCCTCGCAGCATGCCCGAGGGCTGCCGCGTGCGCGTGATTCGAAGCCAGAGCGCCATTGACGCCGCCGGCGCCGCGCTCAAGCGCGATGTGCTGCGCCGCCGAGCTGTTGACGTGTCCGTCGTGGCGCGCCTGGGCGAGCCGTTTACTGTCACACTCACCTGCTGTGACAACCCCGCGCTCACCGCCACCGCCACGGGCTTCACCGTCGAGGCCGCCAAGACCCGCGCCGTCGAGGCATCCGATCTGGTTGAGCACGTCGGGCGCATGGGCTCCTCTCCCTTTGAGGCCGCGAGCTTTGATGTGGCGCTCGATGAGGGCTGCGGCATGGGCTTCTCCGCCGTGCACAAGGTGCGCGCCGCCGCTTGTAAGGCGCTGGAAGAGGCCATTCTGGCACCGTACGAGGAGCGCGCAAAAACGCTCGAGTTGCCGGTGCTCGACAAATGTACGCGACCCATGCCCAAGCACTACCGCGACGAGCCGCAGATCTGCGCCACCGTCACCTCGCTCGAGGCCGCCGAGGCAGCCCGCGCGGAGGGTGCAGCGCGCATCTATATGACCACCGACGCGCTCGAGGCTGTCGGACTCTCCCCTGCCGATGCATTTGAGCAGGTTATCGTGCCCGTACTCGACGAGGTCTGCCGCGCCGTCGACCACGAGCGCGTCGATCCTTGGATCAATGCCGGAGCCACCGTCGCCGTCGGCAATATCTCCGAGCTCGCCGTAGCCGCTCATGCCGGCGCCACGGCCGAGATTCGCTCTTGCCTGCCGGTGCATAACACGCCCTGCATGGAGGCACTTGCCGAGCGCGGAGCCGGTGCGTTTTGGCTCTCGCCCGAGATCACGCTCGACGAGATCGTCTCGCTTGGCACCGCCGCGCCCGCAGCCCTGGGCATCACTGTGTTCGGCCGCCCGCGCGTTATGACGAGTGAGCACTGCATCCTGCAGGTGGCCAATGGCTGCATCCACGATTGCGCTAACTGCCGCCTGCGCGCCCGCAAGCTGTCACTCAAGAATATCGACGGAAAGGTCATGCCGGTGCGTACCGACATCCACGGCCGCTCACGCCTGTACGACGCCTACCCCATCGACCTCACGCCGCAGGTTCCGCAGCTGCTCGATGCCGGCGTGCGCCGTCTTATGGTCGACGGAACCTTGCTCGAGGCCGAAGAGGTGGGCCGAGCCGTCGCACGCGTCCGTCGCGCCGTCGAGGCGGCTCAAGCCGGCCGTAAGCCCGCCGCCCGCCTGCGCGGGGCGACCTCGGGCTGCATGTTTGTGGGAATCAGCTAACCGAAAGGCTTACACGTGAACGAAGAACCTCAAGTCCTCTACTGCGACGCCTGGCTCATGGCCATCGACAAGCCCGCCGGCATGATCGTCCACGGCGACGGCACCGGCGAACGCACGCTTACCGACTACGCCAGCGACCTGCTGCTGGCGATGGGTGACGGCTTTGCCGCGACCGACATGCAGCCGCTCAACCGCCTGGACCGCAACACCACCGGCGTGGTGCTGTTCTCGCTCGACAAGCAGACGCAGCCCGCCTTTGACCAAATGGTCATCGACCACGCCTTCGAAAAGCACTATCTGGCGCTGGCCGAGGGCAAGATCGACTGGAACGAGAAGCTCATCGACAAGCCCATCGCCCGCGACCGTCACGACAGCCGAAAGATGCGCATCGGCGCCAGCGGCAAGCCGTGTCAAACTCGCGTGAAGGTGCTCAAACGTCTTAAGAGCCGTCGTGGCCTGCCCGCGCGCTCGTATATCGATGTCGAGTTGCTCACCGGCCGCAAGCACCAAATCCGTGTGCACCTGGCAAGCGAGCATCATCCCCTGGTTGGCGACGACCTGTACGGAACGCCGCGCCCCTGCGGCCTGATGCTCCACGCCCACAGCGTGTCCTTCACGCATCCCGTAACCGGCGAGCACATCCACATCGAAGCCCCCTGCCCCTGGGAGCCCTAAAACTCGCCGAAAAGGGACAGGTTTATTTTTGCCGAAAAGGGACAGGTTTATTTTGGCAGGTTTTATCTGGACAAACGTCAAAACCACCACAAAGGTTCCTGCCCCTTCGCGGTGGTTTTGGCCTTAGCCCGTCCCCTGCTGTTAGACCGTGATGACGTTGTCCATTGCCCGGTACTTGGCGGGGACCTCGCCTGCGGTAATAATCGTTGCGTCGCGGAAGTCCGCGAACTTGACGGGCGCCACCATGCCAAATTTACTGGCGTCCGAGATTACAAAGCGTTTGGCGGTATGGCGCATCGAGATACGCTTGACCTGTGCTTCCTCGATATCGGGCGCCGTGAAGCCCTGCTCGGCGGCAATGCCGTTAGAGCCCCAAAAGCCACAGTTGAAGTTGTAGCGGTCTAAGGTTGCCAAGGCATCGGGGCCAACGAGCGCCTCGGTCTCGGGTTTGAGCTCGCCGCCCAACACCACGGTACGCATGCCGCGCAAAGCAAGGTGCTGAGCATGGAGCACGGAATCGGTCACATAGGTGACATCTTCAAGGTGTGGAAGATGCTCGATGAGCCTCAGCGTCGTCGAGCCCGAGTCGATGTATACAAAGCTCTCGGGCTCCACAAGCGCCGCCGCACGGGCGCAGATACGCTCCTTGTCGTCGTTATGGAGGTCGCTGCGCTCATTAAGCGTTAGGTCGCGCGTCACGTGCGCGCGCTCAAGACTCGTCGCTCCACCGTGGACCTTGGCGATGCGATGAGCTCGGTCGAGCGTCTGCAGGTCGCGCCGAATGGTAGACGCCGTCACGCCCAGGGCTTCGGCAAGCTCCGGCACGGTAACCGAGCCGGCCTGCTGCACCATCGACACGATCGCGTTGAGCCTATCTTCCGCAAGCATCGCTTACTCCTCCTCGGGGTACACAACTCCCCAGTCGGCGCGGAGCTTGGTCATAAGCTCCATAACATCAGAAGCATAATCCAGCAGCTCGCGCTTGGAGTCGTCGCCGGCAACGGCCTTCTCCAGGTCGGCCATCTCATAGCACAGGGCGTAAGCCTCGGTGCCGGCGTGGACCTCCTCGCGGTGGCCGTCCGCAGTCCACACGATGGTCGCGTGATCGGCACGCGGATATTCATTGACCTCGATGTAGCACTTGTCGAAGCTGATGACCGAGCGCTTGGGCTGCTTGGAGTGGAGCGTAAGGCTCACGACGCCCAGCTGCTGCTCGGCATTTCGGCAGACGATGCCACTCGCGACGTCAACGCCAGTCTCGCAGGTGTTGCCCAGCGAAACGACCTCAGCGGGCTGGCTTGCCATAAAGAGGCGCATGACGGACAGGGCATAGACGCCAATATCGAGCATGGCACCGCCAGCAAGGTTGCGATTGTAAAAGCGGTTGGTCAGGTCGCCGTACTCCTTGTAGCTGCCAAAGTTGAGCTGGGCGAGGTTCATGCGTCCAAAGTCGCCGGCATCCATGCGGCGGCGCAGCTCCTGATACAAGGGCATGTGGAGCACCGTGGTGGCATCCATAAGGACCACGTTGTGCTCGTCGGCGATGGCACGGGCCTCGTCAAGCTCGGCGGAATTGAGGGTAATGGCCTTCTCGCAGAGCACGTGCTTGCCGGCGGCCAGCGCAGCACGCAGATAGGTGATATGCGTGTTGTGCGGCGTGGTGATATAGACGGCGTCGATGTCCGGATCGGCGTAGAGGTCCTCGACCGTCTCGTACACCTTCTCGACACCATACTGCTCGGCAAAAGCCTGGGCTTTGGAAAGCGTACGGTTGGCGACACCCGCGAGCTTGCGGCCGGCCAGCGCGAGGGACTGGGCCATTTGGTTGGCGATAACACCGCACCCGATCACTGCCCAGCGAAGCTCGGGAGCCGTAAAGATGTCGTTTGGGAACGGCTGATTCTGGACCGAGGCAAACGCCGCCTTTGCGGCTGCCTCGGCGTCGAGCGGAGCCTGTTTGGAATCTGCCATGATGTGCCTCCTGAGTCATCGGAAGTCCTTCATTTCTAACAACCCTATAGTCGCACAATTGCGCGCGTATCTGCTCGTGTTTGCGTATTTATTTGCTTATCGGTCATTATTTAGCCATAGTTGGCAGATGTTTGCGCGGTTATGCGCATTGTCGCGCAAAACTATGCGCATGAATGCGCATGCGACGATCCTTGTGAAGCATAAAGAGGCGGAACACCAAAAGCCCTAAAGAACAGAGTAGGCCGTGATACTCCACCCCTCTGAGGGCATCAGACATCAAAGGACCGTCCCAAACTGCCGGCAAAAAGGGAACGTCCCTATGTGCCGGCACCTAGAGACAGTCCCTATGTGCCGCTTTCGTTGAAGCCTATCCCAGATGACCAGATAAACAAATCTAAAGACAGTCCCCATCGACTGGTCGTTTAAGAACGTCCCCAACGACTACTCATTTAAGTCTGTCCCCAATGAGTGTGTCCCAAATGAGTGGGGATAGAAAAAGGCCCGGGTGCCGTGGCATCCGGGCCTTTGCTAGCAACTTGATGTTGCGGGCAGCTTAGAACTTGTGGCCGCACTTCTTGCAGACGCGCAGCTTGTTCTTGCCGTCCTTCTCGTGACCGACGCGGGTAACCTTACCGCACTCGGGGCAAACGAGATTGACGTTGGAGGCGTCGATGGGAGCCTCCTGCGAAACGATGCCGCCCTGCTGGTTGGCAGCGTTGGGCTTGACGGCCTTCTTGACGACCGAAACGCCCTCGACAACGACCTTGTTCTCGGCGGGGAGAGCACGCAGGACAACGCCCTGCTTGCCGCGATCCTTACCAGAGAGAACCTGGACCTTATCGCCCTTCTTGATATACATATATCTCCCCTAACTACAGGGTCTCGGGAGCGAGCGAGACGATCTTCATGTACTTCTTGTCACGAAGCTCGCGAGCGACGGGCCCGAAGATACGGGTACCGACGGGCGAACCATCGTTGTTGATGACAACGCAGGCGTTCTCATCAAAGCGAATGTAGGAGCCATCCTTGCGGCGGATCTCCTTAACGGTGCGAACGACGACGCAACGGACAACGTCCTTCTTCTTGACGTTGGCGCCAGGGGTAGCCTCCTGGACAGCACCGATGAACACATCGCCGATGCCTGCATAACGACGCTTGGAACCGCCAAGCACCTTGATGCAGCGAATCTTGCGAGCGCCGGAGTTGTCGGCGACGTTCAGCATGGTTTGCATCTGAATCATGGTAGATGTTCCTCCGAACTAAGAACCGAAGAGAGGTGCGCAGCCTTTATGCGGCCCGTGGTATGCAAGCCAGGCATACGCACATCTTCGGAAACGTACAAGTCGTAAGAGCGACTGCTTATTTAGCGCGCTCGACGACCTCGATGAGGCGCCAACGCTTCATCTTGGACATAGGACGGGTCTCCATAACGCGGACGGTGTCGCCCACGCCAGCCGTGCACTCCTCGTCGTGAGCGTGCAGCTTCTTGGAGCTGGTCATCATCTTGCCGTACTTGGGGTGACGCTTGCGCTCGGTGATGGTGACAACAATGGTCTTGGCACCGGAGACGGAGGTAACGACACCCGTACGGACCTTACGCGAGTTACGCGAATCAGTCATGTTCTCTCCTTAGGTCCTACTCGGCGACAGCGGACTTCTCCGCTGCGATCTCGCGGGCGCGCTGCTCCGTGAGGACGCGAGCGATGTCCTTCTTCACGGTGTTGACGCGAGCGGTGTTGTCCAGCTGGCTGGTGGCCATCTGGAAACGAAGGTTAAAGAGCTCGGCGCGCATTTCCTTCAGCTTCTCAACGAGCTGAGCGTCCGAGAGCTCACGAATCTCTGCGGGCTTCATTAGTTCTCCTCCTTGGCGGCGGCGGCGTCCTCAGCAGCCCACTTGGCCTCGAGAGCGGCCTCCTCAGCCATCTCCTTCTCGATGCGCTGCTCAGCGTTCTTGGCAGCAACAATCTTGGTCTTGATGGGGAGCTTGTGCTGCGCAAGACGCAGAGCCTCGCGAGCGACCTCCTCGGGAACACCCTTGACCTCGAACATGATGCGGCCGGGCTTGACGACGGCCACCCACTCCTCGGGGTTACCCTTACCAGAACCCATGCGAGTCTCGGCAGGCTTCTTGGTGATGGGCTTATCGGGGAAGATCGTGATGTAGACACGACCGCCACGCTTCATGTAGCGGGTCATGGCAATACGAGCGGCCTCGATCTGACGGTTGGTGATCCAATGGGCCTCGAGAGCCTGGATACCAAACTCGCCGAAATGCAGCTCGGTATTACCCTTGGCCTGGCCCTTCATGGAGCCACGCTGCACCTTGCGGTGAAGAATACGCTTAGGGGCAAGCACTACTGACCCCTCCTCTCGGAGTTACGACGACGAGGACGGGAAGAGCCCTCGAGTGCAGGGTTGGGAACAGGCTGGCCCGGGAGCTTCTCGCCCAGGTAGATCCAGACCTTCACGCCGCAAGCGCCCATGGTGGTGCTGGCGACAGCCGTGCCGTAGTCGATCTTGGCACGGAGGGTGTGCAGAGGCACGCGACCCTCGCGGTACCACTCACGACGGCCCATCTCGGCACCGCCGAGACGACCGGAGCACTGGATACGGATGCCCTTAGCGCCGGCCTTGCGGGCAGACTGGACAGCCTTGCGCATAGCGCGACGGAAGGCAACGCGGCCCTCGAGCTGCTCGGCGATAGACTGAGCAACGAGGTTGGCGTCGAGCTCGGGGCGCTTGATCTCGACAACGTCGACGGAGAGCTGGCCCTTGGAGACGCCAGCGACCTTCTCGAGCTCGGTGCGGAGGGTATCGATCTCGGCACCCTTCTTACCGATGACAACGCCGGGGCGAGCGGTGAGGATGATGACCTTCACCTTGTCGCCAGCGCGCTCGATCTCGACACGGGAGACAGCTGCGCGGGAAAGACGCTTCTCGAGGTACTTGCGGATCTCGAGATCGTTACCGAGGGTCTTAGCGTAATCCTTCTCTGCGAACCAGCGGGAGCGCCAGTTCTCGGTGATGCCAAGACGGAAGCCGGTGGGGTAGACTTTCTGACCCATACAGCTTTACGCCTCCTTTCGAGGAGCAACGACGACGGTGATGTGGGAAGTACGCTTCAGAATGCGAGAAGCGGAACCCTTGGCGCGGGGACGGATGCGCTTAAGCGTCGGACCCTCGTCAACATAGGCAGCGGCGACAACCAGGTTGTCGGCACGCAGACCGTTGTTGTTCTCGGCGTTCGCAACGGCGGAACGGAGAACCTTCTCGACATCCACGGCGACGGCGCGGTCGCAGAAGTGGAGGATGTCGAAGGCCTGAGCGACAGGCTTGCGGCGGATCAGATCGACCACCAAGCGGGCCTTGCTGGGGGAAACACGCACGTACTTAGCGACGGCGCGAACCTCGGTGGCCTCAGTTTCAATAGACTTAGTTGCCATTTACGGTTAACCCCCTATTTGGCCTTGTGGCCACGGAACGTACGAGTCGGCGCGAACTCGCCGAGCTTGTGACCAACCATGGACTCGGTAACATACACGGGCACATGCTTGCGGCCGTCGTGGACGGCGATGGTGTGACCAACCATCTCGGGGAAGATGGTGGACGCGCGGGACCAGGTCTTCACGACGTCCTTCTTGCCAGCCTCGTTCATCGCGGTGATACGCGAGAGAAGGCGAGTCTCCACGAACGGGCCCTTTTTGAGACTTCTGCTCATAAGTGCTTTCTCCTAAAACTCGGTATCCGAAATTACTTCTTACGGCGACGAATGATGTGCTGGTTCGAGACCTTCTTCTTCTTGCGCGTACGAAGGCCCTTCGTCGGCTTACCCCAGGGGGTAACGGAGGGACGACCAGAGGTGTGGTTCTTGCCCTCGCCACCGCCGTGCGGGTGGTCGACAGGGTTCATGACGGTACCGCGGACGGTCGGGCGCACGTTCATGTGACGCTTACGGCCGGCCTTGCCGATGACGATGTTGGAGTGATCGGCGTTGCCGACCTCACCGACGGTGGCGCGGCAGGTAACGAGGATGCGGCGCATCTCGGAGGAAGGCATACGGACGATAGCGTACTTGCCCTCCTTACCCATCAGCTGGCAGGAGTTACCGGCGGAACGGGCGATAGCAGCGCCCTTGCCCGGCTGGAACTCGACGGCATGGATGAGCGTACCGACGGGGATGTCGGCGAGGGGCAGAGCGTTGCCCGGCTTGATGTCGGCGTCAGAACCGGACATGATGGTCTGACCGACCTCGAGGCCCTTGGGGGCCAGGATGTAGCGCTTCTCACCGTCAGCGTAGTGCAGCAGAGCGATGCGAGCGGAACGGTTCGGATCGTACTCGATCGTGGCAACCTTGGCGGGCACGCCGTCCTTGTTGCGCTTGAAGTCGATCACGCGGTAACGACGCTTCACGCCGCCGCCCTGGTGGCGGGTGGTGATGCGGCCGTTGTTGTTACGACCGGCCTTCTTGGGCAGGGGCTCGAGAAGAGACTTCTCGGGCTTGGTGCAGGTAATCTCGGAGAAGTCGGAGATCGTCTGCCAACGCCTACCAGCGGAGGTCGGCTTAAGGTGCTTTACAGCCATTACAATCCCTTTCAATAGGAATCCGTTAGCCATCGCAGACAGGGATTCGAGGTTCTGCCTCGGGTGCGATGACACCGGACGTATACACGGTTCCGGGCGTGTCCATTTTATACGCCCAAAACCTTGAGCTCCCGCCTCCCCTATTTGGGAGGCATGAGCTCACTCAACAGCAGCGAGTCTTAGGCCTGGTTGCCAAAGACCTCGATGGTGTCGCCCTCGGCCAGCGTGACGATGGCCTTCTTCCAAGAACGGGTCTTGCCGGCGACATAGCGCACACGCTTGGTCTTGGGCTTGACCGTCAGGGTGTTCACGCGAACGACCTTGACGCCGAAGATCTCCTCGACAGCGTCCTTGATCTGATACTTGTTAGCATCCTTGGCGACCTCGAACGTGTACTTGTTCAGCTCCATGCCGGAGAAGGAACGCTCGGACACGATCGGACGGATGATGATCTCGTGGGCGGTCATTTATGCAAGCACCTCCCCGAAGTGAGCGGCGATGTCGGCGGGCATCAGCACGGCGTTGTTGTTGACGAGATCGTAGGTGTTGGCCTCGTCAGCGGTGATGATGAACGTCTTGGGAATGTTGCGGAACGACAGGTAGGCGTTGACGTCCTCATCGCGAACGATGATGGTCAGACGCTTGCCCTCAAGGCCGAGAGCCTTGAGCATGGCGACGGCAGCCTTGGTGGAAGGCTTCTCGAAGCCGTAGTCGTCGACGAGCACGAGCTCGCCATCGGCCAGCTTGGCGGACAGCGCGGAGCGCATAGCCAGCTTGACCTCCTTGTTGTTCATACGCTTAGCGTAGGAACGGGGCTTGGGGGCGAAGACGACGCCACCGTGACGCCACTGGGCAGCACGGATGGAACCCTGGCGGGCACGGCCGGTGCCCTTCTGACGCCAAGGCTTCTTGCCGCCACCGGAAACCTCAGAGCGGCCCTTAGCGGACTGGGTGCCCTGACGCCAAGAGGCCATCTGGCACTTGACGATGTGGTGCATAACGTGGATGTTCGGCTCGATGCCGTACACCTCAGCGGCGAGCTCGGCCTCGGCGACCTTCTTGCCCTCGCTGTTCTTTACTTCAAACTTTGCCATTTAAGTGTTCTCCTTGGTATGACGCTGGGCTAAATGGGCTGGGCCCTTAGGCCATACGGATGGCGACGAGACCATTCTTGGCACCCGGGACAGCGCCCTTGACCAAGATGAGGTTCTGCTCGGCATCGATGCGGACAACGGAAAGGTTCTTGACGGTAACGCGCTCGTTACCCATGTGACCGGCCATCTTGACGCCCTTGAGGACGCGCGCAGGATAGGCGCACTGACCGATAGAACCGGGGTGACGCTGGAAGTGAGAACCATGCGTCATAGGACCGCGGCGCTGACCCCAGCGCTTGATGCGACCCTGGAAGCCCTTACCCTTGGAGGTACCGATGACGTCGACCTTCTCGACATCAGCGAAATCAGCGACGGTGACGACCTCGCCGACCTTGTGCTCCTCGCCGTTCTCGACGCGGACCTCACGAAGGAAGCGGACAGGCTCGACGCCAGCCTTGGCGAAGTGACCAGCCATGGGCTTGTTCACGTTCTTGGCCTTGATGTCGCCGAAACCGATCTGGACGGCATCATAGCCGTCGGTTGCCTGAGTTTTAACCTGCGAGACAGCGCAGGGGCCAGCCTGGATGACCGTGACGGGAACGACGTTGTCGTCCTCGTCCCAAACCTGGGTCATGCCAATCTTGCGGCCGAGAATCATGCTGATCAAGATATGATCCCAACTCTCGCGTGGTCTTGGGACAATGCGTACACCACCGAGCGTACGCCCCTAGAGGACCACTACTTACACGACGTGCTCCCCAGCCTTGTATTTCGCCCGGACTACCTGACAACCCTATTAAGCAGGCATTTTGTCCAGCCAGAATACTCCCCTGGTTACACACAGCTGTTTAGTATACACGGCTGCGGGCGTATCCATCGAGATTCATATTTCACTCACATTGTTTACGCAGGTAAAGTGCGTGGTACGTTCCCAGTGTGCGGCGGAGGGGGCGGGCCTGAGACATATTAAGGTTGCTGCTCTACAGTCCTGCTCACGACGGAGAGCACATTAAGTGCTCTCCTGTTCGTGCGGAACTCGCGACAACCTTAATATGTCTCAGGCCCGCCCCCTCCGCCGCACACTGGGAACGCCACGTTGATGTCTGCTAAACCTTGCTCGCTCAGGCTAATAACTTTGTTGGGGGTCCACTATTTGCTGGAGGGTGAACTTGCATTGGGACGGTTCGCCTTCTGCTTGTAGCTTTGCCTCATCGAAGTCGAAAATCATGATGGCGCAGTTGGGGAGTTTTGTTGGGAGCTCGAAGCCCTCTGGGGCTGCAGCCTTAATGAATTGGCGGCTGGCGCTGCCGTGGCTTACTGCTAGAAGGGTTTCTATGCCCTCGGCGCCCATGAGATTGGTGAGGGTGTCTACCATGCGCTCTTGCAGCGCGCGGCTTCCTTCTCCTCCGAAGGGGACCAGGTCCTCGCCCGGATCCCAAACGTCAGTGGGCAGGGCGTCGTGGGGGCCTTCTTCGAAGGTGCCGTAGCAGCGCTCGATGATGCCTTCGCAGGGCTCGACTGCTGCGTCCGGGCCGAGGAGTTCGGTAGCGACGAGCTGAGCAGTGTCCATGGCTCGGCCTAAGGGCGAAGAGACCACTTTGTCGGGGACGACGCCGTGGCCCTTAAGCCATGCGGCTGCCATCCCGGCTTGCTGACGGCCCAGGTCGGTCAGCGGCGAATCGCAGCGGCCCTGGACCAGCTTTTTGACGTTGAACTCCGTCTGACCGTGGCGGAGTAGATACAGCTTCTTCATGCTCTCCCCTTCTGCATAACCTGCTTTGCCGGCACAGCCTTACTCGTGGGTATGCCCTACGTAGTCTTCGTCGATCGTAATCTTGGCAATCGACTTGGGATATTCCGATTCGACCCGTTGTGCCAGCGCGTGCTTTAAGTCTTCGGCACTCATCTGCAGATCCGAGGGACGCACGCAGTCAAAGATCACGTTGGTGTGCGTAGGACCCGGCACACAGCGTAGGTCATGAATCGAGAGGCGGTTATCGATCTCCTGAGCCATGGCGTGAATGCGCAAGCGCATGCTCGCCACCTTGGGGTCATCGGTCACGATGGGATCGTAGTGAAGCGTGACGATCATGCCGTCTTCGTCCCTAAACGACTGCTCGATGTTATCGAGCGTGTCGTGGCTTTCCAGCGGGCCGGCCTCGGCCGCCATCTCGGCGTGCGCACTTGCAAACTTCCTGCCCGGGCCGTAGTCGTGAACCATCAAATCGTGAACGCCCAAAACGCCGGGATAGCTCATGATCTTGTCTCGAATGTGCTTGACCAGCTTAGGATCGGGTGACTGGCCCAAAAGCGGGCTCACCGTATCTTGAATAAGTTCAAGGC
The DNA here is from genome assembly GCA_900544645.1 of uncultured Collinsella sp. Classification (GTDB taxonomy): domain Bacteria; phylum Actinomycetota; class Coriobacteriia; order Coriobacteriales; family Coriobacteriaceae; genus Collinsella. Next base: position 37,060 of record UQWG01000003.1, read on the forward strand.
CGCTCCAGCCAATATAGGCGCCAACGGCAAGGCCAACCCATGCGTCAAGATTGATGTGCGTCACCTGCGAAACAATCGCACATGCCAGCACGGCGCCTGTGGCAAGGACATCGTTCTTGGAATCCTGCGCGGTCGCATGCAGCGTCTCGGACTCAATGCGATCGCCGAGCTTTTGGTTGAGGGCCGCCATCCAGAGCTTTACGACCATCGAAAGCACTAGAACTGCCACCAGGGCAAGCGAGAACTCGACAGGTTCGGGGTGGATGATGCGCTCAACCGAGGACTTCACCAGCTCAACGCCGATCAGCAGCACGAGCGCCGCCACGACCAGACCCGAGAGATACTCGTAGCGGCCATGTCCGTAAGGATGCTCGGGGTCCGCCGGCTTGCTCGCCAGCTTAAAGCCCAGCACGCTCACGATATTCGAGCTGGCATCGGACAGGTTGTTCATGGCATCCGCCACAATCGAAACCGATCCCGACAGCACACCAATTGCGCCCTTCGCAGCACAAAGCACAACATTAGCGAGAATACACACCATGCCCGTCAACGTGCCCACGCGCGCACGGTCGCCCTGCGCACGCTTAACAATCCACTCGACCATCTTCATCAGCCCCCACGGTACTGCCTATATATATCTATTGCTCAAACGGATTGTAGTGTAGCCACTTTGTCCTTCAGATACAAAAAGGCCGCGACCCACACGGGCCACGGCCTTGGAGCATGGCAAAGGAATCGTCCTTGTGTCGCACAGGTTTACGCGCTTACTTCGGCCACGCTCTTCGAGGTTTCGGGTGAATCGGCTCCGTCCCCCATCGCCTGTCCCTTCGCCGGCACCACGCCAAAGCAGTAGCTCAGCGCCGCAGACACCGCAAATGCCACACCGCCGGCAGCGCAGCACCACAGCAGGTTCGAGATGCCGCCCGTGGCAAAGCCAATGACCATGAGGACATTCGTCATACCGATGGTATAGGCCGTAACGTGGCCCACGGCTGCAACAAGGCCTCCGACGGCGCCGCCAATGGCCATGCACGTCAGGCACCTGCCATATTTAAAGCCGCAACCGTACAGCGCCGGCTCGCTTACGCCACCAAGCACGCCCGAGATCGAATAGCCCAGCATGAGCGCCTTCTCGTCCTTATCCGCAACGCGGAGCGACGCACCAAAGGGCATGCCCCAAACGGCAAACGTCGCCATCGTCGCGGCAATCAGGATGCACGAATCCGTTCCCACACTCATAAACTGCGCGTACGCAAGCGATAGAACGACGTTGCTGACGCCCGCTATCTTTAGGAACTCCCAGCCCGCGGCAAGCCCCATGAGCGTGAGCAGCGACACGATGCCACCGGAATTGCCAAGCATAAACATAAGCTGGCCCAACAGCATGCCCAGATAGCTGCCCGCCGGCGCCGTAATACACAGCGAAACCGGAACCATGACGAGCATGGTTGCAAACGGAACGAACGAAAACGCCACGGCCTTAGGGATAACGCGCTGAAAGAAACACTCCACTCGCCATAGCACGGGCACCGAGATGAGAACCGGAATAACAGTCGTCGTGTAATCGTTGACCGGCGCAGGAAGCAGACCATACACGGAAGTCATCGATGCCCCCGTCGTCGATGCGGCATCGAAGAGCTTAAGCAGATCGGGCGCAATCAATACGCCGCCCAGCATCATGCCCAGCTGCTCCGAGCAACCGAGCTGGCGGGCGGCCGCCCAACCAAGATAAATGGGCAAAAAGTAGTAGCCGGCGTTATAGAGCCAACTGTAGAACAGGCGATAGATTTCGGAATCGGCAGACCACAGGCCCAGCATGCCTTCGCCCATAATGACGGCGACGGTGCGGAACAACGCCGCGCAGACAATAAACGGCAGCGCCGACATCATACTTTTGGACAGATAGTCCACCACGGCCATAGCGTTTGATGAGACCGTCGTTGTAAACGAGGTGTTAGAAACTTGCGACATGGAACGCCTTTCCCAATGTGACATGCGGACTGTCCCTTTGTCACATCGTGCGATACTGACCGATTGCGCGGTACTTTTGGTAGCGGAGGTTTGTGAGGGTCGCGTCGTCGAGCCGCCCAAGCGTATCGAAGGCATCAAATGCCAAGGACATGACGGCACCGGCGATCTCCTCATGCGACAGGCCCCTATCGTCGACAATGCCGTCGATGATGCCGAGCGCCAACAGATCGGGGGCCGTGAGCTTAAGCGCCTCGGCGGCCTCATTCGCGCGCTCGGTATCCTTCCACAGAATCGACGCACAGGCCTCGGGGCTCACGACCGAATAGGCCGAGCTCGAGAGCATCAGGATGCGGTCGGCCACGGACAGCGCCAGCGCGCCACCAGAGCCGCCCTCGCCTGTTACCACCGAGACAATCGGCGTCTTGAGGCCGCTCATCTCCATGAGATTCTGGGCAATCGCCTCGCCCTGGCCGCGCTCCTCGGCACCGATGCCGCAAAACGCGCCCGAAGTATCGACCAGGCACAGAACCGGTCGACCAAACTTTTCGGCCTGGCGCATAAGGCGACGCGCTTTGCGATAGCCCTCGGGATGCGCCATGCCAAAGTTGCGGCGCATACGCTCTTTAGTCGTGGTGCCGCGCTCGATGGCGATAACCGTCACGGGTCGCCCGTCCTTCCAGCCAATGCCAGCCACCACAGCAGCATCGTCGCCAAAGTAACGGTCGCCGTGCAGCTCCACAAATCCATCCAGGCCCAGCGAGATCATCTCGCCCGCCGTGGCACGATCTGCCGAGCGCGTCTGTTTGACAATTTCGAGCGCGGTTTTTGGCGCGGCCGAGCGCTTGAACAAGTGTCCCAGCTTTTTGCCGCGGCGACCCGTATGCACGATCTCATGCGGTGCCCCCAGGCCGGGCGCGTGCCCTTCGTGCAGCGCCAGCAGCTCGCCTACCGTGAGCGCAATCTCGCCACGCGGAACAACGGCATCGCAAAAGCCGTGCTCCAGCAAAAACTCGGAGCGCTGGAATCCCTTGGGCAGGCGCTTGTGCATGTTCTGCTCGATCACGCGCGGGCCGGCAAATGCCGTCAGGGCATCGGGCTCGGCCAGGATAATATCGCCCTCCATGGCAAAGCTCGCGGTTACGCCTCCGGTCGTGGGGTCGGTGAGCACCGTGATATACAGGCCGCCCGCCTCGCTATGGCGCCTAACCGCCGCAGAAATCTTGGCCATCTGCATAAGCGATGTCACGCCCTCTTGCATGCGAGCGCCACCCGATACGGTAAAGCCAACGACCGGCAGCCCCAGCTCGGTCGCACGCTCAAATGTGCGGCAGATCTTCTCGCCCACCACGGAACCCATCGAGCCCATCATAAAGTTGGCGTCCATAAAGAAGAGCGCCGTATCGCAACCGCAGATTTTGCCCTTGCCGCACACAACGGCATCGCGCTCGCCCGAACGTTCGCTCACGCTCTTGAGCTTGTCGGCATAGCCGGGAAACGAAAGGAAGTCCTCCGGCGCCAGACTGGCATCCCATTCCTCAAACGTGTCCTCGTCGACCGTCATGCACATGCGCGCGCGACCGCTCACGCGAAAGTGTTTGCCGCAACGAGGGCAGACCTCGAGGTTGTCGTGCAGGCGTGCCTCATCGATCACACGGCGGCACTCCGGGCACTTGATAAACACGTGGCGCGCGGGAAACTCGGCGCACGACTCGGTCATCGGCCCCTCGAGGACGTTGACCGTCTTCGCTTTTCTATTCATCAGCATAGAGATGCCCCATCAGATCGGTGTGATACATGCCCGACAAGAACTCGTCGTTTGCCAGCACGTCGAGCTGAAGCTCGCTGTTTTCGCTCACGCCCTCAATCACGAGCTCGCCCAGGGCCGAGCGCATCTTGCGAATGGCGCCGTCACGCGTGGGCGCACACACGATGAGCTTGCCAAGCATGGAGTCGTAGTACGGCGGAACTTTTGCACCGGTAAACATGGCGGAATCCCAGCGCACGCGCGGACCACCCGGCACACGCAACGCGGTGACCGTTCCGCATGACGGCAGAAAGTCCGGCGTTTCGGCATTGATGCGGCACTCCATGGCGTGGTTGCGGACCGGCATGTCCTCCTGCTCAAAGGGCAGAGGCTGGCCGGCTGCCACGCGCAGCTGCCACTTGACCAAGTCGGTATCGGTCACAAACTCCGTAACCGGATGCTCCACCTGCAAGCGCGTGTTCATTTCCATAAAGTAGAAATTGCCGTCGTCCGAATACAGGAACTCGATGGTACCGGCTCCTTCGTAGCCGACGGCACGAGCCAGGTCACGCGCTGCCTTGTGCATGCGAGCACGAATGTCGTCGTGTCCGTCGAGACACGGCGCGGGGCTCTCCTCGATTAGCTTTTGGTTGCGCCGCTGCACCGAGCACTCGCGCTCGCCGAGCGAAAACACATGGCCCTGCTTATCGGCCATAATCTGTACCTCGACGTGGTGCGCCGGCGCGACGAACTTCTCCATGTAGCACTCGCCGTCGCCAAAGACGGCCTCGCCCTCGGCACGCGCCTCGATGAACGCCTTTGCCGCATCTTCCACGCGCTCGACCTTGCGAATGCCGCGACCGCCACCGCCTGCACGCGCCTTAATAAGCACGGGGCAGCCGATGCGCTCGGCCTCGGCCGTTGCCTCCTCGGGGCTTTTGAGCAAATCGCAGCCCGGCACGATGGGCACGCCCGCCGCGGCGGCCGTTCGACGTGCGGCGTCCTTGTCGCCCATGCTGTCGATCACCTCGGCCGAAGGGCCGACAAACGCCAGACCATACTTGTCGCAGTCGCGCACGAAGCTCGCCTTCTCGGAAAAAAAGCCATAGCCGGGATGAATTGCCTTAGCTCCCGACTTTACGGCACAGGTGAGCACGGCATCGTCGTTGAGGTAGCTCTCGGCAAGACGCGGACCGCCGATGCAATACGCCTCGTCGGCAAGCTGCACGTGCAGCGCGTCCGCATCGGCCGTGGAATAAACGGCGACGGTCTTGATGCCCATATCGCGGCACGCGCGGATAACACGGACCGCGACTTCGCCGCGGTTGGCGATGAGCACTTTGTCGAACATGAAGCCTTCCTTAACTTTCGTGCATGAGTGCAAAAGACATATCGGCGCGGCAGCAAACCTCACCGTTGACGCTCGCAGTACCCGTCGCAAAGCGGAACGGCCCGCGCGCACGCGTGATGGTGCACACCAGATCAACCGTGTCGCCCGGGCGCACCGGACGCTTAAAGCGCACCTTGTCCAGACTCGTGTAGAACGGCGTCGCGCCGCGCGCCTCCTCATCGCCCATCAGCAGCACGCAACAGTTTTGGGCGAGCATCTCGCACTGAATCACGCCGGGGACCACCGGGTTTCCCGGAAAATGCCCCTGCAAAAAGTACTCGTCGCCCGTGATCGTGATCTTGCCGTGGGCCTCGTCGCCCACCAGCTCGGCCTCGTCGAGCAAAAGCATCGGTTCGCGATGCGGCAACAGTTCCTTAAGCTCTTCTTTGTTCATGGATATCACCTATCCGATCCTCATGAGGCAGCTGCCAAACTCCACGAGGTCGCCGTCGGCCACGCAGATCTCGAGCACCTCGCCGTCTGCCTCTGCCGTTACCTCGTTGAGAACCTTCATGGCCTCGATGATGCAGAGCGTCTCGCCGGCCTTGACCTTAGAGCCCACGTGCACAAACGGCTCGTCGCCCGGCGCCGGGGCAGCATAGAAAACGCCGACCATGGGAGCGGTCACCTCGGTGCCCTTGGGCTCCGGTGCGGCGGCAGGTGTCTGCGCGGCGGGCTCCGGTGCGGCAGGCGCGACTGTGGGAGCTGCAACTGGAGCGGCCATAGCGCTCAGCATGGGCATGGGCACGGCAACCGGCTGTGCGGCGCTCGCGCGCTCGAGTTCGACCGCGGTGCCATCGGGCTCCTCAACGCGTACGCGCGTGAGGCCGCGGTCCTCCATAACATCGGCTATCTCGGCAAGTCTTTTGGAATCCATGCTCTAGCTCCTCGTATATCTACGCAGCGCGATGGCGGCGTTGTGTCCGCCAAAGCCCAGGTTGGTCGAAAGCGCCCAGGTAAGGTCGGCGCGAACCGCGCGATTGGGCGTGTAGTCAAGATCGCAGGCGGGATCGGGCGTGTGGTAGTTAATGGTCGGCGGCACCACGCCCTGCTCGAGCGCCATGGCGCAGGCCATGACCTCAATGGCACCCGTAGCACCGATCATGTGGCCGGTCATCGACTTGGTCGACGAGACGTGCGCGGCGCGTGCCGCGTCCTCGCCGAGCGCACGCTTGATGCCCGCCGTTTCGGACGAATCATTGAGCTTGGTCGAGGTGCCGTGAGCGTTGATGTAGAGGCCCTCGGAAGGCTTAACGTCGCCCTCGGCCACCGCCAGCGATATCGCACGGGCGATACCTGCCGCGTCCGGGTCGGGACTCGTGATGTGGTAGGCGTCATCGGTGTTGCCGTAGCCCACGACCTCGGCGTAAATATGCGCACCGCGCGCCTGTGCGTGCTCCATACCCTCGAGCACGAGCACGCAGGCACCCTCGCCCATCACAAAGCCGTCGCGGTCTGCATCGAACGGGCGGCAGGCCGTCGCGGGGTCGGGGTTGGTGGTCAATGCACGGCAGGACGTAAAGCCCGCAACGGCATCGGGGATAATGGCGGCCTCGGCGCCGCCGGCCAGGATTGCATCGGCATAGCCGTGCTTGATGGCGCGGAACGCCTCACCCACCGCATGGGCCGAGGTTGCGCACGCGGTCACCACGGGCAGGGTCGGGCCCTTTGCCTTATGGCGAATCGCGATGTTGCCCGAAGCCATGTTGGGGATCATCATCGCGATCATGTAGGGCGACGCGCGACGAGGCCCGCGATCGGCAATCGTGTGGACGTTGTCGACAAGCGTCTGCATGCCGCCCACGCCCGAGCCCACGTAGACGCCCAAGCGCTCGCGATCGATGGCGCCTTCGACATCAAAGCCCGCATCGCGCATGGCCTCGTCCGACGCCGCCATCGCAAACTGAACACAGGGGTCGAGATGCTTGGCGTCATGCTTGCCAAAGTAATCGTTGCCGTCAAAACCCTTGACCTCGGCCGCCACCTTGACGGCAAATGCATCGGTATCGAAGTGCGTAATCGGGCCGATGCCACACGTTCCGGCGCACATGGCTGCCCAGGTGGCAAGCGCGGTGTTGCCGAGCGGCGACACGGCACCGATACCGGTGATTGCAACTCTCTGTTCCATCATGGTCTCCTCATCCAAGCCGCTTACCCGGCTTGCTTTCTACATCGCCATTCCGCCGTCGACGCGTACGACCGCGCCCGTAATGTAGGCAGCCGCATCGCTCGCCAAAAAGCGCACCACGCCGGCCACTTCCTCGGGCTGCGCCATACGCTTTAGGGGAATCTGCTCCTCGGTTGCCGCGCGAACCTTCTCCGAGAGCTTTGCCGTCATATCCGTCTCGACAAACCCGGGGGCAACTGCGTTCACTCGTACGCCGCGGGGCGCAAGCTCGCGCGCCACTGCCTTGGTCAGGCCGATCACGCCCGCCTTTGAGGCAGCGTAGTTGGCCTGCCCGGCATTGCCCATCAGGCCCACGACCGAGCTCATGTTGACGATGCAGCCGCCACGCTGGCGCATAAAGGTCTTGGTGAGCGCGCGCGTCGTGTTAAACGTTCCTTTAAGATTGACATCGAGCACGCGATCGAAGGCGTCATCGCCCATGCGCATGAGCAGGCCGTCGCGCGTGATGCCGGCGTTGTTGACGAGCGCCCAAATGGAGCCAAAGTCGTTGAGGACCGTCTCCACGCAAGTGTTGACGGCGGCGGGGTCGGCCACGTCACATTGATATGCGCGCGCCGTGGCGCCAGCCGCCTCACAGGCTTCGCACGTCTCGCGCGCCGCATCTGCGCTACCGGCATAGACGACGGCGATATCAAAGCCGTCCTCCGCCAGACCGACAGCGCAGGCGCGACCGATACCTCGCGAACCGCCCGTGACCAGTGCCACGCGACGTGAGTCGTTGCGCTCGAGCGTGCCGTTGTTCAAGTTGCCCATGTCATTCCTTTCGGGTTACAGCCCTGTGGACTATGCGAGCTCGTCGGCAATAGCTGCGACCTGCTCGGCCGTCTCGCACGAATACACACGAACGTCGCTCAGCGTACGCTTGACCAGGCCGGACAGCGTTTTGCCGGGGCCGACCTCAATAAATGTGTCGATGCCTTGATCCTGCAGAGCATGCAGCGTATCGACCCAGCGTACGGCATGGCTCACCTGATTGGCCAAGACATCCGATGCCGTCTGGGGGTCCGCCGGATAGGGCGCCGCTGTCATATTTGCCAAAACAGGAATGAGCAACGGGGACGGCGCGTGACCGGCCTCAATATATGCGGCAAGGCCACAGGTCGCCTCGGCCATATAGGGGCTATGAAATGCACCCGACACCGCGACCTTCATGGCGCGGCCGCCAGCCTCTTTTACTAGGACGTCGAGCTCCTGCAGCGCATCGGGCGCTCCGGCCACAACCGTCTGCTGGGGACTGTTGTAGTTGACCGGCCAGCAGTCCTCGCCGGCCTGCGCAGCCAGGTTCTCGACTTGCGCAGCATCAAGTTTGATGACGGCGCGCATGCCGCCGGGGTGACGCTCGGCCGCCGTGGCCATCAATGCCGCGCGCTCGCACACGAGCTCAAAGCCCGCTCGCGTATCGAACGCCCCCGCAAAGGTGAGCGCGGCGACCTCGCCCAGCGAGAATCCCGCACAGGCGGCAGGTACCACGCCGCGCTCACGCAGGGCGGCAGCCGCTGCCAGGTCGTGAACGAACACGCACGGCTGCGTGTTCTCGGTCTGCGAGAGCTCCTCCTTGGAGGCACTCCGGCATTGCTCGCTGGTCCCCGGGCGCACCTCGTCGGCAATGGCGAACACCTCGGCGGCCGCCGGCGATGTCTCGATCAAGTCGACGCCCATCGCGGGGTGCTGGGCACCCTGGCCGGCAAACAAAAACGCTACGCCACCCATGCGCACGCACCCTTCAGGACGTGCTCGGCGCCATCGACCAGGTCGTCAACGATTTCGCGTGCGCTCTGGCGCTCGTTGACCATGCCGGCAATCTGTCCACACAAAAACGAACCCTCTTCGTAGTTGCCGTCCTTGGCGGCCTTACGCAGCGCACCGGTTCCCATAGCACCGAGCTCCTCGGCACTCGCGCCGGAACCCTCGCTCTTGGCATAGGCGTTGGTGAAGGGGCTCTTGAGGGCGCGCACCGGATGTCCCGTCGAGCGACCGGTCGCACGCGTTGAAGTGTCGTTGGCCTTCAGGACCATCTCTTTGTACTGCTCCGAGACGGTGCACTCGTCTGCGACCAGAAAGCGCGTACCCACTTGCACGCCTTCGGCGCCCAGCATAAAGGCGGCCGCCACGCCGCGGCCGTCGGCAATACCGCCGGCGGCCACAACGGGAATGTCAACCGCATCGACGACCTGCGGCACCAGTGCCATCGTCGAGGTCTCGCCAATATGGCCGCCCGATTCGGTACCCTCGGCAACAACCGCCGTGGCTCCACGACGTGCCACGAGGCGCGCCAGCGCCACCGAGGCAACGACCGGGATGACCTTGATGCCCGCCTCGTTCCACGCCTTCATGTACTTGGCGGGATTGCCGGCGCCCGTCACGACGACCGGCACTCGCTCGTCAATCACGACCTGCGCGACCTCGTCGGCAAACGGGCTCATGAGCATGACGTTGACGCCAAAGGGCTTATCCGTCTTGGCGCGCAGCTCGTGAATCTGGTCGCGAAGCCAGTTGGCGTCGGCGTTCATGGCCGCGATGATGCCTAAGCCACCCGCCTCGGACACTGCGGACGTCAGCGAGGCATCAGCAATCCAGGCCATACCGCCCTGGAACACGGGCTTTTCGATGCCGAGCAGATCGCAGAGAGGAGTCTTGAGCATCTCTACTTCTCCAATGCCGCCTCGACCGTATCGGCGAACTCGCCGACCGTCTTGGGGTTCTCCTCGGTATCGAGCTGGATGCCAAACTCGTCCTCGACGGCGACGAGGATCTCGACGGTACCCAGACTGTCGAGACCAATCTCCTCGAGCGTGGACTCGGGCTTCATCTCGACGTCGTCAAGGCCAGCGGTCTCGCGGATAACGTCGCAAACGCGCTCGAAGGTCTTCTGATCTGCCATGGTAGTTCTCCTTTGTTTGTGCCACAGGGGCGTTTTTATTTCCTATGTGCGACTACTTCCAACGAAGCAGATAGCCACCTATATCCAGGCCGGCGCCAAATCCAACCAAGGCGATGGTGTCGCCTGTGTGAAGTGCACCGGCGTTTGCCAGCCGGTCGAGGGCAAGCGGAATGCATGCGCTCGAGATGTTGCCGGTCTCGCGCAACGTGCGAACCACGCGCTCGTCCGGCACGCCCAGGCGCTTGACCGCCTGGCTCAGGATTCGTTCGTTAGCCTGATGGAATACAAAATGATCGATGTCTTCGACCAAAATGCCCGCATCGATCGCAAGCTTATGGACCGTGTCGCAGATGGCGTTGACGCCGAACTTGAACACGCGGCGGCCATTCATGGACAGCACGCTCGCGCTATCTGCGGAAGCCTTAAACGGCGAGGTACCGACCAGACCGGGAACGCGCAACGTCTCGACGTCGGGCGCCGTCGAAAGCTCAACGGCAAGGGGGTTGTCTCCCCCAGCTTCAATCACTGCGGCGCCTGCCCCATCGCCAAAAAGCACGCAGGTGGCACGGTCGGTCCAGTCGAGCGCGCGCGTCATCTGCTCGGCAGCAACAACAAGCACGTGCTCGGCACGGCTGCGGGCGATATAGCCCTCGGCGACATCGAGCGCAAATACGAAGCCGGCACAAGCCGCCGAGACATCGAAGGCAGGGCACGTCGCGCCAAGTCGCTCAGCAACGGCACACGCCTCGGCGGGAACAAGGTGGTCACCCGTCGTCGTCGAGCAGACGATCAGATCCAGCTGGCTCGCGTCGATTCCGGACACCTGGAATGCCCGCTCGCTCGCCGCTACGGCAAGGTCGTCAAGTGACTCGGTGGTGCAGACGTGGCGGCTCTTGATACCTGTGCGAGTAAAAATCCACTCATCCGAGGTATCGAGGAACTCAGACAGCTCGTCATTGGAAACGCTGCGCTCAGGAAGCGCCGAGCCTGTTCCAAGAATCGTGAAACCCATCACTAACCTCCTTTGAGTTGTTGACGTGTTTACATCGACCAAGAGAGGATAACGCATTTCAGTCTTTGTTGACGTGTTAACATTAAATTGTCCAAATGCGACAAAGGCTTCACATTGTGTCTATCTCTCGACACCATTGCGCGATTGCCTTATTTACTTAGGAGGTAGCAGCTGTTATGGATTCTCGTTTAACGATAGTCGACGTAACCGGATCGACCAACGATGACCTGCTCGAAGCAGGAAAACAGGGAGCGCCGCACGGCACAGGACTTGCCGCTCGGGCTCAAACAGCAGGGCGCGGCCGGCGCGGCCACAAGTGGGATTCAACCGCCGGCAACCTATTGCTTTCGATTGTCCTGCGTCCATGCGTTAATCCCGCAAAGTACTCTGGTCTTGCCGCCGTCAGCGGCCTAGCGGTGCTCGAAGCACTCGAAAAGCAGGGTCTTGCAAACGAGATTCGCCTTAAATGGCCCAACGACCTGGTCGCGCGAGGACGCAAGCTCGGCGGCATTCTGGTCGAGGCCGCACGCGATAACGAAGGCAGCCCCTTTGCGGTCTGTGGCATCGGCGTCAACGTGAACTATGTGCCCGCGGAGGTTCCCGATGGCGGCCTGCCCGCAATCGGTCTCTCGGATCTCAACGAGAACGTTCCCGCCGTCGATGTGCTACTCAAACAGGTCTATCACGCAGTCGTGAACGCTGTAGATGCGTGGGCAGAACGCCTCAACGCCATGGAAGAAGACGCCGGACCGCTCGCGCCCGTCCACGATGATTATGTAGCTCACCTCAATTGGATAGGGGAAACCGTTTTCGCCCGTTCCCCTGTCGGTGACGAGCTGGCACGCGGCATCTTTCAAACGGTCGACGACTTTGGTCGCGCGTATATCGAAACGGAAGACGGCTTGCGATCCTTCCATTTTGAGGAGGCATCGCTGCGCCCCTTGAGCGAATAGGGCGCCGCAGCCACCTACTCGCCAGCATTGCCCGACAGTCCAAACCACGATTCAAAACAAAAAGGCCCCGCTACCGTAACGGCAGCGGGGCCCTTTAAGCTAAGAGCGATATCGCTTAGAGCTTGATGTCGATGTCGACGCCAGCGGGGAGGTCGAGACGCATGAGCGAATCAACGGTGCCCGAGGTGGGGTCGAGGATGTCGATGAGGCGCTTATGGGTGCGCATCTCGAACTGCTCACGGGAGTCCTTGTTCACGTGCGGCGAGCGGATAACCGTGTACAGGTTGCGCTCGGTGGGCAGGGGGACAGGACCGGAAACGCGAGCGCCGGTCTTCTGAGCGGTCTCGACGATGAGCTTCGCGGACTGATCGACGACCTCGTGATCATAGCCCTTGAGGCGAATGCGGATCTTCTGGGTAGCCAACTTAAACCTCCAAAGAGTGCGAGAGATGTTCTCGCGGATTACGTAACAGGGAGCTCGAACTTAAGCGTTCTTGCTCATGACCTCGTCCACGATGGACTTGGGCGCGGGCTCATAAGAGTCGAACTGCATCGTGTAGGATGCACGGCCCTGGGTCTGGGAGCGAAGGTCGGTAGCGTAACCGAACATCTCGCCCAGCGGCACCTTGGCACGGATGAGCTTGCTGTTCTTGCGATCCTCCATGCCCTCGATCTTGCCGCGGCGACCGGAGAGGTTGCCCATAACGTCGCCCATGTACTGCTCGGGGGTCTCGACCTCGACAGCCATGATCGGCTCGAGCAGCTGCGGATCGGACTTCTTGAGGGCGTCCTTGATAGCCATGGAACCGGCGATCTTGAAGGCGGCCTCGGAGGAGTCGACCTCGTGGTAAGAACCGTCGAACAGGGTGACCTTAACGTCGAGGACCGGGAAGCCGGCGATAACACCGGTGTTCAGGGCCTCCTGGATGCCCTTGTCGATGGACGGGATGTACTCCTTGGGCACGACGCCGCCGACGATAGCGTTGACGAACTCGTAGCCGAAGCCCTCCTCCATCTTCTCGAGCTTGATGACAGCGTGGCCGTACTGACCGCGACCGCCGGACTGACGGACGAACTTGCCCTCAGCCTTCTCGACGTCGTGACCAGCGGTCTCGCGGTAGGCAACCTGGGGCTTACCGACGTTAGCGTCAACCTTGAACTCGCGGAGCAGACGGTCGACGATGATCTCGAGGTGCAGCTCGCCCATGCCGGCGATGATGGTCTGGCCGGTCTCGTGGTTGGTGGACACCTGGAAGGTCGGGTCCTCCTCGGCGAGCTTGGTCAGAGCCAGGGACATCTTGTCCTGCTCGGCCTTGGTCTTGGGCTCGATAGCAACGTCGATAACGGGCTTAGCGAACTCGATCTTCTCGAGGACGATCTCCTTGCCCTCGGCGCACAGGGTGTCACCGGTGGTGGAGTTCTTGAAGCCGACGCAAGCGACGATGTCGCCAGCGGCAGCGTCGTCACGGTCGATACGCTCGGCGGCGTTCATCTCGAGGATGCGGCCGAGGCGCTCGCGCTGACCGTTGGAAGCGTTGACCACGTAGGAGCCGGACTCGGCGCGGCCGGAGTAAACGCGGACATAGGTGAGCTTACCGACGAACGGGTCGGTCATGATCTTGAAGACCAGGCCGGAGAAGGGCTCGTCGAAGGAAGGATGACGCTGGATCTCCTCGCCGGTGTCCGGATCGGTACCGGTGACGGCCTCAACGTCGAGCGGGCTGGGCAGGTAGTCGACGACAGCGTCGAGCAGCTCCTGGACGCCCTTGTTCTTGTAGGCGGAGCCCACGAAGACGAGGTTGAGCTCGTTGGCCAGAACGCCCTTGCGCAGAGCAGCCTTGAGCTCCTCGACGGTGAAGTCCTCCTCCATGAGGATCTTCTCCATGAGCTCGTCGTCAAAGCTGGCAGCAGCGTCAAGGAGCTCCTCGCGCTTGGTGGCAGCGATGTCGGCAAACTCAGCCGGGATCTCGTCCATCGGCTCGGGGTAGGTCATACCCTTCTCGTCGGCCTTGAAGTCCCATGCAGTCATGGTGACCAGGTCGATGACGCCCCAGAAGTTGTCCTCGGCGCCCATCGGGACCTGAGCGGCCACGGCGTTAGCGTCGAGACGATCCTTCATGGTCTCGATAGCGTTGAAGAAGTCAGCGCCCACGCGGTCATACTTGTTGATGAAGGCGATGCGGGGGACGTTGAAGGTGGAAGCCTGACGCCAAACGGTCTCAGACTGGGGCTGGACGCCGGCAACGGCGTCGAAGACGGCGACAGCGCCATCGAGGACGCGCAGGCAGCGCTCGACCTCGGCGGTGAAGTCAACGTGGCCCGGGGTGTCGATGATCTGGATGCGGTAGTCCTTACCGTCCTTGTTCCAGAAGCACGTGGTAGCAGCGGAGGTAATGGTTACGCCGCGCTCCTGCTCCTGAACCATCCAGTCCATGGTGGCAGCGCCCTCATGGACCTCACCGATCTTGTGGGTCTTACCGGTGTAGTAAAGAATACGCTCGGTCGTGGTGGTCTTACCGGCATCGATGTGGGCCATGATGCCGATGTTACGGGTATCGGAAAGCTTGTACTTAGGCTTAGCCATGTTAGTTCCTTACCTTAACTTACCAACGATAGTGAGAGAACGCGCGGTTGGCCTCGGCCATCTTGAAGACGTCCTCACGCTTCTTGACGGAAGCGCCCAGGCCGTTGGAAGCGTCGAGGATCTCGTTGGCGAGACGCTCGGCCATGGTCTTCTCCTTGCGAGCGCGGGAGAAGTTGACGATCCAGCGGATACCCAGAGCGGTGGAACGACGGGAGTTGACCTCCATCGGGACCTGATAGGTAGCGCCACCGACACGCTTGGGCTTAACCTCGAGCGTGGGCTTGACGTTGTCCATAGCCTTCTTGAAGGTAGCAAGAGCGTCGCCACCCTCGGACTTCTCGGCAACGATCTCGAAAGCGGTGTAAACGATGCGCTCAGCGGTGGCCTTCTTGCCGTCAAGAAGGACCTTGTTGATGAGCTGAGTCACCAGGCGGTTGTTGTAAACGGCGTCAGGCTGAACCTCACGACGATTAGCTGCTGCACGACGCGGCATGTGAAATCTCCTTAAGTGTCTACCGTGCGGCGCTTAGGCGGCACACGGCCAAAGTATCAAAACGTTATCTGGCTTATTTAGCCTTGGGGCGCTTAGCACCGTACTTGGAACGAGCCTGCATACGGTTCTGGACCGGAGCAGCGTCGTAGGCGCCACGGATGACGTGATAACGGACACCAGGGAGGTCACGGACACGACCGCCGCGGACGAGCACGATGGAGTGCTCCTGCAGGTTGTGGCCCTCACCCGGGATGTAAGCAGTAACTTCGATGCCGTTGACAAGGCGAACACGGGCAACCTTACGAAGAGCCGAGTTCGGCTTCTTGGGGCTCGTGGTGAAGACGCGGGTGCACACGCCGCGCTTCTGGGAGTTGTGCTGCAGAGCAGCGTTCTTGGACTTCTTGGGCACGGAACGACGGCCCTGGCGAACCAGCTGGTTAATAGTAGGCAAAGCGTACTCCTTCTCGAATGATTCCAGCTTTCTGTAAAGTGCAACGGCTTGAATCGAGGGGTCAGCATCCCCCTACGAAACACGCAGTTCGATAGGATACGTGGCGTTAGCTGTGTCGTCAACAGACCACGCTGCCGGGCGTATCCTAAAATACCCACATTTCCGCAAAGCCTACACAAAAGGAATCCCCTTCTGTGCGCGTGGGCGGATTCCCGGGCCGGGCGGCACAGGGGTTAAGTTTGCTGCTCTGCAGTCCTGGCTCGCACGGAGGCCACATTAAGTGGCCTCCGGCTCGTGCGGAACTCGCGACAAACTTAACCCCTGTGCCGCCCGGTCCGGGAATCCGACGTGCTCGTCGGGGCAACGTTCCCTGCCAAAAAGGGACAGGTTTATTTTGGTCGCTTTTATCTGGGAAAACGCCACTCTTCACGGTGATCCGCATCCATTTGCTACGTTCTTCCGAGAATCAGACGAATAACGTCCAATCCACTCGTCCATATAACGCTAAAAAGGCCGCTTCCCCCCTTGGGAAGCGGCCCAGACTTTACGAATAAACGATGGTAAAGGGTACTTCTGTTTCGGTCTCTCCTGTTGATGTGTACCTCGTGCCCTCAAGGGTTACCGAGACCACTTGATCGACATTGATCAGTTTTGTCGGCACCGAGATGTTCTCTCCGCTATTGCGCGTCAGCGAGACATATAAATTGTACGCGCCCGCAGCATCATCTTCGATAATCTGCTCCGATCCATCCTTGTAGGTAACGGTCAACTTTTTCGTGACTGCGTCAATGCCCAGATCATCGATGTGTGTCTGGATAGAAAACGGGCTGATCTCGAGAGGCGAGTCATCGGAGCGGAGTTCCTTTGTATCGACGTACGCTCCAACGCTAAACTCGGGCGTCGATGCCTCGAACGGCTTCGCATCCTCGCCTTCGCCCTCAGTCCAGCAGATATTCCAGGTGACCGCATGTCCCAAATCTCGCTCGCGATCCCACGAGGCAAAGTACATCGTGCCATTAATGACCGTGTCGCTTGATATGTCCTTATCAATTGTGCAGCGTGTGTCAGCCCATTCCTCGCCGAAGTTCATACCGGGCGTACCGATGCCTCGCTCTTCTTCACTATAGAGAACAAGTTCGCCAGTCTCTGCTGCTGGCTTGTAGTAGTTAACGCCATTTGGATTGGATAGCGTAAACGTCACGGCACCGCAACCGTTTTTATCGATAGCCATATCATGAATGTCGAGTGTATAGCCGTTGCCCTCGACGGACAGATTGACCTTCTGTACTGAACCCTCCAAGCTTTGGGGCGCGATACCATCACCAAACTCTCTGGTGTAGGTATATTTAGTCCCCGACGAGCCACCTTGAGTCCAGGTAATGGACTCTCCGTTGCCATGGTTTCCCCAGGCAGAGGCAAAATAACTGGAATTGACGACGGCGTAGGCGACCCCTCCGGTCGCCAGCACTCCGGCAAGGCATCCGATCACGGCAACATACAGAGGCTTCGCGTGACCCTTTCGGCGAAGCGGCTCACCAGCAGCGGCATAAAGAACACGGTCAGCAAGATCGCTATCGGCTTGGACGGACTCGAAGGCCTGCTTGATTTGGTTGGATTTCACGGTCGCCCTCCTCTAGGATGAACTTGAGTTTCGATCTGCCGCGAGCTAAACGCGTTCGAACGGTCGCGGCTGGTACGTGCAGCAACTCGGCAATCTCTGAAGTCGAGAAGCCCAGATAGTAATAGAGCACGATGGGGATACGGAATCGTTCCGGAAGCCGCATGACATCTGACAGGACGGCCTTGGTCTCATCCTGCGCTGTCGAAAGCGACTCGGCCAGGTTCTCAATATCCTCCACACGCCTCCATGGCTTTCGAAAGAGCGATTTGCATTCATTGATCGTGACCCGGATAAGCCATCGACGAAGATGTTCCCAACTTTCAAAGTTTCCATCGCTTTTAAGCAACTTAAGAAAGACGTCTTGAGCAACATCGTCGGCGTCGGCGCGATCACGCAGGTACGTCAACGCGATTCGAAACACGACATCCCGGTGATCTTCAACCGCCTGTCTAAATGCTTGTTCTTCCATAATCACCTCCCGGTGACGTTAATAATTCTTGGTGAGGCCCTCACCTTAGATACGCTCTTGTCGGGCGAAATGTTTCAAATTCAAGCAGGAAAAACCTACCAAAATAAACCTGTCCCTTTTTGGCAGGTTTTCTTCAACAAAAAAGACCCGCTTCCCTGTTGGGAAACGGGTCTTTGGAAGGACGGTTAACGTGCTAGGAAATTACTCCTCGTCGTTGTCCTTGGCCTCTTCGGCGTCGTCGGTGTCCACGAGCTGGTTGAGCAGCTCGTCGAGGGAAGCCATGTCCTCGTTGATCGCGCCGTTGGCGGGAGCCTTCTTGTCGTCGATCGGGGCGCCCAGGAGCTCCTCGTCGGCATCGGCGTGATGCGTCGGAGCGGAGGTACCCAGCAGGATATCGTCCGGACCGTCGGGGCTAAAGACCATCTGCAGCAGCTGCGAGAGGTCTTCCTCGTCGGCAACGTCGTCGTTGTTCTCGAGGATGTAGAGCAGATCGTGGGCCTCGAGGCCGTCACGGAGCTCCTCGATCGCCTTGGCACCGATGCCATCGATGCGCAGCAGATCCTCCTCGGACTTGCCGACCAGGTCGCCGACCGTCTCGATGCCGACCTCGCTGAACTTGTTGGTCCAGCGCTGCGACACGCCCAGGTCGTCGAACAGGTACAGGCGAGCCTTCTCGGCGGAGATGGTATGGCCGTTGCGGGTGAACGAACCGTCAGCACCACCGAACTCGTCGTAGCCGGCCCAGTCGAGCTGCTGCGGGAGCTGCTCGTCCAGGTCCTTGAGCTCAACCGGAGCCCACTCGGGCAGCGACTTGGCGTTGGGCGAAGCCGGACCGTCGATGTCGACATAACCGTCGGCCGTGCGATACGTCAGCTTGGCGTTGGCGTACGGCTTGAGGCCGGTACCGGCCGGGATCTTCTTACCGACGATGACGTTGGACTTAAGGTCGAGCAGGTGGTCGACCTTGCCCTCGATGGCAGCCTCGGTAAGAACGCCGGCGGTACGGATGAACGAAGCGCTCGACAGCCAGGAGTCGATGTTGGACGCGACCTTGAGCGTACCCAGGATGACGGGCTCGGCCACAGGAGCCTGACCGCCCAGACGGGCAACGCGCTCGACCTCGTCAGCGAACTCGTAACGGTCGACGTACTGACCAAGCAGGTACTTGGAGTCACCGGGGTTGGTGATCTGAACGCGACGCAGCATCTGACGTGCGAGCACCTCGATGTGCTTGTCGTTCAGGTCGACGCCCTGGCTGGTGTAGACGTCCTTGACGCTCTCGACGAAGGTGTGCATCGTCGACTCGATGTCGGTCAGCTTGCGCAGGTTGCGGAAGTTGACAAAGCCCTTGGTGATCTGGTCGCCGGCGCGAACCTCGCAGCCGTCCTCGATCTCGGGCATAAAGCGTACCGAAGCGGGGACGCGACGCTCGTCGAGGACACGGGTGTGATCCTCGGAGTCGGTGAGCGTCAGCACGTACTCGGACTTCTCGGGCTTAATCGAGAGGTGGCCGGAGTACGGAGCCAGCTCGGCCTCGCGACCCAGGATCTTCTCGTTGACGTTGCCGACGATATCGAACATACGGCTGACCGTAGGCAGACCCTGCGTAATATCATCGACGCCAGCGACGCCGCCGGAGTGAATGGTACGCATCGTAAGCTGCGTACCGGGCTCGCCGATGGACTGGGCGGCAATAATGCCGACGGCAGTACCGATGGCGACCGGACGACGGGTGGAAAGATCCCAGCCGTAGCACTTCTGGCACACGCCGTACTTGGAGCGGCAGGTGAGCAGCGCGCGAAGCTTGACCTTCTTAAGGCCCGCATCGACCATCTTCTGGATGTCGGCGACCTTCTCGATGTAGCCGTCCTGCTCAAAGAGCACGGTGCCATCGGGAGCCACGACGTCCTCGATGAAGCAACGGCCGACGAGGTCGGTGTTGAGGTCGGTGGTGCCGGGGATGATGAGGTTGTAGGTGACGCCCTCGTGCGTACCGCAGTCCTCCTCGCGGACGATGACGTCCTGGGCCACGTCGACCAGACGACGGGTCAGGTAACCAGAGTCCGAGGTGTGAGATGCGGTATCGACCAGGCCCTTACGGGCGCCATAGGTCGAAATGAAGTACTCGAGCGGCAGCAGGCCCTCGCGGAAGTTCGCCTTAATGGGAAGGTCGATCGTCTCGCCGGACATGTCTGCCATCAGGCCACGCATGCCGCCGAGCTGACGCAGCTGGGTCTTAGAACCACGGGCGCCGGAGTCGGCCATCATGTACAGCGGGTTCTCCTCGTCGAACATGTCGAGCATGAGCGCTGCGACCTTGTCGGTACAAGCGGTCCACTCGTTAACGACTTCGATGTGGCGCTCCGTCTCGTTGATGAAGCCCTCCTCGAAGTACTCGTTGATCTGGTCGACGTTGGCCTGGGCGCGATCGAGCAGCTCCTGCTTCTCGGCAGGGATGAGAGCGTCCCACACCGAGATGGTGAGGCCGGCGCGGGTAGCGTAGTGGAAGCCGGAGTACTTGATGGCGTCGAGGATCGGACCGACCTTGGCCTCGGGGTAACGATCGCAGCAGTCCGCAACCAGCTTGGCCACATCGCCCTTGACCATCTTGTAGTTCATGAACTCATAGTCTTCGGGCAGGCACTGGCGGTTGAAGATGATGCGGCCGATGGAGGTCTCGAAGCGCGCGGTCTTGTTGCCGGTGACGTCGTAGTCGACAAACTCGTTCTTGCCGTTCTTGACGCGGAAGATACGGGTGCCGTCCTCGTTGATGACGTTGGCGTCGGCAGCGGACACGCGGACCTGGATCTTGGCCTGCATGTCGACCTCGGAGCGGCAGTCATAGGCGTGCAGCGCGTCGTCGAAGCTGGCGAACACGTGGTTCTCGCCCGGCAGACCGTCGCGGACCTGGGTGAGGTAGTACACACCGATGATCATGTCCTGCGAAGGGATGTTGACCGGCTTGCCGGATGCCGGCGAGCGCAGGTTGTTCGCAGAGAGCATGAGCACGCGAGCCTCGGCCTGAGCCTGGCTGGACAGCGGCACGTGGACAGACATCTGGTCGCCGTCGAAGTCGGCGTTGAAGGGCGAGCAGACCAGCGGATGCAGGTGGATAGCCTTGCCCTCGACCAGCACCGGCTCAAAGGCCTGGATGGACAGACGGTGCAGGGTCGGTGCACGGTTGAGCAGCACGACGCGGCCGTCGATGACCTCTTCGAGAATGTCCCACACAAAGGTGGCACCGCGGTCGATAGCGCGCTTGGCGCCCTTGATGTTCTCGACCTTGCCAAGCTCGACTAGGCGCTTCATGACGAAAGGCTTGAAGAGCTCCAGCGCCATGGTCTTGGGCAGACCGCACTGGTGCAGCAGCAGCTTGGGGTCGGTAACGATTACCGAACGGCCGGAGTAGTCGACACGCTTACCCAGCAGGTTCTGACGGAAACGACCCTGCTTGCCCTTGAGGGCCTCGGCGAGCGACTTGAGCGGGCGACCGCCACGGCCAGAGACCGGGCGACCACGACGGCCGTTGTCGAACAGGGCGTCCACGGACTCCTGGAGCATGCGCTTCTCGTTGTTCACGATGATCGCAGGGGCGTCCAGGTCGAGCAGGCGCTTGAGTCGGTTGTTACGGTTGATCACGCGACGGTACAGGTCGTTGAGGTCGGACGCGGCGAAGCGGCCGCCGTCAAGCTGGACCATCGGGCGCAAATCGGGCGGAATGACCGGAATGACGTCCAGGATCATGTTCGCGGGGCTGTTGCCGCCCTTCAGGAAGGCGTCAACGACCTCGAGGCGCTTGACGGCCTTCTCGCGCTTCTGCTTCTGGGAGTCCTCGTCGGCGATGATGGCCTTGAGCTTCTCGGCCTCGGAAGGGAGGTCGATGGCAGCGAGCAGGTCGCGGACGGCCTCGGCACCCATGCCACCCTTGAAGTACATGGAGTAGTAACGGGTCATCTCGCGGAACAGCGGCTCATCGGAAATGAGGTCGCGCTCGCTGAGCTTCATGAAGGCGTTGAAGGCGTCCGTGCGGAGCTGCTTCTCGTCCTTGCACTCTTCCTCGATGTCGACGATGCCAGAGGCGATCTCCTCGGGGGTCAGCGGCTCCTCGTCGGAGAACTCGTCAAAGTTCTCGGGGTTGCCCTGCTCCTTGAGGGACTCGATCTGGCGGGCGCACTCGGCATCGATCTCTTCCAGATCGGCGGCGAGCTCCTCGCGCAGGTCGTCGGCGTCAGCCTCGCGAGCCTCGTAGTCGACCTCGGTGATGATGTAGCTGGCAAAGTACAGAACCTTCTCGAGGTCCTTGGACTTGATGTCGAGCATACGGCTCATCGGGAAGCTCGTGGGGCTCTTGAAGTACCAGATGTGGGACACGGGAGCGGCGAGCTCGATGTGGCCCATGCGGTCGCGACGCACCTTGGCCGAGGTGACCTCGACGCCGCAGCGCTCGCAGACGATGCCCTTAAAGCGGATGCCCTTGTACTTGCCGCAGGAGCACTCCCAGTCCTTGGCGGGACCGAAAATCTTCTCGCAGAACAGGCCATCCTTCTCGGGCTTGAGGGTACGGTAATTGATGGTCTCCGGCTTCTTGACCTCACCGTGCGACCAGGAACGGATCTGGTCGGCGGAGGCAAGGGAGATCTTTACCGAGTCAAAATCAGTAGCTTCGAAATCTGCCACAGTCAACTACTCCTTATCAGTGGTCGTGGCGGCGACAGCCTCGGGTGCCTCGGCGGTCTCGGCATCCTGGGCCTCGACGTCGGCGTCAACGCCGGCGAGCGCAGCCAGGTCGTCGAGAGCAGAGGTCTCCTCGGCGGTCACAGGGGCGGAGGCGTCCTCGTCGGCATCGTGCATGGGCTCGATGTCCAGTGCGAGGGAGCGAATCTCCTTGACGAGAACCTTGAAAGACTCGGGGATACCCGGGACAGGAACGTTCTCGCCCTTGACGATGGACTCGTAGGTCTTGACGCGGCCCACGGTATCGTCGGACTTGACGGTCAGGATCTCCTGCAGGACGTTGGAAGCACCGTAAGCGTACAGTGCCCAAACTTCCATCTCGCCGAAGCGCTGGCCGCCGAACTGGGCCTTGCCGCCCAGAGGCTGCTGGGTAACCAAGCTGTAAGGGCCGGTCGAGCGGGCGTGGATCTTGTCGTCGACCATGTGGCCGAGCTTGAGGATGTAGGACGTACCCACGGTAATGGGCTCGCGGAACTCCTCGCCGGTGCGGCCGTCGAACAGACGGGTCTTGCCGCGCTCGTCAAGCTGGGTGACGAACTCGGGACGCATGTGATCGCCAAAGGCAGCGGTGGCCTTGTTGAGCATGTTCTTGTTGGCACGACGGATGACCTCGGCGATCTCGTCCTCCTTGGCGCCGTCGAAGACGGGCGTGGCGGTGAAGAACGGACCGGGGACGTACTTGTCGGAGTCGGCCTGCTCGGTATCCCAACCGCAGGCAGCAGCCCAGCCAAGGTGGCACTCGAGCAGCTGGCCGACGTTCATACGCGAAGGAACGCCCAGCGGGTTGAGGATAACGTCGATCGGGGTACCGTCAGCCATGTAGGGCATGTCCTCGACCGGCAGAACGTTGCAGATAACACCCTTGTTGCCGTGGCGGCCGGCGATCTTATCGCCCTGCTGGATCTTACGACGCTGGGCGACGTAGACGCGCACCTGCTCGTTGACGCCGGGGGCCAGGTCGTCGCCGTTCTCGCGGCTAAAGCGGACAACGTCGATGACGCGGCCGTAAGCGCCGTGAGGCATCTTAAGGGAGGTGTCGCGGACGTCGTGGGCCTTGGCACCGAAGATGGCGCGCAGCAGGCGCTCCTCGGCGGTCAGAGCGCTCTCGCCCTTAGGCGTGACCTTGCCGACCAGGATGTCGCCAGGGCCGACCTCGGCGCCGATGCGGATGATGCCGTCCTCGTCGAGGTTGGCAAGCATGTCCTCGGAGAGGTTCGGGATCTCGCGGGTAATCTCCTCGGGGCCGAGCTTGGTGTCGCGGGCGTCGATCTCGTGACGGGTGATGTTGATGGTCGTCAGCAGGTCCTCGGCCACCAGGCGCTCGGACACGACGATACCGTCCTCGTAGTTGAAGCCTTCCCACGGCATGTATGCCACGGTGAGGTTCTGACCCAGTGCGAGCTCGCCATGATCGGTCGAAGGACCGTCAGCCAGGGGCTCGCCCTGCTCAACGGTGTCACCGACGCGCACGAGCGGACGGTGGTTGATGCAGGTGGACTGGTTGGAGCGCTGGTACTTGGCCAGGTGATACTCGTCCATGCCGCCGGCATGCTTGACGATGATCTTGGCGGCGTCGGCAAAGATGACCTCGCCGGCGTTCTTAGCCAGGGTGACCTCGCCGGAGTCCAGGGCGGCGCGACGCTCCATGCCGGTACCGACATAGGGAGCGGCGGGGTGAACCAGCGGCACGGCCTGGCGCTGCATGTTAGCGCCCATCAGCGTACGCTTGGCGTCGTCGTGCTCGAGGAACGGGATCAGCGTGGCTGCGACGGAGAGCATCTGACGCGGCGAGACGTCCATGTAGTCGACGTCCTCGACAGGCACGTCGGCGGGAGCGCCGAAGGAGCCGTCGAAGTCGCGGGTACGGGCGATCACGGTGTGCGGGCGGACAAGCTTGCCCTCGGCATCGGTCGTGATGAACTCGTTGGTCTTGGGATCGAGCGGCGTGTTGGCCGGCGCGATGACGTGCTTCTCTTCCTCGTCAGCGGTCATCCAGTCGATCTGGTCGGTGGCAACGCCGTTCTCGACGCGACGGAACGGAGCCTCGATGAAGCCGTACTCGTTGACGCGGGCGTAGAGGGCGAGCGAGCCGATCAGGCCGATGTTGGGGCCTTCGGGGGTCTCGATCGGGCACATGCGGCTGTAGTGCGAGTTGTGGACGTCGCGGACGGCCGTCGGCACGTTGGTACGGCGGCTGGAGCCGGACTTGTGGCCGGCAAGACCGCCAGGGCCGAGTGCGGACAGACGGCGCTTGTGGGTCAGACCGGTCAGGGGGTTCGCCTGGTCCATGAACTGCGAGAGCTGCGAGGAACCGAAGAACTCCTTGATGGAGGCCACGATCGGACGGATGTTGATGAGCGACTGCGGGGTGATCTCGTCGATGTCCTGGGAGCTCATGCGCTCACGGACGACGCGCTCCATACGGCTCATGCCGATACGGAACTGGTTGGCGACGAGCTCGCCGACGGTGCGGATGCGGCGGTTGCCGAAGTGATCGATGTCGTCGACCTTGAAGCCCTGCTCGCCGGCAGCGAGGGACAGCAGGTAGCGCAGCGTCGCGACGATATCCTCGTCGGTGAGCACCGTGACCTCTTCCTCGGTGGTGAGGTTGAGCTTCTTGTTGACCTTGTAACGACCGACGCGGGCCAGATCGTAGCGCTGCGGGTTAAAGAGCAGGCCCTCGAGCAGGCTGCGGGAAGCATCCACGGTGGGAGGCTCGCCCGGGCGCAGGCGACGGTAGATCTCGATAAGGGCATCCTCGCGGGTGAGGGCGGTGTCGCGCTCCAGAGTGCGCTTGATCACATCGGAGTTGCCGAGCAGCTCGATGATGTCGTCGTTGGTGACGGCAATGCCAAGGGCGCGCAGGAACATCGTGGCGCTCTGCTTGCGCTTACGGTCGATGGAGACCATGAGCTGGTCGCGCTTGTCGACCTCAAACTCAAGCCAGGCACCGCGGGACGGGATGATCTGGGCCTTGTAGATCTGCTTGCCCGAATCCATCTCGGAGCTGTAGTACACACCCGGGGAACGGACGAGCTGCGAGACGACGATACGCTCGGTACCGTTGATGATGAAGGTGCCCTGATCGGTCATCATGGGGAAGTCGCCCATAAAGACGAGCTGCTCCTTGATCTCGCCGGTCTCCTTGTTGGTGAGACGGACGTCGGTCAGAAGCGGGGCCTGATAGGTCATGTCCTTCTCGCGGCACTCCTCGACGGTGTGCGCGGGGTCGCCGAACTGATGCTCGCCGAAGGTAACCTCGAGAACATGGTTCTGGCTCTGGATGGGGCTGGATTCCTTGAACGCCTCACGAAGGCCCTCGTCCTTAAAACGCTCAAAGGATTCCCTTTGAACAGAGATAAGGTTGGGGAGCTCCATGGCCTCCGGGATTTTCCCGAAGCTGACGCGCTTGCGCTCAGTGGCAGTGTATGCGTAGGTCACCAGGTTTTTCCTCCTTCACGGAAATGCTCGGTGGGTTGGCGAGGCATAGCTTCGCCAGTTATCGCAACCTAATAGTTTATCAGGTACCGACCGTTGGGCAAGAAAAGCCTTGACGCGATTGAGTTTTTGGAGTAGCAAAGTTTTTCGACAGAAAACAAGCAGGTAGATGTATGTGTATCGAACATCTGTTCATATATTTTCTGTGAACAGAGAGCCGGCAATCGCAGCTCTTATAAAAAACGGGCGCGAACCGAGGTCCGCGCCCGTAAATGTCGATGTCCGAAGGCTTACTTGCGCATCAATCCGCCGCGCTCGTCGATGGCGTCCCAGAAGGCGCTGGCAAAGCGAGGATCGCTTGCGGCCATGAGGGCGTTGGTGGCCATCCAGCCAGAGGGAGTGCCGGTGTCGTAGCCCGACAGCGGGTCGATGACGACGGCATACATGGCCTCACGGTCGAGCGAACGGGCCATGGCGTCGGTGAGCTGAATCTCGCCGCCCTTGCCGGCCTGCTGATCTGCCAGCAGGTCCATGACCAGCGGGCTCAGCAGGTAGCGACCGACGATGTACAGGTTGGACGGAGCCGCCTCGGGAGCGGGCTTCTCGACCAGACCGCCGATACGCCAGACAGCGCCCGGCTCTGCATCGGCAACGTCCTCGGCGCCCTCGAGCGAACCGACGCGCTCGCCGGCGATAACGCCGTAGCGGCTGACTTCCTCGGGCGAGCAAGCAGCGACGGCGATAACCGAAGCTCCACCGTGCTCCTTGGAAACGGCGAGCATCTTGTCGCAGATGTCGCGATTAGGCACAACGTAGTCGCCCAGAAGAACCAGGAAGTTCTCCCCTGCCACGGCGTCGGCAGCAGAGCGGATAGCATGGCCGAGGCCCTTGGGCTCGTACTGATAACGGAAGTCGACCGGCATACCGCCAGCGTGGGCGACGGCATCGGCATAGGCGTTCTTGCCGCGCTCGCGCAGCAGGTTCTCGAGCGAGCGATCGGGCTGGAAGTAGTTCAGTAGCTCGGGCTTACCGGGAGATGTAACGATGATGGCGTCGTCGACTTCCTCGGGGTCGAGCGCCTCCTCGACGACGTACTGAATGACGGGCTTGTCGAGCACCGGCAGCATCTCTTTGGGCGTGCACTTGGTGCCAGGCAGAAAACGCGTGCCAAGACCGGCGGCGGGGATGATTGCCTTCATGTTATTCAAAGATCCTTTCGCAGGCGCAAAAGCGCCCCATGCGTGCGGCACACAGCCGCAGACCAAATTGCGATACCCAAGCATCTTACCGCTGGAACTATATGTCGCTACAAGGCAGAGGCAATTCTTCAGCAGGTCAACGCAAATTATTGCTCGAATGGTGCAATTTTATTGCCCAACGGCAGGGCACCCGATACGACGCAAATCACAGAATATGGCAGTTTGAGCAACCGATGCCGAGGGACCGAAATACAAAAAAGACGGGGCTCGCAATGCGAACCCCGTCTTTAAAGAAATCTGGCGAGAAAGCCTGATTACTTGAGGGTGACAGCAGCGCCAGCAGCCTCGAGCTTCTCCTTGGCAGCCTCGGCGTCCTCCTTCTTGGCACCCTCGAGAACAGCCTTGGGAGCGCCCTCGACGACCTCCTTGGCCTCCTTCAGGCCAAGGTTGGTGAGCTCACGGACGGCCTTGATGACCTGGATCTTGTTGTCGCCGAAGCCCTCGAGCACGACGTCAAACTCGGTCTTCTCCTCAGCCTCAGCAGCGCCAGCAGCGGGAGCGGCGACAACAGCGGCAGGAGCAGCGGCGGAAACGCCGAAGGTGTCCTCGATAGCCTTGACGAGCTCGGAAGCCTCGAGAAGGGTCATTTCCTTAAGAGCATCGATGATCTCATCGGTGGTAAGCTTAGCCATTTCTAAGTCCTTTCGGTTTCCGTGTCTGTGCACGGAGATCAGTTAAAACACGGCGCGAATGCGCCAGGGGTGCGGCGTTGCCGCCGCGGGTGAAAACAGCGACTAGGCTGCCTTCTGCTCGGAGACCTGCTGGATCGAACGAGCGAGACCAGAGGAAACGCCGTTGACGCAGACAGCGATGTCGCGAGCGAAACCGGAGATGAGACCGGCGATCTGGCCGAGAAGCTGATCCTTGGTGGGCAGCTCGGCGATAGCCTTAACATCATCAGCGGAAACGGCCTTGCCGTCGGAGATACCGCCCTTGATCTCAAGGACGCCCTTGGACTTAGCGGAGAAGTCCTTAAGGGCCTTAGCGGCCTCGACCGGCTCGGTCTCGTAGAACACATAAGCGACGGGGCCGGCGAGGATCTCGTCGATCTCGGGCTGCTCCTGGTTCTTGAGAGCGATCTTGACCAGGTTGTTCTTGTAGACCTTCATCTCGGCGCCGCACTCGCGAAGCTGATGACGCAGCTCCTGAGCCTGCTTAACCGTCAGACCGTTGTAGTTGACGACGAACAGACCGGCGTTCTCGGCGATACGGGACTCGATCTCTGCAACCTTGTCGATTTTGTACTGCTGGGGCATGAATTACACCTCCTCGAATTCTTTCCGGGCACGGTCCGCCACAAGGACGTGACGGGGGCATGTCCAAAAAGAAAGCCCCCGCGCTGCATGAGCGACGGGGGCGAGAAGACATATCTACTCGACCACCTCGGCTGGCGGGAAGTCCCATTAAGCTCGCGGGTAAGACCCGTTTGCGCCGGCTGTCTCTGGCAGCGGATTCGTGCGTGAACCGAAAGTATTATGGCGGGGACCCCGGCGTCGGTCAACGGGCGCGAGGATTCGTACACAAACCCTGCATACGCTCCGACCGGGAGGGGCAGGGCGAGTTTTCCGCTCGGTCAAGTCCTGGGCTCGCACGAAGGCCACATTAAGTGGCCTTCGGCTCGTGCGGAATCTACGGAAAACTCGCCCTGCCCCTCCCGGCCGGAGCTACGTTACCTTTGCTGCGAATCCTCGTGTCCGTTGAGCGACGCGCCCCACTCATAATGCTTGGGTCGGTGGGCTGATATGTTGCGTCCCTGAGGGCTACAAGGTTGAAATGAAGGTGGACAGGCGGCGGAGGCCTTCGTCCAGGTTTTCGTCGGAGACGCAGTAGCTTAGGCGGATGTGGCCTTCGGTGCCGAAACAGTCGCCCGGGACTAGGGCTACGTTTGCTTCTTTGATGGCCTTGATGCAGAAATCTTCGCTGGTTAGGCCGTACTGTTTGATGCTGGGGAAGGCATAGAAGGCGCCGGCTGGTTCTACTACGTCGAGGCCCATAGCGTTTAAGGCTGCGAGCACGCGTTCGCGGCGGGCTCGGTAGACTTTGAGCATGGGGGTTGGGTCGACGGTCAGGGCTCGGGCTGCGGCGTCCATTTCGAAGGAGACGGCACTCGATACTAAGTATTGGTGAGCCTTGGCGATCTCGGCGATGACGGGTGCCGCTGCCGCGAGCCAGCCCAGGCGCCAGCCGGTCATGGACCAGGGCTTGGAGAAGCTCTCGATGATGACCGTCTGTTCACGCAGCTCCGGGTGACGCTGGGCAAAGCGCTCGTAGCCATCCACATAAACCAGGCGGTTGTATACGTCGTCGCAGACCACGTAGATGCCCGCCTGCTCTGCCACGCGCGCCACGGCGTCGAGCGAAGCCGCGTCGAGGATGCAGCCCGTGGGATTGTTGGGCGAGCAGATAACGATGGCCTTGGTCGCTGGGGTCACACAGGCGCGAAGCGCTTCCTCGTCAATCTGAAATTGCGCGGGCTCCGTATCCAAAAAGACCGCTTTGGCGTGGTTGGCAACGACGATGCTCTCGTACAGGCCAAAGGCCGGCGTGGGGATAATGACCTCGTCGCCGGGGTTGAGCATGGCCATAAACGTTGCCGACAGGGCCTCGGTCGCGCCGTCGGTCAGGATGACCTCATCGGCAGAATACGTAAGGCCCGCATCCCCCATGTAGGCAGACAGCGCCTCGCGCAGGGCGGGGCGACCGTTGTTGGGCGGATAGTGCGTGTCGCCGCGGTCCAACGAAGCAGTCACCTCAGCGCTAATCACATCGGGCGTAGGAAAATCGGGCTCGCCGAGCGCGAGCGCAATGCATCCCGAATGCTGGGCGGCGAGCGCATTGATCCGGCGGATGCCGGAGGGCTTGAGCGTGGCAAGCGAGGTATTCATGGGCAGACGCATGGCGTTCCTTTCGTAAGGGTTGCACTAGGATAGCGCGGCGGAGCGCCACCGGACGGTGTAACCTAAACGGAAACGGACTGGAAAGGAGATGGCATGGAGGTGACCGCGCGCGGCGATGTACCAAAAACACTGCATAACATCGCGTTTGCCAGTATTCCCGAGAGCGCCGATCTTGAGTTTTTGCTTTGCGACCTGCAGGATGCCATCGCCGCCTATGCTCAGCTTTCTGGCACGGCGCTCCCCCGCCCGATCGATTTGGAGGCGGATGATGCCGGTGCAGTCGATGGCATGGTGCTCGCTGTTGATGATGCATTTGATGATGAGGCTATGATCGCTGTCGAGGAGATACTCGATCGCTTTAAGAATACAGACGCGCGCGTCTATGTCGTCGTTCAGGCCCTGTCCAAAAACACCAAGCAGGCGGACGAAGCCCTCGACCGCCTATACCGGGCATGTATTCTACGTGACCTGCCATGGTGCGACGGCGTTGTCATCTGTGCCGGCAGCGGCATCGCAGCGCTTCGCCACTCCCCGCGTATGGGCCTCTTGCGTCGGCCATTTTCGGAAGCGATGGATAAGCTTGTGGGCGCTGTGCGCATGGGCTGTTCCATTGAGCATGCGCAGCTGCTCGGCGGCGGCGATGCCGGTAGCGTCGATGTCGACGGCATGGTGCGCGTCAAGCCCGCGCTGCCCGCACCGATCTGGCGCGCCGTTATGAGACGTCTTGCCAAACACTCAAACTGCTAAATCGAAGAAGCCCGCCAATCAGCGGCGCCGTTCCACCGCTCGACAAGGCGCTCCAGACGCCACGCCGCATTGGCGGGACTTGTCGAGGGCAGGACGATGGCGGGCAGTCCGGTGCGTTCTTGTAGATAGCGCTTGTAGAGCCGGCCAGCTGTACCACCGTTGCATATCACCTGCTCAATGGGAGCTGCGTCGGTAATGCACTCGATATGTGCCGGCACAACGTTGCGAATACTCGCGTCGCTCGAGCCCTTAATGTCGCAGCTCTCGATCACATCCCACAGGGCCACGCCGCCGTTCAGCAGCATGGCCCGCTTGGCGGCTATCGAGGCATCGAGCGCCGCAGGCTCGCTGCCCGCCAAGAGGTCGCCCTCGTTGGGCGGCACAGGCACACCGAGGCACGCGGCCATCACCCGCCAAAAGCGATTCTGCGGGTTGCCGTAATAAAAGGCATTAGCACGCGAGAGCACCGAGGGAAACGACCCCAGCACCAAAACGCGCGAGTGCTCGTCAAACACGGGCTCAAACCCATGCTCAATATGTTGATAGCCCTCGTCGGACGCAGCCATGGCCTAGGCCCTCAACAGATAGCGTACCTCGTAGGGCGCAAGCTCAAGAGAGCCCGCCAGCTCGACCGTGGGCACGCCGTCGGCAAGCAAATCTACAAAGGAGCCGTTGAGCTCGCCGGCGCCAAAGGTGTAAGGCTCGTCCACGGCGTTCACCGCCACGAGCACCGTCGCGTCGTCGCAGGCGCGCTCGAACAGCAGCTGCTTGTTCTGGATCACCACATTGCGATAGGCACCGTAGTTGAGAGCACGGGCCGCCGCGTCGTCGGCCGAACGAAGGTGTGCGAGCTGCGTGATGAACGCCGTCAGTTCGTTGGGCGCAGGTTCATCGAGCGCAGGGCGCAGCGCCCAGTCGCCATCGGGGCCGCCCTTTTCGCCAGCAATTCCCCACTCGCTGCCATAGTAGACGCACGGGATGCCCGGCATGCCAAAGAGCATGCCATAGGCGGGACGCAGGCACGACTTGTCAGTGAGGATGCTTGCCAGTCGCGGCACGTCGTGGTTGTCGACAAACGACAGCAGGTGCTTGCCGCGGTAGATGCACCAGGGGTCGCCGCCAAACTGACGGTGCAGCGAGTGCGCAATCTCGAACATGTTGACCGAGTTAAAGCTGGAGTACAGGCCCTTGTAACACTCGTAGTTGGTGCAGGAGTCGAGCATCTCGTCGTTGACGATCTGGTTGTAGTCGCCGTGGAGCGTCTCGCCGATCAGCACGAAGTCGGGCTTGAGCTCACGGGCGAAGCTATGCAGACGACGCATGAAGTCGCGGTCGAGCATATAGGCAACGTCCAGGCGCAGGCCGTCGACGCCAAAGACCTCGGCCCAGCGGTGCACGGACTCTAGCAGGTAATCGACCACGGCAGGGTTTTGCAAGTTGAGCTTCACGAGCTCAAAATGGCCTTCCCAACCCTCGTACCAAAAGCCGTCGCCGTAGCAGGAGTCGCCATCAAAGCTAATGTGGAACCAGTCCTTGTACGGCGAGTCCCACTTACGCTCCTGCACATCGCGGAAGGCCCAAAAGCCGCGGCCGACGTGGTTGAAGACGGCGTCGAGCACCACGCGGATGCCGTGAGCATGCAGTGTGTCGCACACGGCGGCAAAGTCGGCGTCCCCACCCAGGCGACGGTCGATATGGCGCAGGCTGCGTGTATCGTAGCCGTGACTATCGGACTCGAGCGGCGGGTTGATGAGCACAGCGCCAACGCCGAGTTTTTGCAGGTAGTCGGCCCATTGGGCAATCTTCATGATAGGAGCATCGGGGTTGGGTTCGACATCGGCGGCCTGGGCGAGCTCATCCTCGGCAACGGGGGCGGCGTTTTCGCGCGGAGCTCCGCAAAAGCCCAGCGGATAGACCTGATAGAACGTCGTCTCGTATGCCCACATAGCAACCTCCCGGTAAGCTCAACACAACGACATCCATTGTATGCCCAGCTTGTATCCCCTCCCCCAAAATAAGTTGCGGTGCAATAGGGACTGTTTGCCGGGTTAATTGGGCCCAGCAGTCCGTATTTCACCGCAACTGATGAGGAGGATGTGGCTAGGCGACGGGCTTTGCGCGGCGTATGGCTGGGAACATCACCGTGATGGCGAGGATGACGCCCACGGCAGCGATCGCACCGCCCGCGAAGCCGATCCAGGCGATACCGGGACCCGAAACCACGGCTCCGCCGATCGCGGTACCCGTGCCGATACCGAGGTTGAACAGGCCCGAGAAGATCGACATGGCAACGGCCGACGAATCTGCCGGCGTGTGCTTGATGAGCTCGGCCTGAAACGCCACGTTAAAGGCCGTGGCGCAGCAACCCCACAGTGCGCAGACGGCAAGCACTGTCACGAGCGACGATGCGGCCGGCCCCATGAGCAGCAGGGCCACCGGCACGCCGGAGAGCGTGATAGCAAGGAACGGAAAACGGTGCCCGTCGAACAGGCGGCTGAACAGCCAGCTGCCCACCAAGCCGGAACAGCCAAACGCCGTCAGCGTCATGGTGATGGCGCCCGCATCGACGTGCGCGACCTGCGCCAGGAAGGGCTCGATATAGCTGTAGCTTGCGTAATAGCCGGTCGCCATGAAGACCGTGACTGCGTAGAGCGCGATGAGGAGCGGGTTCTTGAGCAGCTCGGGCAGCTGTTTGACGGTAAAGCGCTCACCCGCCGGCATGGCCGGGAACACCGCTGCCTGGTAGACGACCGCGATGGCTGAGAGGCCCCCGACCACGGCAAACGTCATGCGCCAGCCCACGGCCAAGCCAATGGCGCGACCGAGAGGCAGGCCAAAGATCTGCGCGATGGACGAGCCCGTGGCGATCATGCTGATGGCGAGCGCGCCGTGGCGAGTGTCGACCAGGCGCGAGGCCATAATCGAGGCGACTGACCAGAACACGGCATGTGCGCAAGCGACCACCAGGCGCGCGCAGACCAGGATGGGATAGGTCGGCGCCACAGCGGACAGGAACTGACCGAGCGAGAACACGGCCAGCACGCCCAGCAGCATCCGCTTGAACTCGAAGCGCGAGGCAAACACCATGAGCGGCAACGACAGCAGCATGACGCCCCAGGCATAGACCGAGATCATGATGCCAGCTTGGGCCTCGGTGAGCGAAAACGATGCAGCGATGTCGGTCAGCAGGCCGATGGGCATGAACTCCGACGTGTTGAATACGAACGCGCAGCAGGTGAGCCCGATGAGCGGGGGCCACTGCCTGAGCGTGATGCCGTCTTGCTTTGTTTGAGCCATATAGGAAAACCTCTCCGATTATCTTGAGCGGTGGGCGATTATAGCAATGAGAAGTCTATAAAATGAGCAACAAAAGAATTCTTGGAAAACGATTGTTAACAGACGGCGCGCCAATTCTGCTTAGAAAGCAAGGTACGCAGGAACTCAATGTCGAAAACGCGGCTTCATCTTCGGGCTATCGCGCCTGCTCGGATACGCACAAGGACACCCCCATGAGCACGTCAATTTCGAGCCAACTCGCAACCGCACAATGAACTAGCAAAAGCAGCATATAAGCAAACGCCCCATAATAAAGTCCCTCATGCACAAGCGCCGTCACTGAAAGTGCCGACGGCAGCGCCGCACTCGAAACTACCCATCCAACAAGAACCTGGATAGCGCAACTTGCAACCAGGTTCCATGCCACCAGCAGCGTTGCGGGACGCGCGATTTCTCTCCAGGAGGAACGAAGCACCGTGACCGAACGCATGATGTAGCGTGGTGCAAACCGAATGCCTCGTAGTCCCCTCTGCTCCACGTCCGCATCTTCAATTAACACGAATACGAACGACGCGGAAAGAAGCGTCACGATTACTGCCACCACAAGCGAGCACAACACCCCGAGCTGACTGCTCGCAAGCGAGGCAAAGACTACAATTGCCGATAAAATCAAGTGAACCAAATAAATTAGCAGCGCCCCAGAAATCTGGAGGGGAACCGTCGAGGCCAAGAGATAAACCGGAGGGGTTCGAGCAGGTTGCACCGTCTCTTTGGACCGGTCGACGGCAAATAATGAAAAAGCCACATTCGATAGAAGCAGGTTTAAAAAGGCCGCGACCACAGTGCAAATAAGCGTAATGGACGGATTGATATAGGCGAGCTCAGTTGCAACGTTTGATACACCAATTTGAAGCGCGCTCATAACAAACAAGGGGATATATAACGCCATCGTGCAGCCACTCCGGCATTCCTTCGCCCGATCGCCCGATTCCAGAAAGACATTGAAGTTCTCTCGCAAGTTCACTCTATACCCGTTTTCTTACTAAGCAGGGCGAACGGGCGCCAATATAAACGCCGGTCCGCCCATCCATAATTTCTAGTTTTAACGTCCAGACTAGTCTGTCCAGCCGTCGATGTAGTCGCGGTTAAGCTCAAAGTACTGCGCGGCGATATCTTTCGCCAAGGAGTACGAATTAACGAGCGGGTGCATCGCGAGGCTCTCGACAATGTCGCGCTTCGATCGGTTAACGATGCCACGCGCCACGGTGCGCTCGTAGTACTTGACGCGACGAATCAATTCGAGGTTTCCCGCGGGCACAGAATCGGCTTCGACGCGATGCGGCACGCAGCCATCGGTGGAGATATCGCACGTTGACTCAATGACATCTGTATCGAGAAGGCCGGGGATGGCGCCATTGTTGGGGGTGCACAGGATCATCTGCTGCGTCTTGCCAGAGCGAGCAATATCCATGAAGCGGAGCGCGACACCTGCATATCCGCCAGCATCTTTGCCGTACACGTCAAACGTCCACGGCTTGTCGCGATGAATACCCGTCTCGGCCGCCATGTAGTTGTTTTCGCGCATTCCGTACCACTTCTCAAAGCACGCGAGGCCTTTTTCGAAGTCGTTCTCAATATCGATAGATGCAAGCTCGCTCGTCATTTCTCGATTAATTTCTTCGATTAGTTCGCCGCGCGTCTGGGGCGAAGAGAGAACGTTGGCAACGGCGCGCTCGCGATAGTAGAAATAGTATAGGTACTCATTTGGCACGCATCCGCGATTTAGGACGAGGTCCTTCTCGAAGAACCTAAGATCTGTATGAGCATATGCCCCGTCGTCGTGGATCAAGTCGGACATGATGTCCTCGCCGTCAACCGTCACATTGCGGAAGAACGAGAGGTGGTTGAGTCCATAGCACTCGCCCTGAACCGATGCGGGATCAACGCCTTTATACTCGGCAAACTGATGCAACATGCCCGAGGGGGCATCGCAAATGCCATAAGTAAAATCATAGCCCATATCGCGTAGGGCCTGAGATACGACGCCAGCGGGATTAGTAAAGTTAAACACCTTGACGTCCGGCTTTGCGTACTTCTTGATTAACTCGCAATACGAAGCAAGCGCAGGGACGGAGCGCATGGCAAAAGACACGCCGGCTGCGCCAGTCGTCTCTTGGCCAAGAACCCCATGCGAAAGAGCAATGCGCTCATCGCGAACGCGCATATGGTCCCCACCGACGCGAATCGTCGTGATCACGTAATCGGCGTCCTTAACGGCCTCGACTGCATCGCCCGTCAGTGAAAAATTAAGCGTGGGGCAAAGCATGCCCGAGACATGGGCGGCAAGGCCACCGTAGATGCGCAGCTTCTCGGGATCATTGTCCATAAACACAAGTTCGTCAATCCCAAGCGATGACGCCTGCTGGGCTATGCTCTTTGCCAAAAACATGGAGCGGACGCCACCGCCACCTATGACCGTAAGTTTCATATCGAAACCCCCAATTAGCACATTCAATATTGCATGGTTCGCCTGTGTTTGGATATTGTATCCAGCATGGAGGGCCGCTTCCCGCCCCGGTTGCAAGGCGGGAAAGGAATTCCCCAAGGAGTTATTATTTACGCAACGGAAGCGGCCACACACGTCCGGCGGGAAGGAAGCACCGATGGTTGATAAAAAGCAGATTTCCAAGCTCTACTCAGCCGCAAAGCTATCCGAAACCGAGCAAAGCGTACTCGAATACCTACTCAACAATATCGACACCCTCGATGATATTGGCATAAAACCCGTCGCCATGGCATGCTTTACCAGCATGACGACAGTCATCAGGCTTTCGAAAAAGCTCGGCTACCGTGGCTACCGCGAAATGATGTACGATCTCAAGCACCTTCAGCATGTCTCCCGCGAAATGAATCAATCACTCAAAGACAGTAGCGTCCACTTCGTATGTCACACCGGAGATGTAGACGTATTCATCGCCGCACTGCATCGCAACAGAATGATCGGAGTAAACGGAGAGGGCTTCTCACGCATCGTTGCGCAGTACATGGCGACTAAGCTCGTTGGACTTGGCTTTTTGGCCGTCATACAGGACTTCCTAGAAACCGATCAGTTTGTCGAATCCAACCGAAATACGCTCAGCTGCATGATGCTCATATCCAAATCGGGCCAGACAGAAGCCATCCTGGAAACCGCAAGGGCATGCCACGACGCGGGCATTACGACCCTCGCGTTTACCGGCAACGAAGACAGCGAGCTCGCCAAGACGGCAGACGCGATCTTTACGATACATGACGATCACCCAATGGATCTTAAGAACGTTAAGCCTAACTGCTTTACCGGAAGTTGTATTCTCGCATTCGAAGAACTATTGAGTATCTGCCTTGACAATCTAAAACAAGAAGGCCTGGCCCCCTAAATCATGCGATAGGAAGCCAAGCCCTGGAATTGCGCTATGCAATTGAAAGCCACTTGCGCGTTTTACTCGTCACCGAGAACTTCGTGCACCTCAGAAGCGACTTCGCCGACACGAGGACCGTAAATGACCTGGATTGCCTTGTCGCTCAGGCGGATAACGCCCATAGCTTCAAGATTCTTGGTGAACACCTCGTCGTCTGCAACCTTAGAACCATCCTTGACAATCACGCGAAGACGTGAGATGCAGTTGTCAAGATCATCAATGTTTTCAGCTCCACCAAGCGCTTCGACAATGCCAACAGCAAGCGCGCTGTCCTTGGTCGCACGGCCCTGGACTGCCTTCTCGGGAGTGCCATCAGACTCGCCCTTTGCCTCAGCGGCCTTTGCCTCGAACTCGGCTCTGCTGTTGATCAACTCAATATCGTCACCATCGTCTCGACCGGGCGTCTTTATATCGAACTTAGTAATAAAGAACCGGAAGAGGAAGAAAGCTGCCAGGAAAAAGGCGGGGAGCAGGATAAGGTACGGAAGCAGATTAAGCTTCTCGGGGCGGAATAAGAATGGGATCAGGTCCTTGATATTTCCCTGGTACACCGAAACGCCCATTGCCTCCGAGAGAACTTCACCCAGTCCGGAAAGCGGAGCGTAAACGCCAAAGTAGAGCCAGGGGGCGGCAAACAGGAACGTAAAGAGAATAGGCTCCGTAACGCCAAAGAAAACAGTCGAAATCACTGTGGGGATTAAAAGACCAGCAACCTTCTTGCGGTTCTGGGGCTTGGCACAAGACCACATAGCAAGGGCGATGCCCGGGAACAACGCGTAATCGTTAATGCCATAGCCAGCCATGAAGGCCCTAACCAAGAGCTTGTCACTGCTGGGAGAAGCGAGCTGTGCAAGCTGAATGGCGCTATTGCCCACCACGCGCGTTCCATCGACGACCATGGAGCCGCCAAGCTCAGTCCAATACATGGGCGTCTCGAGCAGCGGATGCAAGCCAAACGGCACAAGGCTCTCGAGCACCCAGCGATAGACAAACGTACCGACCAGACCGGAGCCTTTCACGAACGTCGCAATACCCGAGAAGCATCCACCGATGACGGGCCAGACGAAGTACATGATGCCGCCCAGGATGCCACCGGCGACCAGCGATACAATGGGGACGGTTCGACTGCCCGCAAAAAACGCCAGCGCCGTTGGAAGCTTGGTCTTGTAAAAACGGCCGGTGATCCAGGCGACCAGGCAGCCCACGATAATGCCGCCAAAGACACCAGAGCTGTAGCCAAAAAAGCCGAGCGAGGTAGTGTAGAGTGCGGACTGCTCACTCGCCTGAATGGACGTAAGGCCGACCTTCTGAAGAGCTTCCACCGTTGTATTGTCGGCAGCCAAGCCAGCTGCTCCAAGCAGAATCTCAACCGTCTTGAGCATGGTAAGATAGCAGACAAGGGCAGAAAAGGCAGCCCAGCCCTTCTCTTTGCGAGACAAGGAGAAGGCGCAGCCGACGGCAAACAAAACACCGAGGTTTCCAATGATTACCTCGCCGAGACCCTTAAATACCGAGAAGAACGTAAAGAGCGGCGAAGCGGCATACCAGTCCCAATTAACGCCAAGGGACACAAGGGTCAGTTCGGTCGTAAAAACGCTACCGATACCCAAAAAGAGACCGGAAATGGCAATGAGCGTAATCGGAACGAGCATTGCCTTTCCGAACGATTGGAATTTTTCTTTCATCAATTCCCTCCTCAATGAGCCTCTACAAACGACTATTGCACCCCACGTCCCCACACAGGCGAAACGGAAGATATGTTCGGCAATAGACACAAAGTGATTGTAGAAAGGGGCACAAAAAATGTGCATCGGCATCGCGTAATGCGGTTAAATCGACCGACGATTGCAAGTATTTACGAATCCGTAAACGGCAGCAAATAGGCAGCGAACGGCAACCTGCAGCGTAGGATAGTCCCCGCAGGCCGACAATTACCGGTATTTTGGCTCATATTTGTTGAATTGTTGCTCGCCCAAAAGCACGGAGCATCAACGCGCCCCTAAGCCAACCCCAGCAATATGCCCGCCGAATGCACGACAAACGCCACGATCCAGGCAACGGCGACCTGAAACGCGAATACGGCCACGGCATAGCGCGCGCCCAACTCGCTCTTGACGGCGCCGATTGCCGCCACACAAGGCGGGTACAGCAACGTAAAGACCAAGAACACGTAGGCGGTAAACGGCGAAAACATGGTCGACAGCGCCGCGGGCGACGTTGCGCCCAAAAGCACCGTGAGCGTCGAGATGACGCTCTCCTTGGCAATGAGCCCCGTGACGAGCGCCGTCGAGGCGCGCCAGTCGCCAAAGCCGAGCGGGGCCAACACCGGCGCGATGATGCTACCCAGACCGGCAAGCAGGCTTTGCGACTGGTCGGCGACCACGTTAAAGCGGATGTCGAACGTCTGAAGGAACCAGATGACCACGGTCGCGGCAAAGATAATGGTAAAGGCCTTGGTGATGAAGTCCTTAGCCTTATCCCATGC
Source organism: uncultured Collinsella sp. (assembly GCA_900544645.1). Classification (GTDB taxonomy): domain Bacteria; phylum Actinomycetota; class Coriobacteriia; order Coriobacteriales; family Coriobacteriaceae; genus Collinsella. Next base: position 77,111 of record UQWG01000003.1, read on the forward strand.
CAGCATCACCGTTGTCTTGACGCTCGGCAGGCGGTAATTGGGAAGCTCCATGATAAACGGCACCGGGTCGCCCTTAAATGCCGTGCGGTTGAGCACCAAAGCCGCGATGCAGCCGACCACGATACCGATCAGATAGAGCGAGACCATGGCGGGGACCGTCGCCTGCGGGAAAAACGCCCCGCACAGCAAGCCGTAAACCGGCAACTTGGCTGAACAGCTCATAAACGGCGTGAGCATGACCGTCATCTTGCGGTCGTGCTCGGATGGGAGCGTACGGGTCGACATGATAGCCGGCACGGTGCAGCCAAAACCGACGAGCATGGGCACGAAGCTGCGGCCCGACAGGCCAAAGCGACGCAACACCTTATCCATGACAAAGGCCACGCGTGCCATGTAGCCGGAGTCTTCCAGAATGGAGAGGAACAAAAAGAGCACGACGATAATCGGCAGGAAGGTCAGCACGCTGCCCACGCCCGTAAGCACGCCGTCGACAGCCAGCGAGCGCACCACGTCGTTGGTTCCGAACGCCTTAAGACCTGCATCGGCCGAGGCGATGATGACAGCGATGCCATCCTCCATGAGTCCCTGCAACGCCGCGCCGATCACGCCAAACGTCAGCCAAAAGACGAGGCCCATAATCAACAGAAACGCCGGAATGGCCGTATAGCGACCCGTCAGAATGCGGTCGATTTTGACAGAGCGCACGTGTTCGCGGCTTTCGTGCGGCTTGACGACGCAGCGCCCGCACACGTCGCCGATAAAGCTAAAGCGCATATCGGCCAGCGCGGACAGGCGGTCGGTGCCAGCCTCGCCCTCCATCTGGGTAATGATGTGCTCGATGGCGTCGAGCTCGTTGCGGTCCAGGTGAAGCGCCTCGGTTACCAGCTCGTCACCCTCGACCAGCTTGGTCGCCGCAAAGCGCACCGGGATGTGCGCCGTCACGGCATGGTCCTCGATCAGGTTAGCAATACCGTGGATGCAGCGATGCAGCGCACCGCCGTCCGGACCGTCGGGCGCGCAAAAGTCCAGGCGACCAGGGCGCTCGCGGAACCGCGCCACGTGCAGGGCGTGGTCCACCAGCTCGCCGATGCCCTCGTTGCGGGCAGCGCTAATGGGGACAACGGGCACGCCCAACAGGCTCTCGAGCAAGTTGACGTCTACGGCGCCGCCGTTGGCGGTCACCTCGTCCATCATGTTGAGCGCGATGACCATAGGACGGTCAAGCTCCATGAGCTGCAGTGTCAGGTACAGGTTGCGCTCGATGTTGGTGGCGTCAATGATGTCGATGATGGCGTCCGGACGCTCGTCGAGGATGAACTGACGGCTCACGACCTCCTCGCCTGTGTACGGCGACAGGGAGTAAATGCCGGGCAGGTCGGTAACGCTCGCCTCGGGATGGTTACGGATGGTGCCATCTTTGCGGTCGACCGTCACGCCGGGAAAGTTACCGACGTGCTGGTTGGAGCCCGTCAGCTGGTTGAATAACGTGGTCTTGCCGCAGTTTTGGTTGCCGGCGAGGGCAAAGTGCAGCGGCGCGCCCTCTGGCACGGCCGTCTTTGCCGCACGGGGCGAATACGTCCCCTCGCCCAGGGCCGGATGCTCCGTCGTGCCGATTGCGGCGTTAGCGCGCGGACCCGTATCGGTGTCGTGAATACCCACGAGCTCGATGCGAGCGGCATCGTCCTTACGCAGTGTCAACTCGTAGCCACGCAGGCGAATCTCGAGCGGATCGCCCATGGGGGCGTACTTCATCATGGTGACTTCGGTGCCCGGTGTTAGGCCCATATCCAAAATATGCTGTCGGAGTGCCTGATCGTCCGATGCCACCGATGCGACAACGGCGTCCTTTCCAATCTCGAGCGTATCGAGCTTCACGTCCGTGTTCCTCCCCCGGCGCCCGCAGGGCGTTGCATTTATGTTCACCATGGCTAACCGTTTGCCATGGCTAACCAATTTACCCATGCATGATAGCGCGAACATACAGCAACGTTCAATCGGCAGATTGGTGCAGGGGGACGGATTACTTTGCACCAAGCCCTTGACAGCTAGGACGATGCCGATGTCTTGGAACCGACAGCGAAAGCCCGCCAGGGCGAGCAAGGTGCCCTGAAACGAGGCGGCATTGACCTTCTGGTCATGCCGCCGAAGTTGAAAGGCAGATTGCCGCCCTGGCGGGCTTGCAGCGTCAAGTGGTTACGGCGTTTGGTAAAACGCCGTAACTAAAACCCGTGGCGCTCCAGGAAGCGGAAGGCTAGGCGGATCCAGGGACGGACCGCCACCTGCTTGTCCTCGTTGTCGACCGCGGTGTTGGCGTTGCCGAGCGAAAGGCCGTGACCACCTTGGTCAAAGACGTGCATCTCGCAAGGGACGCCCTCCTCTGCCATGCGTTGGGCAAACGGATAGACCTGCGCGATCGGCGCCGTTTTGTCGTCGGACACGCCCCACACAAAGGTCGGCGGCATCTGACGCGAAACATGCGTGGTGGGGCAGATGTCGGCCAAATGCTCGTCAGTTGCCTCGCCACCCGTCACCATCGACAGGTAGTCGTTGAGCAAATCGCGCCCCGTCTTGCCGCCCGTCTTGGGCACACGCAAGTCAATGCGCGGATCGCGTGTCTGCATGTCGCGCACATAGGCAAAGTCGAGCAATGGATAGCCCAGCACCACGGCATCGGGACGAATGTCGTCCGGACGCGCCCCTGCCAAGCCCGCGAAGGGACCAGTCTTCCATTGCGTTGCCAGCGAAGCACAGATCATGCCGCCCGCCGAGAATCCCACGACGCACACACGCTTAGGATCGACATGCCACTCGTCTGCGTTGGCGCGCACCGTGGCGACCATCTTGGCAAGATCTGCCTGGGGGTGCGGAAAGCTCACGTCACCCGTAGAACTCGTGACATAGTTGAGCACAAAGGCCTGGTAACCGTGATCCAAAAACGCAAACGCCACAGGATCCTGCTCATGCGGAGCGATATGCGTAAACCCGCCTCCGCCACAGATAATCACCGCGGGGCGGCGGCCATTCGGTTTATCGGGCAACGGCTCGGCACCCAAATACGTAAACGTCGCCGGATAATCCTCGGTCGGCTCCTCGCCCCACAGCGCATGGTTCTCGACAATCATATGTGCTCCCTTCGCGCAAATTATGCGCCCTTGTTTTTCGCCTTCAAGCGTACCCCACTTGAACCCGTGGCGCAGAAACACTCCGGCAATAAGTTTCCCTTCAACTGATATATCACATAATCCCAGCTCAGAGGTATCGCGAGCAGCGTAGAATAGGGGGCGTTGACCAAGCCGCGAAACACATATGAAACGTTTCCGGCAAACCAAACGCGCGATATGCGCCTATTTAAGTTGGAGGCAACTATGGGTCTGCTCGATTCGCTTAAGTCCACCTTCACCTCGACCGGCGAGGCGTCCGTTCCGCCCGCAGCAAGCTTCGCCACCCGCGAAGGCGTCATCTATGCCCCCGTCAACGGCGTGCTCGTCAACCTGAACGAGGTTCCCGACGAGACGATCGCCTCGGGCATGCTTGGCCAGGGCTATGGCATCGAGCCCATTACCGGCACCATCTATGCGCCCGCCAACGGCCGCATCGGCGCCACCACTGTCACCAACCACTCCATTGGCATGATCACCGAGGACGGTCTTCGCGTGTTCATCCATGTCGGCCTGGGCACCGTGGAAATGAACGGCAAGGGTTTTGCCCGCTTTGTCGAGATGGGCGATGTGGTCAAGGCAGGCCAGCCGCTCATCAGTTTCGACCGCGAGGCCATTAAGGCCGCTGGTCACGAGGACATCGTGACCGTCATCGTCTCCGAACTCGATCGTCTTAAGAGCATCGACCATGTCGGCGAGTCTGGAACGCTTATCGGCGGCAACCCGCTCGTCAAGCTTGGCGACCCGCTGCTGGTTGCCAAGACCAAGTAGCCAGGCCCCACGCCACACAGCCAAAAGGCACCTCGTCAAGCGCCCGCGACCATTTGGCCGCGGGCGCTTTTCGTTTGAAAAACCATCCCGCCAATGCTTTATCTGTATAGCTCAAATGAGCCGAGCTGCTAGAATATCGAACTGTATGGATAACTATCATTCAACCGTTATGGGAGGATACGTGAACCGCACCAAAATCGCGCAGCTCTATGCCGATGCCGAGTCGCTCGGCGGCCAGACCGTCACCGTCGCCGGCTGGGTCAAGTCCGTCCGCGACATGAAGAACTTTGGCTTTGTTACGCTCAACGACGGCAGCTGCTTCCGCGACCTGCAGGTCGTCATGAACCGCGAGGCACTCGACAACTACGACGAGATCGCCCATCAAAACGTCTCGGCCGCACTCATTTGCACCGGCACCGTCAAGCTGACCCCCGATGCGCCCCAGCCTTTCGAGCTTTCTGCCACCTCCATCGAGGTCGAGGGCACGAGCGCCCCGGATTACCCGCTGCAGAAGAAGCGCGCAACCGTCGAGTTCCTGCGCACCCAGCAGCACCTGCGCCCGCGCACCAACCTGTTCCGCGCCGTGTTCCGCATCCGCTCTGTCGCGGCTGCCGCCATCCACCGCTTCTTCCAGGAGCAGGGCTTTGTCTACGTCAACACCCCCATCATCACCACGAGTGACTGCGAAGGCGCCGGCGAGATGTTCCGCGTGACCACGCTCGACCCCAAAAATCCGCCCCTCACCGAGTCCGGCGAGGTCGACTGGAGCCAGGACTTCTTTGGCAAGCATGCAAGCCTCACCGTGTCCGGCCAGCTCAATGCCGAGAACTTTGCCATGGCCTTTGGCGACGTGTACACCTTTGGCCCCACCTTCCGCGCCGAAAACTCCAACACCACGCGCCACGCCGCCGAGTTTTGGATGATCGAGCCCGAGATGGCCTTCGCCGACCTCAACGACTACATGGACAACGCCGAGGCCATGCTCAAGTACGTCCTCAAGGACGTTATGGCAACCTGCCCCGACGAGCTCAATATGCTCAACAAGTTTGTGGACAAGGGTCTGCTCGAGCGCCTGGACCATGTCGCCAACTCCGACTTTGCCCGCGTTACCTACACCGAGGCCGTCGAGATCCTGGAGCAGGCAGTCGCTGCTGGCCACCAGTTTGATTACCCCGTCAGCTGGGGCATCGACCTGCAGACCGAGCACGAGCGCTTCCTGACCGAGGAGCACTTTAAGCGCCCGACCTTCGTGACCGACTACCCGGCCGAGATCAAGGCGTTCTACATGCGCATGAACGAGGACGGCAAGACCGTCGCCGCCGCCGACTGCCTGGTTCCCGGTATCGGCGAGATTATCGGCGGCTCCCAGCGCGAGGAGCGCCTGGATCTGCTCGAGGCCCGCATCAAGGACCTGGGCATGAATCCCGAGCAGTACAAGTACTACCTTGACCTGCGCCGCTACGGTTCCTGCAAGCACGCCGGCTACGGTCTGGGCTTCGAGCGCTTGGTCATGTATCTGACCGGCGTGGGCAACATCCGCGACGTCCTGCCGCACCCGCGCACCGTGGGCAACGCCGACTTCTAATTGTCGAACGCTAGCTCGCGTCGCCACACGCCAACGCTCATCGTACAAGCGTCTCTCGACATCGGTCGAGAGACGCTTTTTTCAACAGCATCCGTCAAGCTTTTGGCAAGGTTTTGGTCAGTTGAGCAGGGCTGTTGAAAACTCGACCCGCCGTTTGCCGACGACTACCGACCGCCCAGAGCGCTCTGCGCCCCTGGGAAAGCCCCACGTCCTAGGCTCCATACCGTCGCCACCCAAAACGGAAAGGACGTGGGCACGATGACCGAAGCCGCTGTTGAAACCTACGACACCACGACGAGAGGCGCCGCCTCGATGGCAGCCTATCGCGCCGTTCGCATCCTGCAACTATTAAGTGAAAACACTGGCGAGGACAAGGCCATGCTTTCCGATGAGCTGATCCGGCGCCTCGCCCATCCCGACGACCCCGCCCGCATGCCCATCTCGGCGGCGCGGCGCAGCATCTACACCGCCATCTCCGCGCTTCGCCATGCCGGATACGAAATTGAGTACAAACGCGGCGTGGGCTACAAACTTCTTACCCGTCCGCTCACCGATGAAGAGATCATCCGGCTCCACGGTATGGTCATGCGCAACCGCTCCACGCCTATCGCTATCCGCAAGAGCATGGCGCAGCACTTAGTTGCCATGGCGAGTGCCGACGTTCGCGGCTACCTCGATACACCCGAACCCGTTCCGAGCGCAGGCAGCAAGGCTACCAAGGCAACACGCACGCCCATCAAGCGTATCGACACGTGCGAGCTCGTCGAGCAGGCCATCGACCACGGAACCACGGTGAGTTTTGATATTTCGAGCGTCACGACGCGTGGCGAAACCGAAGCAGCACGGATGACACTCCGTCCCTTTGCCATCAGGCAGCGCGATGGCATCTCGTATCTGCTGGGAACGGTCTACGACGCCCGAGGCACCGACGATACGCTGCGCACCGTCGAGATCGCCCGAATGAGAAACGTCACCACACGTCTCCTCGACGGCAAGAAGCTCTTCGCCGCCCTGGACGAGGACGACGCCTCCGCCGCCGCATAAGACCCTCCGCCGCCCATTCGACTACCCGTACCGCCCATCCGATTCTGTATTAAAAAACCCGCCAGGCTGTTGTAAAAATGGACATCAGCGCTACTATAGTTCCACTTGCACTTTGTCCCAGTGCAGTGTTTCCAGCCATTTTTATACTGGGGGTAATGATATGAAGGACATCACCATCAGCCGCAGGAGCCTTCTGGTCTCCGCCGGCCTGCTCGCGCTCGCCCCGCTCGCCGGATGCGGCGGCAACTCTGGTTCCGGCTCTGCTGCCGTCGGTTCCGACTACACCATCGGCGTTCTGCAGCTCACCGAGCACTCCGCACTCGATGCCGCCAACGACGGCTTTGTCAAGGGCATCAAGGAGAGCGGCCTTAAGGTCAAGATCGACCAGAAGAACGCCCAGAACGACCAGTCCACGTGTAAGTCCATTGCCGACAAGTTTGTGGGCGACAACGTCAACCTGATTTATGCCATCGCCACGCCCGCCGCGCAGGCTGCCGCCGGCGCCACGGCCGATATCCCCATCGTGGGCTGCGCCATCACCGACTACGCCGCCTCCGGTCTGGTCCAGGACAACGACAAGCCCGGCACCAACGTCACGGGCGCTTCCGACCTCACCCCGGTCGCCGAGCAGCTCGAGATGATGCAGAAGGTCCTGCCCGACGTTAAAAAGGTCGGCCTGCTCTACTGCACCGCCGAGTCCAACTCCGACGTCCAGATCAAGGCCGCCAAGAAGGAGCTCGACAAGCTGGGCCTCGAGTACACTGACTTCACCGTCTCGAGCTCCAACGAGATTCAGTCCGTCGTCGAGTCTGCCGTGGGCAAGGTCGACGCGCTGTACTCCCCCACCGACAACACCATCGCCGCGGGTGCCTCGCAGGTCGGCCAGATCTGCAAGGAAAACAAGCTTCCCTTCGTGACCGGCGAGGAGGGCATGTGCATGGCCGGCGGCCTGTTCACCCTCTCCATCAACTATGAGGACCTGGGCTACGCCGCGGGCGAGATGGCCGTTAAGATCCTGAAGGGCGAGGCCAAGCCCGAGGATATGCCGATCAAGCACCTCTCGAGCAAGGACCTGGTCGTCGTCAAGAACGACGAAATGGCCGAGGCCCTGGGCATCGACCTTTCCGCCCTGGACGCGTAATGCCATACGCGGCATGCGTCTAGAGCCCGTGCTCGCGCTTTAGCCGCGTTATTCAATATCTGAGCCACAGGGGCGGGCGCTGTAGACCGGCGTCCGCCCTGCTTGTTTCAGGTAAAACAAAACGTCTGTCCGTAACTCTTCTATGCATTGTTACCGCTATTATGGTGAATCACGTGTCCACCCTATCCTAGGAGGTATGAAGCATGCTCATTGCATTGCAGGGCGCCGTTTCGCAGGGCGTCCTCTGGGGCATTATGGTGCTTGGCGTGTTTATCACGTTCCGCCTGCTCGACATTCCCGATATGACCTGCGACGGCAGCTTTGCCCTCGGCGGCTGCGTCTGCGCTGTGCTCATCGTCAATAACAACGTCGACCCGCTGTTCGCCGTGCTGGCCGGTATGTGCGCCGGCGCCATCGCGGGCGCCGTCACGGGCATTTTGACCACCGTCTTTGAGATTCCTGCGATCCTCGCCGGAATCCTCACCCAGATCAGCCTGTGGTCCATCAACCTGCGCATCATGGGCAAGTCCAATACGCCCATTCTTGCCAAAGGCACCGTGTTCTCGGCCGTCAGCAATATGACCGGTCTGCCGCAGTCCACCGTTGCCATCATCTTGGGCATCCTGCTCGCCGTGGCTATCGTTGCCATCCTGTATTGGTTCTTTGGCACCGAGATCGGCTCGGCGCTGCGAGCCACCGGCAACAACGAGTACATGATCCGCGCTCTGGGCGTCAACACCAACTCCACCAAGATGATCGCCCTCGTGCTCTCCAACGCCCTCATCGGCCTTTCGGGCGCGCTCATCTGCCAGAGCCAAAAGTATGCCGACATTGGTATGGGCACCGGTGCCATCGTTATCGGTCTTGCCGCCATTGTTATCGGCGAGGTGCTCGGCCGTCTGCTGCCCGGCGGCCTCACGCAGTTTAGCGTCCGTCTTGCCTCCGCCGTCTTTGGCTCCGTGGTGTACTTCCTTATCCGCGCCATCGTGCTGCAGTTGGGCATGGACGCCAACGACATGAAGCTGCTCTCCGCCGTGATTGTCGCTGTGGCCCTGTGCGTGCCCGTGGTTTGGGAGCGCTATAAGCTCCGCAGCTCCTACACGAAGGGGGATGAGGCAGATGCTTAAGCTCTCGCACGTCAAGAAGACCTTTAACAAGGGCACCGTCACCGAGAAGCGCGCGCTCACCGGCGTAGACCTCACCCTGAATGACGGCGACTTTGTAACCGTGATCGGCGGCAACGGCGCCGGCAAGTCCACGCTGCTCAACATGATCGCCGGCGTGTACCCGCTCGATTCGGGCGTTATTGAGCTCGACGGCACCGACATCTCGCGCCTGAGCGAGTCGCAGCGCGCCAAGTACCTGGGCCGCGTGTTTCAGGACCCCATGCGCGGTACCGCTGCCGACATGCAGATCGCCGAGAACCTGGCCCTCGCCAAGCGTCGCGGCCAGCGTCGCGGCCTTTCGTGGGGCGTCACCAAGGCCGAGAAAGATGAGTACGTCGAGCTGCTCAAGCGCCTGGACCTTGGTCTGGACACGCGTCTCAACGCCAAGGTCGGCCTGCTCTCGGGTGGCCAGCGCCAGGCACTCACCCTGCTGATGGCCACGCTCACCAGGCCGCGCCTGCTGCTGCTCGACGAGCACACCGCGGCCCTCGACCCCAAGACGGCCTCTAAGGTGCTTAACCTGACCGAGGAGATCGTCGACGAGAACCACCTGACCACGCTCATGGTCACGCACAACATGAACGACGCCATCCGTCTGGGCAACCGTCTGATCATGATGCACGAAGGCCACGTGATCTACGACGTGGCGGGCGATGAGAAGAAGTCGCTCACCGTAGCCGACCTGCTGCAGAAGTTCGAGGAGGTCTCGGGAGGCGAGCTCGCCAACGACCGCATGCTGCTAAGCTAAAACCTGCCAAAAAGGGACAGGTTTATTTTGGTAGGTTTTATCTGCGCAAACGCCAAAACCGCCGCAAAGGGACAGAGGCCCTTGCGGCGGTTTTCGCATATTATGTCGATAATCCAGCGTCAGCAGGAACTACTGGTTAAGGACTAAGGAAACTGCCACGAGAAGCTCTCTTCCCCGTCTCGCCTTGACCGCCGCACTCCTTGCCGGCGTGCTCGCCGGCGCCCCAGCTTACGCCACCGCGGCCACCCCATCTCAAGTTATCGGCCCGTCCGATGTGATCGGACGGGCTTCTTGGTGGGTATCATGGTTGGACGATCATAAGGAGGTTTTCCCTACATGGAATTGTTTGAGCCGATTCTTCATTTCTTTGAGCAACGGTGGGTCCACAACATCATCTGGGCCGTCATCTTGGCGATAGGCACCGCCGTCGCCGCCAAGGTCGTATCCAAGACCCTGAACCATCTGCTTAACCGAGACGATAACCCGCTTCCGGCATCGAGTATCTTCATCAACATCGCGCGCGCCGTCATCTGGATGATTGGCGGCAGCTTTATCCTCGATAACTGCTTTGGCATTAACGCAAACGCGCTCGTCGCCGCCCTTGGCGTCGGCGGCATCGCCATCTCGCTCGGCTTTCAGGACACGCTATCAAACCTTATCGGCGGCATGCAGGTGACCTTTATGGGCATCATCAAACCCGGCGACAATATCGAGGTCGGCGGCGTATCCGGCGTTGTCCAAGACATCACTTGGCGCCATACGACGATTGAGGATGCCTGTGGACAGACCATCATTGTGCCCAATTCCAACATCTCCAAGAACACGCTCGTGCATTTGATGCCCTTTGGGCGCGTGGCCGTGCCCGTTGCCGTAAAGGACACGTCTAAGTGGGCCTCCCTTGACGTGCTGGCAGACGAGCTCACGAGCGCAACCAAAACGGCCGTCTCGCCCATCTCGGGCTTTGACAAGGAGCCCTACGTACTCTTTAGCGAAATCGGCGACTTTGGCATCAAAGGAAAGATCATCTTTATCGTCAGCGACGACAGCACTACTTTCACGGCAGCCGACGCCTGCATCCGCGCCATCGCCCCCATCATCGCCTAAACCACAGCAAAGGGGACAGGCATCTTTGTAGTGGTTTTCATTCGTGGTACCATGGTTCATATCGTTGTTTAAACGACTAAGGGAGTAGACACCATGGAAGAGGCCTATCGTCAAGCACGCAAGCGCGGCGAGCAGGGACGCCGTCGCGCCATTAGTCAAAGCGAGCATCCATACCTTACGGACCTCGATAGCTTGGTTGCTCAGCTCCCCTTAGGTCAGCGAGTGAGCGTCGGCCTGCGGGATATTCCGCTCGAAATGGTCGTCGGCACGGTCACCAAAGGCCGTCAGTCCGCCTTTTCATGCAACTTTATGCCCCTGCTGCCGTTTAACACCGAGTTCGCCCGCAAGTGGTCCAACCTCTACGACATCCAGGTAACCGAGGGCTATCGCGACCCCATCATCGTCACCGAGTTCATGCATCGGTTCTATGTCCAGGAAGGCAACAAACGCGTCAGTGTCCTCAAATTCCTGGACGCTCCAACGGTTTCGGCCAGGGTCACCCGTCTCTACCCCGGCACATGGGATTCCGTCGAAAGCCGCCTGTACGGTGAATTCTGCGCGTTTTGGCGTGTCTGCCCCCTATACGAGATCGAGTTCTCGCGTGAGGGAAGCTACGAGACGCTCGCCAAGATGCTCGGTCAAAACCTTATCGAAAAATGGCCGCAGAAAAAGGTCGACTACCTGCGCCACACCTTCCTGCTCTTTAAGCGCGCCTACCTTCGCGCAGGCGGCGACCACCTGGACATTACGCCCGCCGACGCCATGCTCGTCTACCTCAATGTGTACAACCAGGACCGCCTGCTGGATACGCCGACGGATATCGTCGTAAACCGCCTGTGCAAGATTTGGCGCGAGCTGGTCATTGCCGGCAAAAATGACGAGGACAAGGTCGATCTTGTCGAAGCGCCGAGCGTCGATGAGGAGGAGTCGCCCACCAAGTCCACCTCCGGCGTGCTCAACTTCTTTATGGGCAAGACTGTCTATTCGGCGGCCAACCCCCTGTGTATCGCCTTTATCCATGAGTTCCCCTGTGCGGCGTCGAGCTGGGACAGTCTGCACGACCAAGGACGCCAGTATCTCGATGAGCACTTTGACGGTATCGTGCGCACCGAGGCGTTCGAGGACTGTCACGATCCGGACGTGTTCTACGCCGCCGTGGAAACGGCTGTCAAACATGGAGACAACGTCATCTTCTCGACCTCGCACCGCCTGATGGAATACACGCTCAGAGCTGCCGTTGAGTATCCCCAGGTTCGGTTCCTCAACTGCTCTATCGGCCTTCCCCACCAAAGCGTCCGTTCGTACTTTGGCAAGATGTACGAGGCCAAGTTCCTCCTGGGCGCCCTTGCCGCCAGCATGGCGGACAACCATCGCATCGGCTACCACGCGTCGGTCTTCGCATCCGGCGCGCTCAGCGAGATCAATGCCTTTGCCATCGGTGCCTCGCTGCTCGACCCCCGCGCGCAAATTATCCTCACCTGGGGCGATGTACCCGCCGGCGGTCTTGCCGAGGCCATGTGCCGCGAAGGCGTGAGCGTCATGACCGGCGCTGACATGTCAAAGTCGCTCGAAGACCCTACGGCCTACGGACTCCACCGCCTGGTCGATGGCAAGGTTTCCGGCATCGCCATGCCGGTATGGAACTGGGGCCGTTACTACGAGCTCATCGTTCGCAGCCTTCTGCACGGCACGTGGGACGAGACCAGCGATGACAACCAAGTGCGCGCCGTCAACTACTGGTACGGCATGAGCTCTGGCGTTATCGACATCCGTTACGCTCCGGGCCTACCCTACCAGACGCGCAAACTCGTGCAGTTGCTCCGTAACGGCATTGTTGAGGGATCCATCAACCCCTTTGGCGGCGAGCTCCACAGCCAGAACGGCGTGGTACAGATCGAAGGCTTCCCTCCGCTGCCGAGCACGCAGATTGTCGAGATGAATTGGCTGGCGGATAACGTGGTAGGCACCATTCCGCAGCTCGACGATGAGCCGAAAGTCCCTGCCCTATGAAAATCCTTGCCATAGCCGATACCGAAGAACGATGCCTTTGGGAGTGCTTTCGCAAGGAACGCTTTGAGGGCGTCGACCTGATTTTGTCCGCCGGCGATCTGGACCCGGACTATCTTGAGTTTTTGGTTACGGTCATCAACAAACCGCTCATCTACGTGCGTGGCAATCACGATGACCGCTACGCACGTCATGCACCGGGCGGATGTATCTGCGTAGAAGACAGCGTGTACACGTACCGAGGGATTCGCATTGCGGGCCTTGGCGGGTCCATGCGTTATCGCGACGGCGCCAACATGTACACCGAACGCGAGATGTCCAAGCGTATGCGTAAGCTGTCGCGTAAGGTTAGGATGGTCGGCGGGTGCGACATTCTGCTTACCCATGCGCCCGCCGCCGGTATGGGTGATCTGGACGATCTACCGCATCGAGGGTTTGAGTGCTTTAACACGGCGCTTGAGTCCTGGGGAGCCGACTACATGGTGCATGGGCATGTACACAAAAGCTACGGTTACGATTTTCAGCGCGAGCGGCAGCATATGTGTGGAACGACGATCATCAACGCCTGCGGCTATACGCAGTTTGAGCTCGACCAGACGCGCTACCCCATCCGTGGCTGGCAGGCAGCCTGGCTCAACTCGCAAACCATGCGCCGCGAGCTCAAGCGCCACGAGGCCATTGAGTCCTCTACCGCCAGAACACCCTGGTAACCACCTCAAAGGGGACGCTGTCCCCTTTGAGGTGGTTTTGATACGCGATAGCAAGAAACCCGGTCCCACACGAGGCGGAACCGGGTTTCTTTAGCAATGCTTGCTTTGCTCAGGCAGTAACTAGCAGTTACTCAGCCAGGAAGTCACGCTGGACAGCGGGATCGACCTTGACGCCAGGGCCCATGGTGGAAGACACGGAGATGGACTTGACGTACTTGCCCTTAGCAGAAGAGGGCTTGACGCGCAGGATCTCGGTGTACAGGGCAGCGTAGTTCTCGACGAGCTGCTGCTCAGAGAAGGACTTCTTGCCCAGGGGCACGTGGCAGATGCCGTAGCGGTCGGCACGATACTCAACGCGGCCGGCCTTGAGCTCGGAGACCATCTTGGCGACGTCCATGGTCACGGTACCGAGCTTAGGGTTCGGCATAAGGCCACGGGGACCAAGGATCTTACCGATGCGGCCAACCTTGGCCATCATGTTCGGCGTAGCGATAGCGGCGTCGAAGTTGATCTCGCCCTTCTGGATCTGGGCGACGAGCTCGTCGGAACCGATGATGTCGGCGCCGGCAGCCTCGGCCTCGCGGGCCTTCTCGCCCTCGGCGAAGACGGCAACACGAACGGTCTTGCCGGTGCCGTGGGGCAGGGAGATGGAACCACGGATGTTCTGGTCAGCCTTACGAGTATCGATGCCCAGACGGAAGTGGGCCTCGACGGTCTCGTCGAACTTGGCGGTGTCGAGCTCCTTGATGAGCTTGGCAGCCTGAAGGGGGGTGTAGAGCGTGGCGCGGTCGATCTTCTCGGCAGCGGCGTTATAGCTCTTACCATGCTTAGCCATGTGCATTACCTCCTGTGGTTAAACGGGCGTGAGCCCTCCCACATCGTATCGTGTGCCCTATTGCACACATTTAACGGGCGCCCCGGTCGGAGCACCCGTCGTTACCATAAGAAATCGCTACTCAGCGATGGTGACGCCCATGGAACGGGCGGTACCGGCGATGATCTTCTTGGCGGCGTCAATGTCGTTGGCATTGAGGTCCGGCATCTTGATCTCGGCGATCTTGGTGAGCTGCTCCTGGGAGAGCTGACCAACCTTGTCGGCCTGGGGCTTAGCGGAACCAGACTTGAGGTTCAGCTCCTTCTTGATGAGGTGAGCCGCCGGCGGGGTCTTGGTGATGAAGGAGAAGGACTTATCCTCGTAGACAGAGATCTCAACGGGGATGATGTCGCCCTTCTTGTCCTGCGTCTCGGCGTTAAAGGCCTGGCAGAACTGCATGATGTTCACGCCAGCAGCGCCCAGGGCGGGGCCGACGGGAGGAGCGGGGTTAGCTGCACCAGCAGGAATCTGGAGCTTAATGACGTTGGCAACCTTCTTCTCAGCCATGGTCATTCCTTTCGAATCACGAGTGTGAAGTACTTGCTATATCGTAAGCACGCACGTGTTAGAAGCACTCCTGAGATGAGCAGTCACAGAAGAAGCACGCTCGCGCGAACGGACGAAAAGTTAAGCGATGACAGCGACCTGGTTAAAGTCGAGCTCAACCGGAGTCTCGCGGCCAAAGATCATCAGGGTGACCTTAAGCTTGCCTGCCTCGGTGTTAACCTCGGAGACCTTGCCATCAAAGTCGGTAAGCGGGCCATCGGTGACGCGGACGGACGTGCCGACCTCAATATCAACCGAGGTGCGCTTGGGCGAATCGCCCTTACCGGGACGACGAGTCATCTTGTTGTACTCGTCACGGGAAAGCGGAGCGGGCTTGCCGTTGCCGCCTAGGAAACCGGTGACGCCGGGCGTGTTGCGAACACACGTCCAAGCATCGTCATCCATCTCCATGCGGACCAGGACATAACCCGGGAAGATCTTGGAATCCTTGGTCTCGCGCTTGCCACCCTCTTTGATCTCGGTGACGCGCTCCATAGGAATCTCGATATCAAAGATACGGTCCTGCATGCCCATGGTCTCAATACGATGCTCGAGATCGGACTTTACGCGGTTCTCGTATCCGGAGTAAGTGTGAACGACGTACCAACGCTTAGACATGGTTTAGCCCCTCAATCCAGAGAACAGAGCAAGAGCCTCGCCAAAGCCAGCATCGAGCAGAGCGATGACGACGCCGACGACGACCAGAGAAGCGCAAACGACGACCGAGTAGTTCACGAGCTCCTTCTTATCGGGCCACGTGACACGCTTCATCTCGGACTTGACCGAAGCGAAATACTTCTTGGTGCGGGCGAAGAAACCAGGCTTCTCGTTCTTCTTGGACTTCGCAGCCTTCTCGTTCTTCTTGGCAACGGCCTTCTTGGCCTCAACCTTGGAGTTGGCGGCAGCTTTGTTGGCAGGTGCCGGCTGCTGAGCCTTCTTCTTGTTCTTCTTGTTGGCCATTTGGGTTACCTCCGCGCAATGCGCTTATACATGAGTAAACCGTAAGCCCCCAAGTGGGAGCTTACGGAATAATGACTGGCACGCCAGGAAGGACTCGAACCCTCAACACTCGGTTTTGGAGACCGATGCTCTACCAATTGAACTACTGGCGTATGTGACTAGAGACTAGCGAGTCTCTTTGTGCAGCGTGTGGTGACGGCACCAGGGGCAATACTTCTTGATCTCCATACGATCAGGCATGGTCGACTTGTTCTTGGTGGTCGTATAGTTGCGGCGCTTGCACTCAGTGCACGCAAGAGTAACTAGAGTACGCATGTATCCTGAACCTTTCATTTCCGCCCCGTACGGGCACGAGTTGTTACTTTATCAGCTCCACGTAAGTGCTGTCAATGAAAACCTCGAGTCAATTGGTTCTCGGTGGATCCATTCATATTTGGAACACATCAATGAATCCATCGAGAGCTAATCGACGGTGCATCCAGGACCATTATCGATCCTCTCGACACCAGCAACGGCTCAATATCCATTGCAGAAAAGAACCCGGCACCCATATAAGTGCCGGGTTCTCTAAGTCAGCTATATCAAAGAGCTAATTTACTCAATGATCGTGGAGACGATGCCCGAACCGACGGTGTGGCCACCCTCGCGGATAGCGAAGCGCAGGCCCTCCTCCATGGCGATCGGGTGGATGAGGTCGCCCTCGATGGTGATGTGGTCACCAGGCATAGCCATCTCGGTGCCCTCGGGGAGCTTGACCGTACCGGTAACGTCGGTGGTACGGAAGTAGAACTGAGGACGATAACCATCGAAGAACGGGGTGTGACGGCCGCCCTCCTCCTTGGTCAGAACGTAGATCTCGCCGGTGAACTTGGTGTGCGGGGTAACCGAACCGGGCTTGCAGAGAACCTGGCCGCGCTCGATGTCCTCACGCTTGATGCCGCGGAGCAGCAGACCGACGTTGTCGCCAGCCTCGCAGAAGTCCATGGACTTACGGAACATCTCGATACCGGTAACGACGGTGTTCTGGGTATCCTTGATGCCGACGATCTCGACGGGCTCGTTGAGCTTGAGCTCACCGCGCTCGACACGGCCAGTAGCAACGGTACCACGGCCGGAGATGGTCATAACGTCCTCAACGGCCATCAGGAACGGGAGGTCGTTGTTACGAGCAGGCGTCGGGATGTACTCGTCGACGGCCTTCATGAGCTCGCGAATGGCGTCCATCCACTTGGCGTCGCCCTCGAGAGCGCCCAGAGCGGAACCACGGATGACGGGGATGTCATCGCCGGGGAAATCGTACTCGGAGAGGAGCTCACGGGTCTCCATCTCGACGAGGTCGATGAGCTCGTCATCGTCGACCATGTCGCACTTGTTCAGGAAGACGACGATGTAGGGAACGCCGACCTGACGGGCGAGCAGGATGTGCTCGCGGGTCTGAGCCATGGGGCCGTCGGTAGCGGCGATGACCAGGATAGCGCCGTCCATCTGAGCAGCACCGGAGATCATGTTCTTGACGTAGTCAGCGTGGCCCGGGCAGTCAACGTGAGCGTAGTGACGGGCAGCAGTCTCGTACTCGACGTGGGAGACGGAGATCGTGATGCCGCGCTCGCGCTCCTCGGGAGCCTTGTCGATGTTCTCGAACGCAGTGAAGTCAGCCTTGCAGCCCTCGGTCTCGGAGAGAACCTTGGTGATGGCAGCGGTCAGCGTGGTCTTGCCGTGGTCGACGTGACCAATGGTGCCGATGTTAACATGCGGCTTAGTGCGCTCAAACTTCTCTTTGGCCATAAAGCCCTCCTCTTAACAGGTCGTCCCCGGACGGGACTTTGCCTTTATACCATAGTGGCCTCTCAACATACTATTGAGAAGCCACCGTGTTACCTATGGTAGCGGTGACTGGATTCGAACCAGTGACGCCACGGGTATGAACCGTGTGCTC